>JAEEXJ010000118.1 GCA_016291475.1 Lachnospiraceae bacterium | reverse complement strand
CTAAAAGGATCTTTCCGATATTTTTCTTTTTATTGCCCTCACCCTTGCTGAACACGGTATAAATAGTAACCTGTGCAAGAGTACTGAATGCCATTACAAGGCCATAGGCAATGATTATCGAAAATGACCCCCAAACACTGAATCCTGCATTAAGTATCAGGTTCGGGAGCTGGAAGAGCATATAAACCGCAAGGAACAGATTAAGTCCGAGATTCATCATCAGTCTGAACATCAGCACAGATTGCGGCTTCATCGGTGATGGGAATAGAAGAGTTACATCCGCAGGCTTAAATAACTGCCCTGATTTATCAGCCCCCATCATACTTAATGAAATAAGAAGAAAGAATGCTGCAGTTACAATTAGATCGGTAATACCGGCTTTGTCCAGATTGTGTTCCTCCATAAAGACTTCTAATCCGGAAGGGGTATCTTCGTCCTCATCAACCTGTTCCTCTGTCGCAGTTTCTTCCTCTATGGTATCGGAAATCTTACTGATGGCAGTACCGACTCCTAAACCTACCAGCATTGCGATGATAAATATCGCGAAAAAGAACACAAGCCAGGTTTTAAATAATTTTTTCAGTGTATTTATGATCGTATGAACGACATAGTATAGAAAGGTTCTCATTCTGCGGAACCCTCCCCGGCTTCCGAGGATTCGGAATTATCTGACAAGCTGACATCCTGCTTCTCGAGCCCTTCGGTCACCTCGAAGAAAAGATCTTCCAGGGTAATATTCCTGCCGTCAATCTCATTCTTAGTAACATTTGCTCTTACTTTGCCGCCCTGCATTATTACGGTTCGGTCCCAAATCATATCCACACTGTCAATGATATGGGTGGATACGAGCATAGTCTTTCCTGACTGACGCATTTCCTCTATCAATTTCTTAAGTTCTTTGATCGCGTGGGGATCAAGTCCCAATAAAGGCTCATCAAGGAGTATTATCTGTGGATCCGGAAGAAGTCCGAGACATAGATTAAGTTTCTGCTGCATTCCTTTGGAAAGCTCATCTCCGAATTTTTTCTTCTTATCGGAAAGTTCAAAACGATCCAAAAGCTCATCCACCCTCGTTTTATAGTCAGTCATCTTATAAGCTCTGGCGATGAATTCCATATGCTCTGCAACTGTAAGTGTGGGATAAAGCGAAGGAATCTCGGGGATGTACCCCATGATCTTTCTTGCTTCGGAAGTTTTATTGGGAATTCCGTTAACGGTTATTGCTCCGGCGTATTTTAGAAATCCGATTATGGATTTGATAATGGTGCTTTTTCCTGCACCGTTAGGACCGAGCAGAACCGTAAGGCTTCCCGAATCCAGGGTGAAAGAGACATCGTCGCAGGCGATGGTCTTGCCATATTTTTTGGTTACATGACTTACTTCAAGCATTATTGTTCTCCCATTGATCTTCAATGATTATTATCGTGCATTTAAGCACGCTCCTAATATTACACTGAATAAGTAAGTATGACAATTACTCCGATTTATGCTATGAATCATGTATAGGCGATGAAGTCCGGTTTCAGTCTTATAGATGATAAGGAATCCATCCGCCAAAAAATAATCAACAGAGCCGGCTGTAAATCCCCACAGAAAACGAGATTTTACAGCCCAAACCAAGCTCTAGGCGCTGATAATCAACAGAGCTGGCTGTAAATTCCCGCAGAAAAAGAAATTTTACAGTCCAAACCAAGTTTTAGGTTATGATAATCATCAGAGTTAGCTGTAAATTCCCGCAGAAAAAGATTTTTTACAGCCCAAACCAAGCTTTAGGTTTTGATAATCAACTGAGCTGGCTGTAAATTTCCGCAGAAAAAGAAATTTTACAGCCCAAACCAAGTTTTAGGTTATGATAATCAACAGAGCTGGCTGTAAATCCCCGCAGAAATAGAAATTTTACAGTCGACCATGATGAGATGATCACAGTTCATGCTTACAATTTAGATATATATTCCGGCGGAACATAGAAAGTGTATGGATTGCGTTGGGAGAGGATACTTCAGTTCTGAGTGATACACGGAATATACTATCGGTTGAATGCACAATACTTTAGATTGTGTTATCGTCAGAAAGGTATATTAACGTGCAGATTCAATATAGGAGAAAACATGGCCAAACAGAACATTTATGATAATGAGATTTTTTTCGAGGGATACAAGAAAATCCGTGAAAGAGAAGTAAACGCAAACATTTTGTTTGAAATGCCGGCATTATTTTCCCTGCTCCCTGATCTGCAAGGTAAGAGAGTGCTGGATCTGGGCTGCGGCTTCGGTGAGCATTGTAAGAAATTCGTGGAAATGGGTGCGGAAAAAGTCGTCGGAATCGATATCTCCGAGAAGATGCTTGAGATTGCAAAGCAGGAAAATTCCGATGAAAAGATAGAATACTTAAGGCTTCCCATGGAAGATCTGGAAAAAGCAGAGGGAGATTTCGATGTTGTCATCAGCTCACTTGCCATGCACTATATCGAGGATTTTGACGGGGTGGTGGGTAAGATAGCTGACAAGCTGGTAAAGGGCGGTTACTTCATCTATTCTCAGGAGCATCCCTTAAACACCTGTCACACAGACGGAGAGCGTTGGACCAGAGATGAGAATGGGCGCAAGCTTCATGTTAATGTGAAGAATTACTGTGTCGAAAGTGAAAAAGAATCCGAATGGTTTGTTGAAGGCGTCAAGAAATACCACAGGATGTTCTCAACGATCATCAATACGCTCACGGATCACGGATTTACCGTGGAGAAGGTACTTGAGCCATATCCCGATGAGGAGATAATAGCTAAATATCCTGACTACAGTGACAATCTTCACAAGCCGGACTTCATGCTCATCAAAGCAAAAGCAGGGTCCAGATAAGAAACGGCTAAACTGTCCTCTCTGTTTCTCAGAGCGAAAGCAGGATCCAGATAATAATAATGGCCGCAGGTATAATACAGCATATTATATCTGCGGTTTTTCCTTTATTCAGGGAGTCATCTTTGTACAGGAATTCCTGAATGTTATTCGGATTGACAAACAGCGTGACAATATCTCCGACCTTAAAGGAGATCAGATTCGAATAATAGGCAGAGTCTATGACCGTGCCCTCCGGTGCATCCATAGGCCTGAAGACAGGCTTATAGAGCATGGATGAACCGCGCATTGGTTTTCTTTCCAAAACTTTGATCACCTCTGCAGATATTTCCCGGGTGCAATTCTTTTTTCTTCTGTTCCATTTATGGTATTTCGAAAGGCACAATGCAGCCCATGCTATCGCATACAGCACTCCGCCACAGATTAACAATATGGTTGAAAGCATAATCCGCTACCTCCCTTTTAACATTTGGTGAAGGCAGGAACAGTTCCCTGTTCCGCCTTCGTCATTATAGCATTTTTTATATTCACTTTACAGGAAACGAATACTGTGTTACTGTACTATTCAAGTGGTACAATATATTCTTTGTTTTTGATATTTCGGGAGGTGACGGGATGCCTTGGAATTTGGACTCTGACAAACCGATCTTCATACAGATCGTAGAGAAGATAGAATCGGATATCGTATCCGGAAAATTTGCTCCGGGTGACAAGCTTCCGGCAGTGAGAGAGCTGGCGGTGGAAGCCGCGGTCAATCCCAATACGATGCAGAAGGCCTTCGGTGAACTTGAGAAGCTGGGGCTTGTTTACACGCAGCGTACAAGCGGAAGGTTTGTGACGGAAGACAGAAAGCTCATCGACAGGACGAGAAGAGAGCTTGCTAAGAGATCTGCTGCGGAATTCATGGCCAGGATGAAGGAACTTGGAATAGACAGAGAGGAAGCCATCGGGCTTTTGTGAGGTGAGAATATGAGCACAATACTTGAATGCAAGGATCTTACATATACTTACGGTAAAAAGAAAGCCCTTAACAAAGTAAGCCTGAACCTGGAATCCGGGAAGATAGTGGGAATGTTCGGACCCAACGGAAGCGGCAAGACCACATTTATCAAGCTAGTCACCGGAATGCTCTGTGATGTAGATAAATGCATCAGGATCTGCGGTGAAGAGGTTGGTGAGAAAACAAAGGCTGTATTGTCTTATTCTCCCGACAGAGTCCCTTTCAGAAAGGAAAGCAGGATAAGCGATCTCCTCGATATGTACGAACTTATGTATGATGACTTCGATAAAAAGACCGCTGCAGAAAAACTTCAGGAACTGAAGTTGGATGTTACCGATCATGTGGGGAAGCTCTCAAAGGGAAATGCAGAGAAGCTTCTTATAGTTCTCACTATGTCCAGAAAAGCAAAACTTTTTGTTTTGGATGAACCGTTTAACGGAGTCGATCCTGTGGCCAGGGAGAATATCATCAGGATCATGCTGGGGTGTGTTCCGGAAGAGTCATCACTTCTTATCACGACTCACCAGATAGGAGATGTAGAACAGATACTTGACGAAGCAGTCTTTATAAAAGATGGAAGCATTCTTTTCCACAGATCCGTTGATGAGATCCGCAGCGAGACCGGAAAATCCCTTGCGGATGCGTATATGGAGGAATTCAGATGAACAGGAGATTATATAAGCTGGAAAATAAAGATATCAGAAAGATGATGCTCTTCATAACGGGTTTTGTCGCCATATATTCCGCTATTTCCGTAATCTGCTCCGCAATATCAAACGGTGCATCTACAGACAGGGCATTCATCATGAAAACCGTACTTACGATCATCAGCGCGTTATTTATTTTATGTGCCGCAATTATGATGGTAAAAAGATATTACAACATTCTTTTTACCGATGAGGGGCTTATAAGCCTTTCTTTTCCAGTAAAGAATCATGTTCATCTTCAGACGAATCTGAAATGTGCATTTTTGTGGACCGGAATTATGATCGTCATATTTTTTGCCGGGCTCGGTATTTCCGATGCTGTGACCGCAAGAAGAGTTGAACGCTGGGGAGTCGGAAATGTTTACGGTGATCTGATCGAAACCTATGAAATGAACAGTCTTCGGGCACCCGGTCTTAAGACGGTTATGACCATTCTCATTTTCATCATTGCCTTTGCCGTTATCGCCGTTAATATCTATATATCCTTCATCTTTACGCTGACACTGGCAAGCCGTATCTGCGGGAAATACAGCATCCTTCAAAAGAAAGGCGTCATATTTCTGACCGGGATTGTCATGTACTATATTCATGTCCTTATCGTGGATCTGTTTAACAGGATAGAGATTATGTGCGGAGAAAGCTTTTTTATGACAGGTAAAGGCTATGACATCTTTGGACCGGAAACGGTTTTTGTGACTGAAGTCGACAGGTCGCTGGTGAACATCCTGATCTATGGGATTACCGCGGTGGTCATGTACCGCATTTCAAAGAATATACTCGATAAGAAGCTGGATATCTGATCCAAAGTCTACCGGACAGTAGACTTTGAAGTAGACTTTGAGTCAGTGTGATTCTTCGGATCACGAACAGTCCTTGAGACACAAAAAAGAGGTACGGTGGATATCCGCCGTACCTCTTAACATATTTATTTCTTTCTGATCTCGAATGTGACTTTTTCCCGGTCCGGCTTTGCGGTGATCTTAAGCTTCATGCGATTAAGAAGGTCCTTTGCAACGCTGAGTCCAAGGCCGGAATTGGATCTTCCGGGAGTGTCATCGCCTGTGACGAATGCTTCAAAGAAAAGCTTTGGTTTCTTAATGAATTTATCTACGGGATTCCACTTGTTCTCAAGAGTCATGCCTGAACTGTCCGTCCTGATAACGACTGCAGAACCGCTCGCAGCATACTTTGCGGCGTTTCCGATGAGATTATCCATTGCCATTGAAAACAGAACCGTATCTCCCTCAAATTCGAATTTATCTGCATCATCCACTTTCCATTCAAGCTTTCTTTCTGCGGATATGTTTTCATATTTATCTATCAGTTTTCTGCATACCGCAGATGTATCAATGGTCTCCGAAACAGGTTCATATCCGGCGACACCTGTCCTGTAGAATGAAAGAATCTTCTCGGTCGCTTCGTTCATACGGTCTGTCTCTGAGATGATCTTCTGCTCATACTGAGTTTTCTTTTCGCCCGACACGCCCCAGATCAGGTTTTCCGCGCAGCTCCTTAAAACCATCAGTGATGATTTGTAGTTATGTGCCAGTGCGTTTGTGACACTTCTTTCGTATTCCGCTTTTTCCCGTTTGCGTTTTGCTTTCCTGCACAGGACTAAAGCGGTGATGGAGCCAAACAGGATGATGATAAGCCATGCGGCAGCAGTTGCATAATTCAGTATGCCCTTATAATTGATCACTTCTGCCTGGCAGATAACATATCTGTCGGTTTTTTCCGATGTTACCTTGACGATGTATCCTCTTTCGAAATCGTGGATATTATCCAAGGGATAATTTGTATAATCCATTGCAAACCGGGCGTAATGATCTTCTGCGATTCTGACAGCTTTCTGATATGTCATATCCTCCGGATCAAGCAGGTCATCCGCCAGTATGCATTCTGCGGATTCTATAATTTCAGCCGGATCGTATTCAAAGGGAATATCGGAAATAAAACTTTTATCCCCTTCGGGATCACGAAATGTAATTACAAGGGGGTAGGCAATCCCGTCTCTGTAAACATACTTATCTATATAGGGATATACATAATCAAACTGACGGATGTCATCTATATACGTCGGTTCCTCAAGAGTCTTGTTGAAAAGCTCACATATGCGGGACAATTCTTCTTCGGAATAACATGCCCTTATGTCACAGAGCATTCTTTTTCCGCCCTCACGCAGTACCACGTAATCACCCCTTGTGACAAATTCTTTCGTGTTCCTGTCTGCAATCCATACCGTTCCACCGTATCTGTAAAGCGGGACAGACAATGCCGCTGCTCCGGGTAATCCTATTTCAAATTCCGAGATGGCTGTCTTATCGTTAAGCACACTGTAATAAACATTGATAATATCTTCCATGGAATCGAAGTCGTCGGATTTAGGTTCCTCACTTGTGCCATCCTCAAGGTTTTGTGTGAGTCTCAGATAAGTTCTCATATAGGATCTGACATATGTCTGACCCTCAATGGAGTAGATGAATGAAACCACGGTATTTCTTACAAGCGGGATCATAAGAAGACATAATGCCGCACATATCACCGTCGTAAAAAGAATGATCTTAGGTTCTTCCTTTATATTCAGTTTTCTTTTTCTTGTCTTAGACATTTCCTGCCTCCAGCCTGTAGCCGTATCCGCGCCGGGTGACTATTACCGCTTCGGATGAGGCTATGGCTTTTCGTATGTTCTTAATGGGGTTGTCGAGATTGCGGGGGATGGCATCACTGTCAGATCCCCATACGCGGACCAGAAGTTCTTCCTTTGAAACCAGCCTCTCCGGGTGCTGCATGAGATAGAACAGTACGTCGAATTCTCTGGGCAAAAGAGATATTTCTTTGCCGCCCGCATAAAGTTTTCTTTCTTTACTGTCCGCGGTAAGATTCAGATATGAAACGGAAAGGCAATCCGCTTCACAGTACCTTTTCAGGAATACTTTGATCTTGGCGGCAAGCTGGGCCATGGAGAAGGGCTTTACGATATAATCGTCCCCGCCGAACTCATACCCTTTAAGAATATCTTCTTCGGTAAATCTTGCGGTAACGAAGATCACGGGAGTCTGTATGCCGCGTCTCCTTAAGCTTTTGCATATTTCAAATCCGTCACGGCCTGGAAGACCGATATCCAGAAGGATAAGGGAATAAAGCGTCTGCGTCGCAAGTTCGAGACCGTCGTCTCCGTTATCCGCGATATGGATACGCCATTCGCCGCCGCTTACATTGCCCAGATATTCCTGCAGATTATCCGCTATATCCGGATCGTCTTCAATTAATAAGATATCGATCATGATCTGCCTCCGTTTGTGCACACAAAGAACATAACACAGAAATGTAATCGAAATGTATTCAATTTGTCCGCAGAGTTCGATTATCTTATAATAATAGGTGAATGAGTGAAAAGAAGGATTTTTCTGTTGATGAAAAGAACCGTCTATATAATAGCTTCAATACTTCTTCTTATGATCGAAGTGGTCATAGGAATGTATGCTTCCGGATGGGTAAGGAACTATCTGGGAGACGTGCTGGTGGTGATACTTCTCTATACACTGTGCAGGAGCGTAAGCCCGGACAGACCTGTCCAATGGTTTGTTTTGCCTACGGCTATACTGATATTTGCTTTTGCGGTTGAGTTCCTACAGCTGTGGGGATTTTGTGACAGGCTGGGAATCACAAACAGGTTACTGAGGATAATCATCGGAACAGGTTTTTCTCCGGAGGATCTGATCAGCTATACGATAGGAATCCTGCCTTGTTATGCGGCGGAGTATATTTCGTATAGGAAACGGATGAAAGAGTAGCTTTTTCGATTCATACTTATATTATGAAACCTATCAACATCTATGCACTTACAAGGTTAAACGATCCCGACCTGATATCA
>JAEEXJ010000022.1 GCA_016291475.1 Lachnospiraceae bacterium | reverse complement strand
ATGCTGTAGCCTCGCGGAGAAATACAGACTGCCTTACCCTCTCTGAGCAGGGTTTCGGGATTTGATTTTTGAGTATCTTTATCCGTCATAAATGGAAGTTTTGCCTCATGAATGATAAAATATTCCGACAGTGAGGTTCATATGTATAAAAACCCATATTTTACATTGATAAATATAGGAAAAAGCTGTTATCTGCTTCCCTTCGGGCAAAGCATCAGCGATCATAAACGCGGTATCAGGATAAGCAGTTCCGGTGCAGATATCTGGAATATGCTTGAAAACTTTGATTCCGAAGATGACCTTATATCCGTATATTTATCGGAAAATCAGATTTCCGGCGATTCCACCTGCGATGCTTCCTCAGATATCAAAGCTTTCTTAGATCAGCTGAAAAAGCTTGGTATAATACTAAGCGAAAAACCTCATATGCCTGACATAGAGGCAGATGAAGGCTCGATCACTTTGGAAGATGCATTTCAAAATGCAGGATTTTCAGAGCCGTTAAAGATTACAATCGCAGGATTCAATCTGGAACTGTCTATAGATCCTGCCCTCACTGACGCCAAATTTGCCTCTTTCAGATCGGACTTTGAAACAAGTGCCGATCTCTTTGTATGCACCACTGAAAAAGATATCACAGTTTCCGAAAAAGAGACAATCCTTACAGATGCATCCGAGATGACCATCTCCGGATCAGTCTCTTACCATATCATCAGATATAAGAAGAATATCTGTGTTAAGGATATGTATATTCAAAAGGAAGGTCACAAGGCCCTAATCCGCCTGAAGGAAGGTTACGATGCAAAGACCGCTGCCGAGGAAATCTTCCACGCGATCAGGATTCCTTTCTTAATGCTGGCTGAAAGCAAGGGGATGTATGCAATCCACTCAGCTTCGGTTCTTTACAAAGAAAAAGCATGGTTATTCTCCGCCCCCTCTGGAACCGGAAAATCAACTCATGCCCGTCTTTGGACTACTTATTCCGATGCTGAGGACATTAACGGGGACCTCAACCTTATCGGCATTTTAAACGGTATACCCACTGTATTCGGAATTCCCTGGTGCGGAACATCGGAAATCTTCAGTAACAGAGATTATCCCTTGGGCGGTGTTGTCTTTCTGAAACAGGCTCCCGAAAACAGTATTGAAAAGCTGAACTTCGAAAAAGCTTTGGTAACCTTGAGCAGACGCACCATCTCTCCTCTTTGGAATTCGGCATCTCTGGAAAAAATGATCAATGACCTTGAACCGGTATCGGAAGCAGTCACCTCATTAAGGCTGTATTGCACCAAAGACCCGGAGGCTCAGAAGATCTTACAGGATTACATCACGAATTAATGACTTCCCTGATTTCTTCTTTACTTAGTTCATGACAATGTTTGTCAGCTATCCTGTAAACCCTGTCACAGCCTTTAAGCATTGCCGGTCTGTGAGTTGTCAGGATACAGGTTCTGGGATATTTATCCTCTGTTATATTTTTAAGCAATTGTTTTGAAGTTTCGGGGTCAAGAGCTGAAGTAGCTTCGTCCAGCAAGAGTATGGGTGATCTTCTAAGTATCGCCCTTGCGATGGAAAGCCGCTGGGCCTGGCCTTCCGAGAAGCCGCCGCCCCTTTCTTTGATCTCGCTGTTAATACCATTCGGCAATTTTTCTACAAACTTCCATGCACACGCTGTCTTAAGCGCGTCTATTATCTCATCATCCGTTGCATCTTTTTTGACCTTTCGCATATTATCTGCGATTGTTCCGGAAAACATGGTATTTCCCTGAGGAACATACGAAATAAGCTGACGAACGGAAGAAGTCAGAGGAAACGGATCAGCATTTATACCATACACCACGGCACTTCCCTCCGCAGGTCTTATAAGTGCCAGAAGGAGCCTCAGCATAGTGGTCTTACCCTCTCCCGAAGGTCCGATGAGAGCAACAACTTCATTGGGATCCGCGTAAAGGGAGACTCCGTCATATACTTCATTTCCGTTTTTATAGGTATATTTTACATCGTCAATCTTAATACCAAGACCGCCTTTACCGTGCTCTTCAAAGTACTTCTTTACTTCATCACGGCCCGAGAAATCCTCTTCATGTAAATTCTCAATCTCCATAAGTCTGGATGCAGCACCGGCCAGAGGAATACCGGAAGGAATAAGGGTTAGCAGGTTATTGAGAGAGCCGCTTAAAGTGGAGGAAAGAGTCAGGAACATGGTCATTGTTCCATAGGTGATAACACCGCTCCACACTCTGTAAATACCCCATCCGTAGGAAGTATAGGAAACAAGAAGCCCCACCGAAACCATTAGGATAGAAGTGATGATTGAAATCCTCTGATAGCTCAATCTGATCTTAACCTGATCTTCCTGGATTTCTTTTAATTCATCGATATATGACTTTATAAGATCAAATGCCTTGATGGTCTGTATGTTGGAAAATGCTTCCTGATTAAAAGAGCTTATTCTGGAATTCATGGTCATGCTGCGGGCATTACTTTTTCTCATTCTTTGTGTAAGCTTACGGGAAATTAGAAATGTAAAAGGAATACCTACTAGAGAAATAAAAGCAAAAGAAATATCGTAATAAGCCATCATGCAAAATGCGATGACGAACTTAACAAAAAATACGATCATATTCGGAATGTAATTGAGAATTCCGCTTGCAAGGCTCGAAGAGTCCCCGCTCCAGCGAACCAGAAGGTCTCCCGTACGGAATCTGCCGAGTTCTTCCCAATCCGATACCATGATCTTTTCGAAGATATCGGCTTTGATATTATTTTCCACCTTCAAACTTACCATGGTAGAAAAATACGAGGATATCTGTCCGATCAAAGTAGAGGCAAGTGTCATGCATATCATTGTGACGAAAGTAGATACAACCTGCCCCGTATCATGCCCTGTTACGATATCAACAAGATTCTTTGAAACGAGCGCACTGACAAAAGTAAGTGCAGTACCCGACAGTCCGAGCAAGACATAAAGAAGCATCTGCTTCCAATACTTGCGGGCATATCCCAGTATCCACCATAAACGGGTTTTAAGAGTCGGCCATTTTATTTTTTTACTGATCTTATTAAGCAAACGCATATTTCAATAATACTTAAATTCAATGAAAAGTAAAATGCACTGTCTGCAATCGCAAACAGTGCACGAATAAACAGATACCGGATGGATCAGTCAAATCCTCCCTGAACATTCTCCGCATGGGTACAGTAAATCACAACATCAATCACTCTGAGTTCTGCAGCCACTTCGGGAGGACATGAGAATCTTACGTTAACGGTAAATTCATCCCCCGAATGATATGCATCCCCGAGAAGTTCTCTGGTAAACTCAACAGTAGTACCGTTTGTATTTACCGGATATCCCTGAGCATCCACAGAAGTATAACCTGCGGAACTGAGCTGCATAGTAACTCTCTGCTTAGATGAAATATGCTTAAGATTAGTTTTGTGATTACCCTTTACCTGGTATATAACAAATGAATCGCTGGGATTTGACGAAACTCTCTGTACTTCCTGAAAGCTTCTGATCCAGCAATCCGCATCGTTTTCATAATCTACGGTTTCTTCTCCGCCGGTCTCACCGCCGCCTTCTTCTCCACCGCTTTCTCCTCCGCCGGTCTCACCGCCGGTTTCGCCGCCTTCATCTATATCTCCGCTGGCAGCATAGATTCCTTCGGCAACATCTTCATATTCAAGAACTATGGGCTTTTCGTACTTAAACATTACCTTTTCCTTCTCTCGGGATCCTACCGTTTAAATAAGAACTACCATATCCCGTGTAAATGCCTTCAACTTTTTCAAGTCTATTCCGTGACACATGTTTTGTCAAATTAAAAATTGCTATTTTTTCTGCGAAAAAAGTCTTAGTTTCGCATTCATTTTCCCCCGTTCTCCCGCCTTCGAGATAACGGATGAAAAACTTACTTTTCTTACCTTCTTATTATTGACCATAAACCTGATAAAAGTCACTATCCATAATATCGGCCAGATCAGGAAATATCTTGACGCTTTCGGAAAATTCAGCTTCATCTGATGGTGAAATTCCCTGAAATAATCCGAAATGTTATTTCCTCTGAGTGAAACCATACGGTCCTTTGATGTTTTTCCGAATTCGCCGGCATTCATGAAATCTTCAAAAAAGATTTCAAGTTCCGAATCGGTGAAACAGGTCTCTACATTCAAAACTCTCGCAGCACTCTCATCAAGCCCCAGATATCTGATGCATACGCTTGTGATCATGTCAGAAAAACCTTTGATACCGCATTCATCAACAAGTGACAAATATTCATCCGCCGCACTCTCACATTCGGGATTGTTCCAAAGAACCACCCAGTCGCATAGAAGTCTTATTCCGAACCCTGACCTCAGATAATGCTGCAGCATATGGAGAAGCAACTCATAAGACATATATGCATCTGAGAGCATTTCAAAAGAAATCCCAAGAATATCCTTACTTTGAAAACATTTCTTTTCGCTTTCGTAATCTTTAAACAGCTCGGACAACTGTCTTGCGATAAGCGCATTTACGCTCTCATCATCAAAAGGCTCGGCAAGCATGGTATGAAGTTCGATATCAGGATTACCTTCCTTAGCCATTACGACATGGTGATGCGCCCTTTGGATTTCTTTGACCTCATATCCGATTCCTTTACAAACATCAACAGCATCGTACAGAATAGTTTGAGGTATCAGAAGATCAATATCCCCGCTTTTCCTGTGTAGAGGCTGGGTATAATATGATGCCGCAGTAATTCCCTTTATGATCACTGACGGAATTCCGTTTTGGAAAAGACGCTCGGATATATCTTTGGAAACATAGAGAAGGTCAAATGAAGTATTAACCGTACTCAAAGCCATCTGGTCAATCTGCCTCATAAGCGCAGGAGGACAGAGACTCAACTTTTTGAATTCATCAAATACCAAAGCAGAGAGTTTATGGATCCTGATAAGCCGAACAAGCTCCGCGTATTCGGCTCCGGGCAGATCATCCGCATACGAAGCGCAGAGATTATTATTTTCGGTAAGAGAATTTTTTACAATTTGAGCAAATACATTCTGAACTTTATTCATTAGATCTAATCTCGTAAGATGATGCTTCGCCGAAAACAGATTCAAAAGAATCGATAAGCTTCTTTGAAACTTTCTCATCATCAGGCGAACTTACAGTGTCATTAATACAGAGTATCTTTACGGCAGGGGCTAAGAATCTTTTTCCCCCCGACTCAATAACTTTAATCACCTTGCTGTTATCATCCGAAATCTCGGAGTACATAACATGACGTGTGATGTTCGAAGGTACAAATCTGCCCTTTAGCTTCCCCCACTCCCTGAACAGATATTGGTTAACATCGGAATCACTTCGGAATCTGTTTCCTGCAAGTGATTCAAGATACTTTCCTTCTTCGGCCCACACCTCTTCAAAATTGCTCTTTAACATTGGTGCGGCACTGTGTACCGAATACAGGCCCGAGAACTTGGGAAAACACATCTCAAGCATATTGTATATAAAATAAAACGCAGGATATCCGATGTGGAAGAACTTTCCTATGTTTTCTTTTACAACCTTCCTCTTATCAAAATGCCTTGATAGAACAAGTGCATCGTTGAGAAACAGGTGGGACATTCCCGGATCCTTGGGATTGGCAACAACAGGTTGGAAAGCCAGCATATCCCTGGGAAGTCCGTTTTTAAAAAAGTATCCTTCGCTTACGGGCGAAAGGACGTAGCAGTCATCATTGGAATAAATGAAATGCTCCGAAAGTCCGGGTATCAGATGAAGATACCTTTCGAGGAGCGAACTGTTAAAACATGGAAGTGCATTTTCGGGAATGAAGTCCTCATGCTTAACTACGCGGAGCTTAGGATTAGATACGTCAAGCCATGCAGGAGCGTTCTGACGTGTAATAAAATACACGTTTCGAACCCAGGGCATGTTCTTATCGATGCATCTGAAAAAGTACTTTAACAAGCCCCTTTCCCTGAACCTTTCGGGGCGGTCACCGTAAGAAGATACGGAAGCATATTTACTTTTATCAGCCTGCCACTCGGGATCTGACGAATCCACCCAGGGCACAACGATATCAATTTCCATATCAGTTTTCTTTGACGTCACCGTTTATTGCATCTTGAGTCCTTAATCTGGAATCATCAAGTTCAAATCCAAGCTGATACAAACAAGCGGGATTTTGTCTGAAATAATAGCAGATAAAATTCTCGTCCTCGTAATACACATGAAGCTCGTTGGGATAAAGGTTGTTAAAGTCATCAACCCATTTAAGCATTCTGGATTCCAGAACAGTTCTGGTAAGCCAATCTTTATAAGATCTTGATGATACAGGGAACTTGTAGAAAGGTCCTACCGCGATCTCGGGAGATGCTGTCGAGCGAATATAGTTGGGATACCTGCTTGCCGTGTCGTAGTCATAATAATCAACATACTTATCTTCCGCTATCCATGAAGGTCCGACAAAGAAATTGAACTGAGCATACTTAAGGGGGCGCTTTTCAAAGAAGATAAATACATATTCCGTAGGAAGTGTATAGTCTTTCTCAACACAATCATTTATGAACTGAACAAGTTCTTCATGAAAGCCGTATTCTATAGAGTGATAAAGATCATCAACGGGCGATACGATGGTATACGTATGCTTGTCCATATTGGAGGTAATTGATTCGGTAACATTTACTACAGAGTTATATCTTGTAAATTCGCAGTACAAGTATCCCCTGAAATTACCGGTCTTGATACATCCGAAATAAATTGCGGCGGTCACGGCAATTCCGAGAATGCTTACGACCACATTTGCCGTTACCTTCTCAAGAAGCATGAAAATAAGATCGACAGGTATAAAGCAAACCGCACATAAAAGGAATCTTTCTATACCGCAAAGCCTGCTGGATGCAAACAGACTTGGTATACCTGTCGCATACGAGCTGTAAAGAAGCATGAACAAAACGGATGCAAATGCGATAACGAAATATCCGTCAAAAAGTCTCATGTTAACGGAAGCATCTTTTTTGACAAGCACATAAGTAATATTCGCAATCTTACAAATTGCAAATATGATAAATGCAAGAACGGTAAAACCGATAATAACTGAACCTCTTTCCTTACCATACAGAGTTTCGTACCCGCCTCGTCTGAATGCGCCTGCAAAAGTCTTTATTCTCTCGGAAAGACTTACCTTTACAGACTCATAAACTACGGGAACAGTTTCTTCAACAACAGGTTCTGATTCGTCCACGATAACAGTCTCCTGTGAATAGACCTCGGAAGCTGTCTCCTCTTCGGAAGGTTCGGAAGAAGACATTTCCTCTGATGAGGCTTCCCGGGAGGATTCTTCTTCTGTCTCAGGTTCGGTGGTAGTGTCTTCTTCGTAAGGGTTTTCTCCGTTCTCAATAACGCTCATAGCCCATCCGATGGAGTTTTCGAATTTGATGCCGGATGCATACGCAAGTGCCATTGGAGTAATCGAAATAAACAGAACCAATATGATCGAACCGAAAACAGGAATAAATCTCTTATAGTTAAGCAGTTTATGAAGCATGAACGGAACGATTGCCACGCACAGGAAAAACGCCATTCCCGTTGCATAGAAATGTGAAATGATAGTTCCTACAAGTGCTCCGATAAAGATAACGAGCTGATCATTGTAAATAAGCTTATCGAGAAGTTTATGTTCTTTTTTCTTCTTGGCGATACGGATTGGAAATCCGCCTTCTCTTCCATCCTCTTCCAGATATCCGTATAAAGCCGTGGCGCAGATAAAAGCAAACGCCATACCGAATTCCATGGGAAGCGTCCACTGGAATCTGGACATGCCGTAAACTTCATCGATACACAAAACATCAAGTGTAAGGAAAAGTGCAAGCGAAAAGATTGGAGTAAATCTCGATCTGAGCAGTTTTCTGAGGAATAAATAAACGCTCACCAAGATGATAAGTGAGTGCATGGGACCGGTATAAAGAACGGAACTGAATAGACTTATTCCGAAAGCAATGTGCATGGTATAGATAAAGCAGTGCATTGCTTCGGGATAGATTCCGGAGGAGAATATTCTGCCGTCAACAAGGCCGTATATCCATGAGCTGTGGACATACATATCTCCGAATCCGAAAGAGTGATTCTGTATGGTTCCGTATGTGAAGTAAAGAATACCGAAGAGGAGAACAACTGCAAGCAAACAAAATTCAATTTTACGGCCGCGAAGTCTTTCGGATAAAGCTTTCTTATTCTTGTGATATGTATCGATCGTATTTCTGAACAGGTTAAAGAAAAGCTGCTTTACGCCATAGCTTCCCGCAAGAACTCTTCCGAATTCCTTTACCTTGCCTCTTTTATCGGGGATCATCGAGATCAGACTTACCAGGATACTTCCGTAGAAAATAATACGAAAGACGGGGATGTACAATACATGTAACAATCCCAGTACCATAACGATCAGATTATATGAGAATACGCTGCTCACAGTGCAGAACATAAACCGGAAAGAAAACGATCTTCCCTTTAAGAACTTGTGAAAAATGATCGAAGGCCAAACAAACATCAGCAACATGTATGCGATGTTTACCTTGCAATATTCCAATATCCAGTAAAACAATTCCATTTAATACAACTCTCCCAGATACACTCTTCCGTCTTCGTAAGGAGTATTCACAAAATTAATTTTCCTGCCGTCACATCTTCTGACTGTATTAAGCAAAACGGTGACAGGCATTTTAAACTCATCAAAAATCTTATCGGGAATAACGGCTTTTACTTCCATCGACTTTGAAAGATCAAGTTCCGTCTCCTGCTCAAATGTATTTCCTTCGCTGTCCGTATAAACAAAACTGCTCTTCGTACTTCTGTAAACAGGTGCAAATCCCGAATTATTTACCTTTACACTAAGTATCTTAGTACCATGTGCAAAGCTTGCATTTGATACATATAATCTGTATCCCAGATGCGATGATATATATCCAAACAACTTGTGATTTCCCCTAAGATGATCAAGCAGTTTAAGATCATGTTCACAGTTAAGGTATGTGATCTTTTTCTTGGCAATAGTGCCAAGGATTTCCTTATCGGATAAAGTCTTGATAAAACCGTTTCCGAATACAGTCTCACCACCGTAAGGAACGGACGCGGATACTTTGCTCTCATATTCGGAATCTATCTCCGGATCCGCAAAGGTCCCGAGTTCATCCTCCGATGCAAATATCGCATCGTTGAAAAGTCCTAGTTTATCTCCGGGCTTAGTAAGAGTCATATGTATATCGGGACGCCTAACGCTCAGATAGCAAGAGGATGCATCGCCGATACCTTCACAAAACTTCATATAAATCTTTTTAAGAGATTCAAGATCGTCATACCTGGAGGTATGCATCTCACCCCAGTTGCCGATAAGAAGTCCCTGATAAACAAAGACCTTATCGCCGAGATCTGATATAAGCTTTCCGATCATTTCGGCACAAGCAAGAACCTCATCAAGATCTACAGGTTCCTTCTCAAGAGCATGTCCTTTAGTATCGTAGGTTACTCTTAATACGATATCCTTACCGCCACTATGGAAATGATTGATGATCTCTTTGATCCTCTTTTCGGTTTCGGAAGTAACTTCTTTTCCGATACGAATCAGTATCAAGACTACCGACTGTCCCGAATCCAAAAATGCTGATCCAAGATCATAACCTTCTCCATTGTCAGTGACATCGAAGGCATATAAATGGAACCACCCCCTGTCCGGATTAACGGGATCGATATCTTCTTCCTTAAAGCGGGCGGCTTTAAATGAATATGCATTTTTGAAAAGTTTTAAAAATGCCATTATTTCAAGCTTTCGGACTTCTCCTTGAATAAAGTGATTCTTATCCAAACCGCGATTATCGAAACAGCCATTCTGAACATATAAATGATGGGCTTAAGTCCGGAGTGCATGCTCTCACCCGTTGTCCTGGTGTGCATCACCGCATGTATCTCACGTACGTCAAATCCCAGAAGCAACATCTGCATCAGCATGTTCGCATCGGGATACTTATCATCAAAATGTCCGTATTGCATGTAATGCGAAAAAGCTCTTTTACTGAGGCCCTGAAGTCCCGTGGTGGGATCGGTAATCTTAACTCCGGTACCGCATTTTATGAGAAAAGAAAACAGTCTGTAAGCTATCCTTTTAACAAATGAAGTCGGGTAATCCGTGAACCCGTTAGTAAATCTTGAACCCAGGATAATATCCGGATATTTACCCTTTTCATCAGGAGTGATCAGAGCAGAGTAGATCGAAGCAAGATTACTTACATCATGCTGACCGTCCGCATCCATCTGAAGGACATAATCATATCCGTGGTAGTATGCATATTTATATCCCAGCTGAAGTCCACTTCCGTATCCCAGATTATAAATATGTCTGACCGTCTTAACCCCCTTGCTCCTGACAACCTCTTCGGTATTATCACGGGAAGCATCATTCATAACGAGGATATCAGCGATGTCGGAAATATCGAGTTCTTTGAGTCTGTCGAGCAAGGTTCCGATAGTTGCTCCCTCGTTATATGCGGGAATTATTATCAGCGCTTTTTTATTTTTTCGATCAAAATCATTCATCATAAATATCACGCGATCACAGACATAAGTTTCGGGGTATCATCATAGGCGGACAATTCCTTTTTAGATGCAGCTTCACCAAGCTTTACAAGTAAATCATCATCATCTATGGTTTTCAGGATCATTCCGGCAATGTCTTCGGAATCCAGATTACATAAAAGTCCGTCGATCCCGTCATTTAACAATTCTTTGTTATCGCCTATGTTAGTTGCAATTACAGGTTTTCCGAGGATGAGTGCTTCACGAATCGCTATACTTCTCCCCTCAAACTTGGAAGCCTGTACATAAATATCCGCATCCTTTATATAAGGGTAGGGATTATCATATGATCCGCATAAAACAAAATCTTCGGAAATACCACACTGATCAATATACTTTTCGAGTTTCTCTCTCTGATCTCCCTCTCCGAGAATATACCACCTTACAGGCAATGCCTCGGGAGATCTTCTTTGTTTGATCAGTTTCATGGCTTCAATCGAGTATTCCAGAGACTTTTGCTTGGTCAAACGGCAGACCGTTATGATGCGCTTTCCGATGAATCCATCCGAAAAACCTTCTTCTTCACCTGAGAGTTTTAATATTCGGTCTTTATCTATCAGGTTATTGAAAACATCCGCTCTGCTTTCAAGTTCCGGATATGTTTTCAAGAATATTTCTTTAACCTGATCTGATACCGAAAAAATCCTGTCAAAGTTTTCATAACATTCTCTGTCAAGTTTCTTGGTGTATCCGGCCTGAGTATAATCCACATGTACAAAGGCAACTTTCTTTTCTGCATTTATATGATCCGCAACATAATATGTAGAACCGCCCTCAATATACGCAACCGCAAGATCAAAATGTTCGTCGATCCTATCGCAGCCTTCAGCCAGCACTCTCCATAAAAGCTTGTCAGTCATAACATTGCCGCGCTTTATCATGGACAAAAGATTCGAGAACACATACGGGAACAGTCTTAAAAAGTTACATCTCCTGAACAACGAACTGATACAGGTCTTTTGAAGAACCTTTCTTCCATCTGCGGTTAAAACAGACTCGGTACTGTACTTCTTGTTTAATATCACAACATCCTCGGGAATATCATCAAATAATTCTCCCTGCCCCGTTATGACATACAGATACAGTTTTAATTGTCCGAATTCATCAGACTTCTTCAACCTGTTCAGAAGAGATAACAGTGCTTTTTCCGCACCCGCTCTTCCGAGGGTATTGATAACAAAAAGTATCTTTTTACTTTCCATCTTTTAATTCCTTGATAGCCTTCTTCAGCTCTTCGTTTTCACTTATCAGGAGCGAAACATTTATCGCAAGCTCATTATTTTTTCGGACAAGATCCGATATAGAATGAGAGAAAAAGAGTGCGATATGAAGAAGGGGATAAAGTGTCATCAATATAAGTGCAAAGCTCATCGGAGAAAGGAGTTTTGAAATCTCCGAAGGCTGAATAATGATCCCTATGATTATTATGATAACCGAGATGAGGCCCCACATTAGGCAAAAGGATTCTGTCATTCTTCTCTTTGCAAGCGAAAAGATCGCATCACAGAGCAGGAACGCTCCGAGAAGGATTATGACTATCTTAAGTATAAGGCCCATTGTATTCATATTCGTTCTCCTTTCACTTGGAGTAAACTTTATTTGAAGGCATCTTTCCTTCTTTGCGTTTCATCAGATGTCCGGTACAGAAAATGTGCACATCCAGATTTCTTTCCATCTTGCGAAGTCTGTAATATGCGGTGATCCATCCGGCAAAGCTCCCCAGTATAAGTCCGAGTCCGTACCAGAGGGGAGTCAGTTCCTTGGACATCATCGAGCCTGCGAATGTAAATGACACAAAACATACTGCAGTAAGAAGTGCACCGTTCAGGTCGTTAAAATAGTACAGGAAGATGATAGCCGAATACATTATGAACAGTATAAAATATCCGGAAGTCAGGCAAGGATATATATCCAGTACAAGTCCGCCGAATCCAAATCTCGGAAGTATCATGACCGCGAGGAAAAAGACTACCACGGTTACGATGAACTGGATTCTTACAAGATTCATGATCTCATCGGATAACTGCTCGAACATCCTGGACTTGGTATTTCTGATATCCATTCCTCTGCCGCCGGTTACGGCCTCGGAATACTTCCTGTATCTTTCATGGAAATACATCTCAACCTGCGATATGAATATTACGCTTGCCGAGATATTGGTGAACATTGCAAGGCATGTAGCCATGTCATATGAGGGCATACATACAAAACTGTTTGCAACAACAAGCTTCATATCCGTAGTCCAGAATACGAAGTTGTGAACATACAGTCCAAGAATATATAAAAAGTTGGTGGCAACCAGCTTCCAGTATTTCTTGAAATATCTGAGTACCTCTTTATATCGTCCGCTGTTTTCCCTGAAATAACTTCTTATCTGAGCATACTCAAGCGAACCTATGAGCATAAACCCGAGATCAAGGGAAAGAAGCATTGCATATGTAACTTCCATCTTCAGAACATACACAAAAAGAAGTGATATAAGTACCGTAAATGTCATACCGATCAGGAAAAATACAGAGATCCTCTTATATGACTTACAGATGGAAAGATACAGCATCGAATAAAATACCATCATAAGGCACATATATCCGAAGAATCCAAGGAAGATAAAATATGGATCCACATGTCCTACTATATATTCCCTGATACAGAAAGGAACGCCCACGATAAAACTGAGAATCGTATTCATGAACAGTCCCACATAATAGCAGGGAATGATATTGTCGTATTCATCGTAGTAAATGATATCCGACATATACTTGGAAAGCACCGCATTAAAAGGAGATGCCGTAAGCAGGCCGAATACAAAAATATAAAGAACCGTGCAGGAATATAATTCCCTCGAAGCGTAGCTGAGCTTTGAATAGCCGAGGAATCTCTGCATCAGATAAACGGCAAGGATGACTACTACCATTGGTGCAATGGAAATCACGGTACTGTAGCCCGCACCCCATATACCGGTGGCAATGGTTCTCTTACTGTAGATCTTATTAAGTTTTACACCGATACCTGCCACCTTAAGGAATACTCCTTTCAACTTTCATCATACGAAGACGCTCATAAAGATCCTTGTACTTATCTTTCATGTATTCGACTCTGAAATATTCACATACTCTCCTATATCCCGTTTCGCCCATTTCCGTTCTGAGTTTTTCGGATTCAGCAAGCTTTACGATAGCATCGGAAATCTCCTGGGTATTCATGATATGAGTAATGATACCAGCATCCCCGAACTCATCTCCTTCTTCTCCGTACACAAGGCCTTTACAGTTTCCTACATCCGTAGCGATAACAGGCTTATGAGCCGCAAAGCTCTCAAGGATAGTAAGAGGCTGTCCCTCGGATATACTGGTGAGGATCGTAAAGTCCATTCTACCGAGATAATCTTTGGTGTTTATCCTTCCGGTAAAGACAACATCTTTAACCCTTAAATCTCTTACCAGGTCATAGCACTCATGTACATATTCGGGATCTTCATCCACGGGACCCATGATAAACAGCTTAAGAGAAGGAACCTTTTCCTTGGCATATGAAAAAGCCTGGATCATGGTCTTAACATCCTTTATCGGCGCCACTCTGAGTACGGCACCTATTTGAATGTATTTTTTCTCATCCTCGCTCTTGAGCGGTATGTTCTCAAAATTCTCTACCGTTATACCGTTTGGTGTGATCACTATTTTATTTTCCGGGCATCCGATCTGGGCCTGAAGCTTTCCGGCATGAGCATAGAGGGAAGTTACGATATCCGCACTGTCATAAGCAAGTTTGGACATCTTCCTGAACTGGTCTATCCAGATGCTCTTATACACACCTCCGACCCATGTAGCCTTAAGGATCTCTTCTTCTCTTTCTCTGGTATAAATACCGTGCTCGGACACCATAAGAGGACAGCCATACAGGTGCTTGGCCATTCCGCCCAAAACTCCCGCATATCCCGTTGCCACACAGTGATAAATATCCGCCTTTGGAATTTTGGTTCCCAGCATTAGGAAAAGAGGAAGATATATGGATCTCATGGTCCATAAAAAGTCCGAGAAAACGATCTGTGAGAATCCTTCGTCATAACACTCTTCAACTATGCGAAGGAAATCCTCACCCATGAGAAGCGAATCCACCGAAATTTTCTTTTTGTTAAAAAGATCGAATAAAACATTCCACTCGGTGTTCTGTCCCATTACAACGCTTCTGAGGGCATTGTATTCGCTGTGGCTGAGTTTTTTCTTTTCAAATCTCGGATGATCCGATTTAAAATCATAATCATCCAGATAAGCTTCATAAACCGCAGTTACATTGCCCGGGAGATCATATGCAAATTTTCCGCTTCCCTCTCTGTTTGAAATAATTGCAAGTATTTCAAATTCTATGTCGGGAAATGAACATATCATGCTGTTAATCCAGCCGGATACTCCTCCGACCACATATGGATAACAGCCTTCCGCTACTATACATATTTTCATAACTGATCCTGCATAAACCTCGGAATCCTAAATGGATTGTAATACCTGAGTACATCATCCGAATCCGTAATACGTATCTTTACAATTTCCTCACGAGCACATATCAGATAAGAATCTTTATCGATCCGAGAATATTCTCCTCCCGTGATCTCACTTATTTTACTGTCATGAACTCTGAGCAGGAAATAGCATTCCTCTCCGCCCCCCGAAACCATCAGCGTGATCATTTTACCGTTTGTGATATCTTCGGAAAAAGAATCATAATCGAGGCTGAGCATTCTTCTGACTCTGAGATCACTTTCCGAAAGAGTGGTCTGCTCATAGAGAGCAAGTCTCTTCCAGTATGTGGAGACATTGCTATCAAGCACGTTAAAATAATTCTCCCAATAATCCGATGTGTTTTCGGGCCAAAGCGTGGGATGAAGATCCATCAGAAGAGCCGAATATCCTACGGAAGTATTGAGACTTCTTGCAAGAAAGTCACCGCTGTAGGAATAATCTGCAGCATCCTGCGTGATCATCTGACAGGTCACATCATCACTTAAGTATGAGAAAAGCTCATCAGTCCCTGCACAGGCCACGGTCGAATAACCGCTTAGAAGGTCCGGCGTATTTAAAAGTTCATCAGCACTGTCATAGTAAACGGTTCTGAAACGGTAGGGATTCCCCGTACCCGCAATTGTCTGTGTATCAAATGCGAGCTTATCCTCCAAAGTAAAACCTGGTGCCGATCTTAAGGATAATCCGGCTTCTCCGTTTATCTCATTGATCTGCTGCAGATAGAAATCCAGTGAACTCATATCTGTTGCCGCATCACATCCGAGATCATATTTGGTGATCAGCATAAAGGTAGGAACAAAACCGTTCCTGGATGCGGAAGATATTATTCCGGGAAGGAATATATCCCTTCCAGCAGAGCTTGAGTCCCTGCTGTAAGCTTCATTTAATGCGGCACTATTTTCATCCGTAAAACCGGGCATATCCGCAAGTATGGTACTTCCGGCATTAACGACGGGATAAAGCGCATAATCGGAGCTTTCATAGACGAACAGGTCCAAAATTCCAAGTCCTTCAAGTCCCTTCATGTAATCTCCGTTAACGGCAAATACCTTGGTATTTCCGCCGCTGTAGCGCCATACGATCCGGGGAAATCTTTCCCTGTCATATTCATCCTCATTAAGCATTCCAACAATGTATGACTTGGAACCTTCGGCCGTTATGTACCAGGGCATCTCAAGATTCAGATCCTGATACTTCTCATCTTCCGGGTAAACAACTTTATATACAGCTTCACCGCCGACAAATGCTCCGTCAAATATCCTGATACCGTCAACCGTAACGGTATCGGCAGGTATCTCGGTAATTCCGAGGAAGTTACGAAGTTCCTCATCCTCCCTTATATCTTCTGTCTCGGGAAGGGTACAGAAAACAACGGTGATACCGCGGATGATGTAATTACGGATGTAGGGCATATAATCGATCGAGGGAATGGAAGCCGCATCGATAAGGATCATGTACTCCTTACTCTGATCAAGAAAACTGTAAAGAGGAAGTTTTCTCGATACCTCCAGTTCCTGCTTGGTAAGATCACACCAGGCAGATACCGTATTAAGCACCTCACTGTCATCGGCAGCAACAAAAAGAATTGTTTTCTTAAAAGTGTCGATACCTGTGAGATCTATGCCTTCCGGAACCGCAAAAGGCTTACCCTCAGTCCATACCTCAGCCGATGTAGGAATAACCATACTCTCATATTTGTCATTGTCGGAATGCGATATATTCTCATGCATTGCCTGTGAGAACTGACACAGGAACAATACGACAAACATCATCAGAAATATCGCAAAAAAATTCCTTCTGGAAACCATTGCCTTTACCTTACATAAAAACTCTGATAAGCTCCAACGTCTCCCTGTCCACGACAACGGATGAAGCTTTGAGTTCATTTATAACATTAAAAAACTTTTCTCTGTCATGTTTGTTGAAATACAATTTCAAACGGCATGTAAAAGAAGGAAGCGTATCGGGGAACATCTCTACGAGTCTGTTACACCACTTTTCACATGCACTGTAATCCTCTATCTCAAGAAGTCTCATACAGACAGCTTCAAGATATGAAAGCTCCATGGATTCCGGAGATTCGTCATAAATTATCCCGCATATGTTTTCCATGATCTTTACATAATGCTTCTGCTCGATAGGAGTAAAAACTTTCTGTCCCAGAACTCCGTCCATGTAAGTAACGGCAGCTTCCGCGGCATAGATCCTCGTTTCCTTATCCTCTCCCATCATCTTCCTGTACTTTTCGACATTTGCCCTGAATTCTCCGAGAGCATCCTGAAGTACGGAAGCAGCATAATGGGCTGTTTCTGAGTCGTCACTTTCAAGGGCAAGAGAAATGGAAGTAAGAGTTTTGCGGACATCTCCCCTTACAACATTCATCATAAGGGTTCTGAGATCGGATTCATTGGTAACCGCTATTGCTTCTTCTATGGAAACAAGGTTTCTTTCTCTCTCTTCTTCGGCACGGAAGGTCGATTTAACTTTATCTTTACTGAATATTACATCCTCGAGATCAACCGGCTCAGAGAAAAAGAATTTATAGAACAGATAGGACAGTCCGAAAAACAAAGGTCCGAGAACGGGGCACAGCGCCATAACCGTAAACTTAAGAACGACAGACTTACGCTTACGACTGAGGCCTGTCAAAAGATAGATCACCGAAATGATTAAATTGACTATAAATACGATAAGAAGAATCGTAAGATGAGAATCCATCACTGGGTATCCTCCATGATCTCACCTGTATATCCGAATGCTTTAAGTCTCTCCATTACTTTCTCCGCATCATCAACTCCGGAATTGGCAAGCAGCATTCCGAGACTTCCGTCTTCAAGATATCCTACGTAGTCATGATCTCTCAGTTTGGAATAAAGCTTCTCACTGTAGCTTTCCGAATCCGTGCCCTCATAATGAAGCTTTACGACTACGCATTCCGTAAGTCCCGCCTTCATGGCATTAATATAAGCGGTCACAAGATTCTTAAATGCTTCCGCTTCGAGCAGATGACTTTCGCCTACATACATTTCATCTTCAAGAGCGGCAAGATACTTATTAGCCCTTACAACGGCACTTCTGATAAGAGCACCGATAACCACAAGCTGATTAGCCTGTCCGAGTGTCATGCTTTCCCAGGGAAGTGACCAGATCATGATGATTATCTGAACATCTCCGTCATCCCCGTAAATCGCGGAAGCCATGACAGGGAGTTCTTCGGACAGCTGCCTGTTGATAAATACTTTCTTCTGTGAAAAAGCGTCCCACATCTCTCCAAGGTCTCTGCATCTTACGGAATTACCCAGGATCTTTGCTTTTTCCGATGTATAGGAAAAGAGTCTCGCATATTCCGATGCTCCGACAGTATAAACAGATACATCCTTGCTCTTCATGATGTCGGATACTATCTCCGCAGCATGGAACAAAACCTCTTCCTGACTGTAAAGATCAAGGCGTGATGTTATTGCATAGATCTTACCCACGCTGTCGTTCTGGTTGATGATCTGAGTCTCAAGAGCATCCTTTACCCGGACGTTACTGTCATTGATATCCTTGATATCGCGAAGCTGAAGTGTAAGGTAATCGTGGTCTTCTTCATGTTCTCTTTTCATCTTGGTGATGGTGTCACACATGTATCCGACAACAAGACCAATGATAAAGAGCTGGGCGATCCACAGATATGTTCCGCTGTCTACAAGAACGGATACACCGGTCTGACCTGTGATCTTGCTGAAGAGATAACCGAGAACCGAAAGAGTTGCCGAAACCGTAGCCTGCTGCTGACCGTAAAATACGGCAAAGAGAAGGACATACAGTAAATAGAAATCCATTTTTGCAAAAAAAGTGCTGGACCCCATTGCAGAAACGATCAGAGATACGAATCCGAACGCAATGACATTCTCGAGAAAAGGTATCAGAACTTTGATGGCGGTGCCTGCTTTTTCGAGAAGTCTTTCCTTAAAGCTTCTCTTCATAGCTTCGCCAAATACGAATGTACGTCTGTATCTCTTCATCTGAGATACGACTTTGGAGATTATCCTGGTAAAGTCACACAAAGATACATATCCGAACTCCCAGGAAAATGCTTCATTGGAGAGAACAAGCTGAGATGCATTAAGACCGGTGCTTGCGGTCTCAACCCTGAATCCCATATGCTTTATTATCTGTTCTGCAATATACTGCTCTGATACGGGTTCGGATGAAGAAATATTATATAAGGGTTTCATATGGCTTTCCGCCACAGCAACCTTATAGATGCATTCGATCGCATCGGTGACATAAGTAAGTGCGATCTTTCGGTTATTCTCAATGGGAATAACATACTTGTGAAGTCCCTCAATGATCATCCTTGAGCAGGGATCCGTGGTATCTTCCACATGCTCGGGAATCACAAATACATTATCAAGTCTTAAGATAACTATATCCTTGTCGGTACTCTTACGATAGCTGGTACACATCTCTTCAGCCTGAGCAAGTACCATACCTTTATACCCTGAAGGCGAAGGGACTATTTCTTCCGTTATCTCTTCATTGTAATTGCCGGAAAATACTTCACTCGAAGACAGATAGATAAATCTTCCGCTTCCCGCCATAACATAAGCCATAAGAATATTCATCATTCTTGCTGAATATTTTACGGCTTCTTCATCGGACTTATCCCAGTTGAAATTAGTATCGTAAGCACCCATGTATATTGTAAGATCTGGTTTTATGCTTTCGAATATCTCGTTAAGACATGTACTGTCATAACTGAAATTGTATTTCTCGAATACTTTCTGATAAGGTCTGTTATCGTATCTGGACCCGGTTAAAAGATAGACTCTGTGCCCCTCTTTCTTCAGCTTGATTATCAGATTGTTGAGGAAAGTGCTTGCACCTCCGATGAGCAGGATGTTCATTTTTCACCTCAAATGTAATACTTAATATCCCATATTATGAAGATCGGAAAAAAATGATCTCACATCTTTTCCGATCTCTTCGGGATTACTATCATATAGCGAAGATAGCTTTTCAATAATCGCTTCCTCGGTGTTGTCTTCAAGCCATAACCTTACAATATCGTATCCGGAACGGTTCAAAGGAAGCGGCTTCTTATGGTGAGGGCCGCATTCCGAAATGTCATAGAGGAAAAATCTCCCCGCCGCTTCCGTGATACGATAATTGCAAATATTACCTATGTGATTATTCATCTGGTTAAAGGTTTGGTCACTTCACAAAGCCAGTTCTTAACTTCTTCCGGAAGGAGATCCGAAATCGTCTCATAAACATCTTTGTGATACCTGTTTACCGCTTCCAATTCGTCATTGGTAAGCATCGATACATCTATAAGATCTCTGTCAAAAGGAGCCATTGTAAGAGTCTCAAATCCGTAGAACTCTCCGAATTCATTCTTTATTTTGGGAACACATACCATCATATTCTCGGTTCTGATACCGAACTCTCCGGGTAGATATACTCCGGGTTCGTCCGATGTGATCATTCCGATCTCAAAAGGTGTTCCTCCGTTGGTACGGACTCCGGTGGAAATATTCTGAGGACCTTCATGTACATTGAGAAGGTATCCGACTCCGTGACCTGTTCCGTGATTGTAATCATATCCCAAGTCCCAAAGAGGTTTTCTTGCCAGGATATCAAGTGTCCTTCCGACAGTACCTTTTTTGAAAACAGTATGCGAAAGTGCAACGTTTCCTTTAAGGACCGCGGTATAAAGCTTTTTCATCTTTTCAGAGGGAGTACCTATGGAAACCGTTCTGGTAACATCGGTAGTTCCTCTCATATAATGTCCGCCGGTATCCAGAAGGATCAAAGTATTATTCTCGACGGGAACATTGGTCTCGGGAGTGGGCTCGTAGTGAATGATCGCACCGTGTGCTCCCGTAGCTACGATAGGAGCAAAACTTTCTCCCTTGAAATCGTCTGCTTCAGCTCTGTATGAAAGAAGCTTTTCTGCAACATCAAGTTCGGTGATCTTACCTTCGAGAAGTTCGGGAGTTCCCTGAATCTTCTTAAGATAATAAAGGATCCTTGTAAGAGCAGCACCGTCTGAGATATGAGCTTTTCTCTCATTCTCAACTTCTGTCTCCGTCTTGCAAGCTTTCAAAAGGACTGTGGGTGAAGGCTTATCAACGGTCTTAACATTTCCCGGAAGCGATGATGTAAGCTTCAGATTGGAAACGGATCTGTCGAGGCTTACTTTAAGAGCGGGATCCATTGCCTTGAGGTCGCAGAAGATCTCTTCGTAACCCTTGATCTCTATTCCCTTTGCGGTAAGAGCATCCTTAATATCCGCAGCCTTTTCTTCATCCATGTAGAGCACGCTCTTATCGGATGTAATAACGGCATAGGAAAGAGAAACGGGATTGAAATCAATATCATTTCCGCGGAATCCGAAAAGCCATGCGATATCATCGAGTGATGAAAGCACGAGCATGTCGCACTCGTCTTCTGCAAGCTTTTCACGAACCTTGGTAAGTTTATCGTCAAAGCTCATTCCGGTATATGAATCATCAAGGATCCATGCCTTTCCGGAAGGAAGCGCAGGTCTGTCTGTCCAGATATTTCCGACAAGATCGATGTCCGTTACAAACGCAACATCAGCTCCGCCGAGTTTCTTTTTAATTATGTCGTAGAAGTATGCAGGCACGCATCTTCCGTCGAATCCGAGAGACTCTCCGTCATGAAGAGCATCCTTTATGAAGTCCGAAATCTTGGGAACTCCGGGCTCTCCCATCTTCATAAGAGTAATACCGGTTCCCTGAAGCTGCTCGTCAGCCTGGAGGAAATATCTTCCGTCGGTCCAAAGGAAAGCTCCCTCTTTTGTAATAACCATCTCACCGTTCGATCCGTCGAAGCCGGACAGATATTCTCTGCATTTAAAATAATCCGAAATGTATTCGGACATATGAAAATCACCGCCCGGGACATAGTATACGTCTGTCCCGGCGGCGAGCATTTCGTTTCTTAAGGCATCAAGCCTTTTTACATATTCTTCTGAAGTAGTTCTTTTCATTTAAGGAATCCCGCAATAACTGTTTTCATTTCATCTATATCGCACTCGGTCTTGTGAAGAACGGGAGCGGTTCTGATATCTTCGATAGCCTGAGGAATCTCGACATTTGAGATCTTGCAAAGGTCATCGATGAGTTCGAAATCTGTCTTCTTGTCATACTCGGGATCGATCGAATTCATTACGCTTCTGGTGAACTTATAAGGACTTGCGGTCGAAGCGATGACCACAGGGGTATCGTCTCTGGTCTCAGCCTTATACTTATCACATACAAATGAAGCGACTGCGGTATGAGTATCGATCACATATCCGCTTGTCTTGTAGATCTTGGCAATCTGTTCAGAGGTTTCCTTCTCGTCGGCATATCCGCCATAGAAATCTGCAAGGCCCTTCTTTTCGGAATCGCTGATGGAATACTTGCCGTTTCCGGAAAGCTCACCCATGAGCTCAGCACATCTCTTCACATCATTTCCCGCGATCATGTAGATAAGTCTCTCGAGGTTGCTGGAAATAAGAATATCCATGGAAGGTGATGAGGTTACATGGAACTCTCTGTTTCTGTCATAAGTTCCTGACTCGAAGAAGTCGAAAAGGACCTTATTGGTGTTTGATGCACAGATAAGCTTCTTAATGGGAAGTCCCATGTTCTTGGCATAGAATGCAGCAAGTATATTTCCGAAGTTTCCGGTAGGAACACAGACATTGATCTGATCTCCGTCCTTAATCCTCTCCTCTTTGAGAAGTCTGGTATAAGCCCATACATAGTAGCAAACCTGAGGAACAAGTCTTCCTATATTGATGGAGTTGGCGGATGAGAATACAAATCCCTTCTCGTCAAGTTCCTTAGCAAATTCCTTATCTCCGAAGATCTTCTTAACGCCGGTCTGGGCATCATCGAAGTTTCCGTGGATTCCCACTACCATGGTGTTGGCACCCTTCTGGGTAACCATCTGCTTCTCCTGAATGGGAGAAACACCGCTCTTGGGATAAAAGACAACGATCCTGGTTCCGGGCACATCGGCAAATCCCGCAAGAGCTGCCTTTCCGGTATCTCCGCTGGTGGCGGTCAGGATTACGATCTCTTTATCAAGACCGTTCTTTTTGGCCGCAGTGGTCATAAGATGAGGAAGGAGTGAAAGAGCCATGTCCTTAAATGCTATGGTGGCACCATGGAAAAGCTCAAGATAATAAGATCCGCAGCTCTCCGAAAGAGGAGCGATCTCTTCGGTATCGAACTTGGAGTCATAAGCTGCAGCAATGCACTTCTTAAGCTCATCCTCGGTATAATCGGTGAGGAAAAGCTTCATAACCTCATATGCAAGGCCCTGATAGTCCATTTCAGCCAGTTCTTTTAAAGACTTATCAAGAGTAGGAATATGGTCGGGAACAAAAAGACCTCCGTCGGAAGCAAGTCCCTTTAATACCGCCATGGAAGCGGATAATTTAATACCCTCTCCTCTTGTACTCGAATAAGTAACTTCTTTCATAATATTGATCCTTCCTGTGTTACAATATTTTCATGAGCAAATCGGAAAAAAACGTAAAAACACCAAAGGGAGTCTATATTACCGAGACGTCAACCGGTAAAGTGTTATACCGTGCATCGGTCACGAAGGCGTCACGCCATATCTCCCTCGGGTCATATCCCGATGTAAAAAAGGCTCATAAAGCATATCTTACCGCTTTAAAAGTACTTGAAAACAATAGCATTTCATTGGATGATTTTCAAGATTTTAAGGCTCTTAAATATGAAAAAGCCGTTATTTTAATGAATTTGCGCGACAACGGCATTTATTTCGGAAGCCCCATATATCTGCGCAAGGACTATTTCAACTATCATCTGACGCCGGAAATCGTTTTTACATTTGATTTGGAGGACCTTTTTTACTTCTCATCCCATAAGATATCCGCAAGGGGCGGTCATTATTTCGTCGCAGATTACGGCTCACAGCTGTCGATAGGTTCCAGATTCGGACTAAAGCCCTATTCAGTGATTGGAAGAGACTGCAGGTTCATAAACGGAGATCCATACGACTACAGAAGGTCAAATCTGGAAATCCTGAACACTTATCACGGAGTTATAGTTTCCCCGGACAATAAAGGCTATATAGCCAGGATCCACACTTCGGGGTATACCAAGATAGGTTATTACGAGTCAGCCCTGGAGGCTGCCATCGCATATAATAAAGCAGTAGACATTCTTAAAAGGAAAAACGGGGATAAGAACTACCCCGAGAACTACATAGATGAGGTTTCGGGTAAAGTCTACGCCGAGATCTACAACTCAATTAAGATTAATATATGACCAATGATGACGGTGTGGAACAGGGGGACGGTTCTGCCGTTCCACGTGATTCTTGTGGAACGGCAGAACCGTCCCCCTGTTCCACACCGTCACTATCATCATTTCTGTGTATAGTCTATGAATGATATGGACATATCCGCGGGACCGTTTATCCCGTTTACGCTTCCGTTCGAAGCATATTCCCACATGGTAAATGCATAAGGATAATCGGGAAGATCTCCGTTATTATCAAGCCATATGTCAACATCAGAAAACTTGCTCAGATCGATCTCTTTTATAAGAAATTCTTTATCCGCATGAATAACACAGTTAAAACCTGCCTCCTTAACGGCATCCGCAAAGGTTCTGATGATCTCAGTCTTCTCAGTCTTGGTAAGTTCCTCAATCCTGGAAGTGTCATTTAATATAAAACCGATATCGATGGCAAGAGGATATGTAACTTTGTTCTCCTGCGCAACAGCTATTAGGGCAACAGCTTCTTCCATGGCTTCTTCGGGGGTTATGGCCTGGGACGAAAAGTATATTCCGACTTCAAGCCCTGCCTGATTAGCCCTTGAAATATTATCTGTATAGTAATCATCCAACGTTATGGTACCGGTGCCGTAGCCTCTTACGCCTACCCTTACCATTACATAATCGATGCCGTCATCTCTTAAAAGCCCGAAATCAACGTAATCGTCATATTTATCAATGGTAACGCCTAGATATGAAGTAACCCTGCTGTCCGTATAATATGCCATTCTTCCGGACTGGGAAACAAGGTTTGTATAATCGTAATCATTCTTGGGAAGGTAAGGAGTTATCAAAACCCACTCCTCGGAACCGTCTCGGTTTACTACAAGCGTGTGCTTTCCGTCCGTAGCTTCCGTGGGAGTTTCCTCTTCTGTGTCGCCTTCCTTATCATCCTTATCGGTAACAGCAGACTGGTGATTTTCATCTTCCTCACCTTCACCCGTATTTTCCGGATACATATCCCAGAAATCAAGATCTCCGGGCTTAACCTCGCTCGATACGGGAGTATCGGGTTTGACAACCGGGCTTTCATCCTCCGCAAGGATCGGATCTAATACCACAGGACTTTGATGATGCGCAGGCTTTCTGTTGGCAATAAGAACTATCACGATGATCAAAAGAATGATAAAAGCACTCATCACCATAGCAGCAGTCTGCTGTGGTGTGATATCTCTTCTGTCGTTATCATCGGGTAGATTCATTTTACCTGCCATAATTAATTCAGACGATTACCTTCTTGGGACACTTCTCTGTGCAGATTCCGCATCCCGTACATTTATCATAATCAATTCTTGCAAGGTTGTCCGTGACGGCAACTGCAGCCTGAGGACAATTCCTTACACAAAGTCCGCATCCGATACAGCCTGCGGAACAAACCTTCATAACTTCGGGTCCTTTTGCATGTGATGAGCATGCGACATGGTGAGGCGCATCATAAGGAACAAGACTGATAAGCTTTCTGGGACAGGCGGCAACACACTTGCCGCAGGCCTTGCATGCCTCCTTATCCACTACAGCAATCCCGTTTACGACATGTATTGCATCGAAAGGACATACGTCTACGCAAGTACCGCCTCCGAGACATCCTTCCCTGCATGCTTTAGGGCCGCCTCCGGGTGTAAAGTCCACTACTCTGCAGTCCTTGGGTCCCACATATTCGTAGTTTTCCTGAGCCTTTTCGCAATCGCCCATGCAGGCAACAAAAGCAACCTGTTTAACGCTTGCACCCGACTCGGTTCCCATGATCGCGGCTATCTTGTCACCGACTTCACTTCCGCCCACAGGGCATCCGTTTACCGGAGCTTCACCTTTGACTATGGCTGCGGCAAGTCCCGAACAACCGGGGTATCCGCATCCTCCGCAGTTATTACCGGGAAGAGCATCAAGAACCTTCTCTTCTCTTTCATCTACTTTTACTTTGAAAATAATACCGGCTGCGCCCAGGAAAAGTCCCACAAATATTCCGACACACGCCGTACATAATGCAGCTGTCAATACTCCTGCCATTTCATTCCCCTTTTATTTACAGAAGTCCCGAAAATCCCCAGAACGCGATTGCCATAAGGCCTGCCGTCAGAAGTACTATGGGCATTCCTTTGAAAGGCTTAGGAACTTCGGTATATTCCATCTTTTCTCTGATACCTGCAAGGATCACGATAGCGATCGTAAATCCTACAGCCGTTCCGAATCCGTTTACTACTCCTTTGATCACTCCGTAGTTTTTCTGAACATTACTTACGGCAACACCGAGAACCGCACAGTTGGTGGTGATGAGAGGAAGATAAACACCGAGAGCTTTATAAAGCGAAGGGATCATCTTCTTAAGGAACATCTCAACAAACTGTACCAGTGCAGCGATAACGAGTATAAATACTATTGTCTGCAGATATGTGATGCCTAGCGGTACAAGAATAAGCTTATAGAGCACCCCGGCAACAAAGCTCGCAAGGGTTATAACGAAGATAACCGCTGTACCCATTCCCGCAGCCGTCTTGATCTTCTTGGATACACCAAGGAATGGACAAAGTCCGAGGAACTGGCTGAGAACTACGTTTGATACAAGTGAAGAACCTACCAGCAAAAGGAGCATATTTTTCAATCCGTCCATATTCATTTCCTCCTTTTGCCTTTTTTCTTCTTATTATTTGAGGGCTTGTTCTGAGCAGGTTTATTATCTTCCGAATCTTCTTCCTCACCGGATTTTTCTTCATCGGAAGAGGCCTCTTCATCTTCAGCCCCGTTTTCTGTAACATCTTCAGCCTGTTCCGGTTCATTTTGTTCTTCAGGCTCTTCGTTATCCACCTCTGCTTTTGCTTCGGATTTTTCTTCCTTTTCTTCTACGTTCTCGGAAGGCTTGTCAGTCTTTTCTTCTGTGGAATCTTCTGTTTCCGCAGACTTCCCAGCCTTGGAGCACCCCTTTGCTTCGGGGCATCCCATGCAGTTCATACCGCAACCGGAACCGATCTTGGAAGTATCTTTACCCTTAGCTTCCATCTTAGCCTTGATGTAATTCTGAATCGCAACAAGTCCGGCAAGCACGAAGAACGCACCGGGTGCAAGAACGAAGATGGTAACTCCGTACTCTTCGGGGAATACTCTGTTTCCGAAGAATGTTCCGCTTCCTATAAACTCTCTGAAAATTCCGAGAATAGTAAGTGCAAAGGTAAATCCGAGGCCCATTCCGATACCGTCAAAAAGCGAAGGAAGGGGAGGATTCTTATATGCATAGCTCTCTGCACGTCCAAGGATAATACAGTTAACAACGATCAGAGGAATGTATATTCCAAGCGACTGATTAAGCGAAGGCAGATATGCTTCCAAAAGAAGCTGAACCATGGTTACAAATGATGCAACGATAACTATGAATGCGGGGATTCTTACTTTATCGGGTATTACTTTTCTCAGGATCGAGATAAAAAGATTACTCAAAGCAAGAACAGCGCATGTCGTAAGTCCCATTCCAAGTCCGTTTATAGCGGATGTGGTTACCGCAAGTGTGGGGCACATTCCGAGTGTCAGGACAAAGGTGGGGTTTTCTTTGATTATTCCGTTATAAAGGCGCTCAGCTATACGTTTCATTTAAGCGTCCCCCTTTACAGGATTTATTTCATTACAAACTTCAAGAGCTCCGTTTATCATGTTCACAAATGCTCTTGTTGTAATGGTGGCTCCGCTGATGGCATCGATCTCATCGGGAGATGTCTTTCCTGTTTTTGTAAATGTGATCTCAGGTACATCGAGGTTATGGATCTGAGGTACGATAACGCTCTCCGCTCTCATACCGAGTCCCGCGGTCTCACCGATCTCTAAGATCGAGATTCCTCTTAAAACTCCTTCCGATGAGATTCCGCACATAATACGGATATCTCCACCGTAACCTTCGGCAGATGTAACTTCTACCGCATAACCCGCAACGGTTCCGTCGGCAGACAGAGCGGTATATATATTCCCGACAGTAACTCCGTTTTGTTTTAACTGAAGTGCAAGCCCTTCGGAAGCGGTAGCATCCGACAAAACAAAACTTGCAACAGGTATAAAGCCCTCCTCATCGGGAAATACGGCTTTACAGCTCTCTGTAACAGCAAGCTCTTTCTGATGTGCAATGGGCTCTTTGGTAAGCTCATATACTCCGCCTAAGCACAGGCCGGCAATAAGCGTAATGATTATAAGAACAAGTGCATCTTTCGCCGCAGCAACATAATCTTTATTCATCAGTTCTTACCTCCTTTCCTGAACTCGGAGGGACTTATTCCGAAAGGAACGGGAACCGTGAATTTATCGATAAGAGGAACAAGACAGTTTCCGAAGATGATCGCATAGGAAACACCCTCGGCAGAAGGTCCGAAGACTCTGAATATTCCCGTTAAGATACCGAGGAAAATACCGAATATTATCTGTCCCTTGGCAGATGTCGGTCTTGTTACGTAGTCGGTTGCCATGAAGAATGCACCAAGCATAAGTCCGCCGCCCGACAGGTGAGCTGCAAGGAATGCAGGATCAAAACCGTGTCCGCCGAAAAAGATCATAAAAACAAGAAAAGTAAGAATATAGCTTGCGGGAATCTTAAGATCGATAACTCCGCACAAAAGCATGATCACAGCACCGATGAGGATTGCTATCATGCTGGTCTCACCGATGGTTCCGGGAATAGAACCCAGGATCATATTTTTAACATTAACAGCCTCTCCCGCTTTAAGAAGTGCAAGAGGCGTTGCTCCGGTGTAGCAGTCCGTATCGAAATTGGTCATTGCGACAGGGAATGAGATCAGCAAAAAGCATCTGGCTCCAAGTGCAGGGTTCATAAAATTTTTGCCCAGTCCTCCGAAGAGTTCCTTTACTACTACGATAGCAAAAACAGAACCGAGTGCAGCCTGCCATAAAGGAATCGATACAGGAAGATTAAGAGCAAGGAGCAGACCGGTTACAACAGCAGACAGGTCACTGACCCTGATCTTCTTTTTAGTGATCAGAGCAAATACCGCTTCCGATAAAACAGTTGTAGCAACACAAACAATGCAGACAAAAAGCGCTCTGATACCGAAGTTATAAATGCCGTATCCGAATGCAGGCATAAGAGCCAGTATTACGGTCAGCATGATAAGCTGCGTTGTAGCAGCGCTCCGTATATGTGGATTAGATGATACCTTGGGAAGACTCATATATATATCCTTCTTTGGAATTTATTTTTTACGCTTGGCAAGTTCCATCTTTCTCATGGACTTGATGTTCTGGGTAAGGGGCTGTTTTGCAGGACATGCAAAAGAACAGCATCCGCACTCACAGCATTCCATACCGCCGTTTGCCACGAATCTCTCATTATCGTGAGCTTCGACCATATCGGATAGCTTACCGGGCATAAGGCCGGCAGGGCAAGCTTCGACACATCTGGAACAATTAATGCAGGGAGTGGTTTCGGATTCCGCAACCTGATCTTCTCTGAAAGCAAGAAGTGCGGTTGAAGTCTTGGTAACCGGAACATCAGTTGTAAACATCGCAAATCCCATCATGGGACCGCCGCAAATGATCTTCGCAGGCTTAACCTTAAATCCGCCCTTCTGATCGATGAGTTCGGTATAGGTCATTCCGCAGGGTACTCTCATATTACCGGGATTTCTTACCGCATCACCGCTTATGGTGACGATTCTTTCCATCAGAGGTTTTCCGAGAACAACCGCATTATAAACAGCGCAGATCGTATCCACGTTATTGACTATGCAGCCCACATCCGCCGGAAGCATCTTGGAATTGACCTTCCTGCCGGTAGTTGCAAAGATAAGCTGACGCTCGGCGCCCTGAGGATACTTGGTCTTCAATTCCTTGATACTGATAATGGTGTCTTTCTTGGTAAGCTTGGTAAGGTGACCGATGCACTCAGGTTTGTTATCCTCCACACCGATGATACCGTGCGCATCCGGGAAAAGAGAGAGCATGATCCGAAGACCCTCAACAACCTTCTCCCCTTCTTCAATGATCCTTCGATAATCGGAAGTAAGATAAGGCTCGCACTCTGCACAGTTGGCGATGATGTAGTCGATCTTATCGGGTTCTTTGGGCGACAGCTTAACGCTGGTGGGGAATCCTGCACCACCCATACCGACTATACCTGCTTTGGCAATTTTGGCGATTATCTCATCACGGGAAAGCTTCTCCCAATCCTCGGCAGTCTCATAATCGACTTCATTAAAGAGACCATCATTTTCAATAATGATGCTCTCTACCATATCGCCGGTCGCAACTCTTCTTTTTTCGATATTTTTGACTATTCCTGAAACGGAAGAATAAACAGGAGCAGAAACAAAACCGCCTGCTTCGGCGATCATCTGGCCCCTTAAAACAAGATCCCCTTTTTTAACAAGAGGTTTAGCGGGAGCTCCTATATGCTGGCTCAAAGGAAATATCATCTCATCACCGGGAACCGCATCTATTATCGGTTTGTCCTTGGAGAGATCCTTGCCGTCATAAGGGTGAATACCGCCCTTAAAAGTAAATTTTGCCATTTCAACCCACCTGATTAGGTATTTTTACACACAATTAATAATATACCTTAATACGTGCCTTTTTTCCATACTTCCGTGGCTTAATTGACAGATTTTTAAACTTGAGATTTTATAAAAAATATATTATTATTTTATGGATTATTTATAATTTAGGAGGGGAAAAATGAATAAAAAATTTCTCAAGATTCTTACAGGCTTTTCAGCCATGGCTGTTGCAGGAGTACTCAGTTTTGTACCTGCTACAAGAGCAGAAGCAGCAATCAGTACTTATGGATATAGGTTTACTATCCATGATGATGAACAGAATTATAGTGGTATGAGTGAAGACTTTACGTCAACTATTGATCTTGACATATTGGATATGTATGGAGAAGGATATCACGATAACCTTACGGCAAATATATACTTTTGGGGCACTGAATTAAACGAAGATTTTACCATGACATTTACTACGCCTTTTCCTGTTTCTTCAATAGATTTCTTAGAGTATTATGAGCAAAATGATGAAAATTACATTGCGGGACAGGACGGAATAATCTATAGCGTAAGTGCAGACGGATATACAATAACAATTATCGGAAACTCGGCAAACCGTGGAGGAATCGATGCTTGGTACAGAATTGCATTAGGTTCTCCTAAAACCCCTGATGATCTTTTCAGTGAAGAAATCACCACAACTGTTGAAGATATTGTAAAAGCTGCTCAGGGAATTAACCATGACGGAAGCGAGAATCCTCAGAAGGTTGTCTTCTATAACTGCAACGGCGCTGTCAACTACAGAATCATTCAGGCACTTGCAAAGACCCAGGGTGTAACTCTTCTCTATACCTTCGAGTATCAGGGATATGTATTCACCTCAGCTATCACTTCAGAGATGGCTGCTCAGATCTTCATCGAGGGTGAGGATTGGTACGGACCTTGCTACATCGCAAAGCACTGCCCTACCGTTCTTGTAGATGTTGTAAAGTAATCATAATAAGTAAAACAACTGCCTTTTCCACTTCTCGGAGAAGGCAGTTTTCTTTTGCGTATAATTGATAAATATACCCATTTTTGATATAGTTTTACTTAGTTCATTCACACTTTTCCCATAAGAGGCTATCATGAAAGAAACTACCCAGACTCTTGAAGAATTCAGTTCATCTTATGATATCGGAAAACTCACCGATCCCGATTCCCTGCTTTTTATCGACATAGAAACTACTGGATTTACAGCAAGAACTTCCTACCTGTATCTGATAGGATGTGCATACAGATCTGATAATAAATGGTGTACCAAGCAGTGGTTTGCAGAGAAATATGAAGAGGAAAAGGACATCATAGAAGCCTTCTTTGATTTTGCAGTAGAAGGCGGATATGACACTTTCATTCATTTCAACGGAAATCAGTTCGATCTCCCCTATCTGACCCAGAAGATCACAGCTCTTGAGCTTAATCTTTCCATTGATTCTTTTAACGGAATAGACCTTTATAAAAGAATAAGCCCCTTAAAGCATTTACTGGGACTTACTTCTCTTAAGCAGAAATCCATCGAGAAATTCTTAGGAATAGACAGAGCAGATGTCTTTTCCGGAGGAGATTTGATTGGAATATATCACGACTATGTAAACAATCCTTCAGACTTTGCATGTAATTCTCTTCTCCTCCACAATGAGGATGATTTAAAGGGAATGATCAGAATACTTCCCATGCTTGCTTATTGCGACATGACTTCGGGAAAACTCAGAGTAAGCAAAGTTCATGCAGACACCTATACTGATTACAACGGACAGACTCAGAGTGAGATCATCATGAGCGTTAAGCTTGAATCTCCTCTTCCCAGAGCCATCGCCTCATTTGCCCACGGATGCTATATCAAAGCTGACGGCGATGAAGCTCAGATAAAGGTTCCTCTCTACAACGAAGAAATGAAGTACTTCTATGCCGGATATCAGGACTACTACTATCTACCGGAAGAAGATACAGCACTTCACAAGTCTGTAGCATCTTTCGTAGACAAGGATCACCGCACTCAGGCAACGGCAGCTACATGCTACACAAGAAAGACTTCAAGTTACCTCCCTCAGTGGGACACTCTTTTCGAGCCCCTCTTCAGAAGGGAATATCACAGCACAGATCAGTTCTTTGAACTCACTGACGATCTCAAGCGCGACAGAAACGCATTTAACAAATATGCGGCACATATTATTGCGATGCTGGCATCTACATACTAAAGCGCAAAGGGAGCGGTTACCGAGAACCGCTCCCTTTAAATTTAGAAATGATAATCTATGCCAATCTCTTTCATAATCGCATTAGCTGTATGTCTTGATTTAATTTTCCCATCAACAGCTACAGATACACCGTTTACGGGATTGTACCATACATCGTGGTCTCCTTTACCATGACATACAAATTGGCATCCGTATTCTTTTAATACCTTCCTAACTTTCTTCTCATATTCAGCCATTAAGCATACGCCATGGTCTGTGTACGATTACATATATAACTGATAACCTTAGCGGGCTTTTGAGAATTAAGTTCAAGTAATTCAGGGATTGCTTCCTTAGCTCTGTTCATCAAGTCATCCAAAGACTCAGATTCAAGCACAAGACCAATAATATCCGGACTAGTTGCAATCCAAACATTAGCATCTTCATCCCATGTAAAAAGAACGGTATAATTCATTATTTCACCTCTAAACATGGCTTTCTCCTTTCCTATATTTTTCGGAAAGGAAACCTGTAAGATACCAGATTTTCTTCCCTTGACACACGCTTGCCAAGGGCTTATCTAAATATATTATGCTAACCAAAATATCCCTAATCTCATTTTATATTATATCTATATCATATCCTTTTGCAAAGAGACTATTATTTTTCTAATGTTTAGCAAGTTCTCAAAATATGTACTAAATTATCCGCCATTGCTCTTTCAGGTGCTTTGTGTCTTATTCCATCTTTAGTGTCTCAAGCAGCCGTATCCGGCACTGAAACCAAATCAACAATGCCTATAAATGACGAATTTGATGACGGAAGCGTTAATGAAGAAAAGGTTGTAGAAATGGAACAGCCCGGTGCACTGAATGGCAGAGTTCTTCAGGCCATGACTACAGCAGAAGGCGTAACCTGCTATGACACTTTCACTTATATGGGTATTATCTTCAGATCAACCATAACCCCCGAAGCAGCGCGTACAGCATACAGCAGCGATATTATCTGGTACGGTCCCTGCTATATGGCAGGGCACTTCCCTACCGTTGTTGTAGGCGTGGTACAATAATTTAACATTTAAACATAAACAAAAAGAATCGGCAGATATCTGCCGATTCTTTTTTATACTCAAATGAATTATTGAGGCTTTCCGTAGTAGAAAGAATTCTCTCTGGTATAGCCCATATCCTTGTAATTTACGATTTGTTCGGTAGATCCGATGAAGAGGAATCCGCCGGGCTTAATGGAATCAAAGAACTTTCTGAACACCTGGTCCTTAGCTTCATCGGTGAAGTAGATAAGAACGTTTCTGCAGACGATCATATCGTAATTGGTATCGTATCTGTCTTTAAGAAGGTTATGCTCACTGAATTTAACATGAGCCTTGATCTCATCGGAAATCTTGTAGGAAGGTCCAACCTGAGTGAAGTATTTCTTCTTAAACTCATCGGGAACATTTGCGATGGATTTGGCATCATAGAGACCAACCTTAGCCTTGGCTATAACGGTCTTATCAAGGTCTGTTGCGGTGATCATGATATTGGAGAGGGGTACATGCTTGGAAAGGGCCATAACAAGCGAATAAGGCTCATCTCCGGTCGAACATGCAGCACTCCAGATCTTCAGTCTGTTACCGAACTTCTTAACCAGTGCAGGAATAACGGTCTTATCCATGTATTCCCACTGATCGGGATTACGGTAGAACTCGGATACGTTAATGGTAATGTAATTGATAAACTCATCAAAAAGAGGCTTTTGAGACTTAAGAGCGGCGACATAGTTATCATATCCGGTGATCTTGTTCTTCATGATAAGATTGTCGATCCTTCTCTTCATCTGCTTTTCCTTGTAGGAATTCAGATCAATGGAAGTCATCTTCAGAATTTCTTTTTTAAAATATTCGTAATCGACAGCCATATTCCACAACCTTCGAAGCAAAAGCTTCCCCTTTCATATAATATAAAATATCATAACATGAATTACGTTTAAGAGCGATACGTAAAAACTCTTTTTCAGTTTTTGGCACAAGATTACCGATATAACAAAGAACCGGGCAAGCTGTTTGCTTACCCGGTCTTTCTATCTCCATTTGGAAATACACCCAATATATTCGCTTAATTACTGCTCTTCGCTGATTGCAGCTTCGATATCAACGGGAACCTCATCTGCGTTCTCGTCAGCATCGGGAGCGGTAAGAGCCTTTACTGAAAGGGAGATCTTGTGATCTGATTCGTTGAAATCAAC
>JAEEXJ010000117.1 GCA_016291475.1 Lachnospiraceae bacterium | reverse complement strand
AACATCTTGTTTCTCCTTCCGTTTACATATGTGATGATATATGCAAACGATTAATCTATCCTTTAGAGACCATAAAGAAATCATAAAGATTTTTAAATGATAATAGGGGATTGGAACAGGGGGACGGTTCTGTCGTTCCACATTAATTCGTGGAACGACAGAACCGTCCCCCTGTTCCAGACCCCCTCTGTCATAAGTCAAACCTTATACGTTCTTAAGATCAATTCCCAGCATATTTCCTATAAGGTCATAAAGCTCTGCGGTAACTTCAATGGTGGAAATACTCTCACCCGTCAGTCCGAATACCGCAAAGAGAACGGATGAAGCCCTTGCTCTTGTATTTACTATCCTAAGCACTCCCTCTTCATTTCCTCTTTCAAGAAGAGCCTCAAATGAATCAAGAAGCTTGTAGTATGTTCCGATACGCACACAGTCCAGCTGATATCTCATAGCTTCATCACCGAAGCATCTGTCGGTATCTTCCTTGTCCTCCTTAAACTGGCGCATACAGAAATACACAAATGTTTTAAGTATCTCCTGTACGGACTGGTCCTTGTTGACCATAAGTGCTATCAAAAGATCTGCCGACTTCTGCGCTCTTCTGTCCAGCACGCATTTGAAGAGGTTTTCTTTTGAATCAAAATAATGCAGCACCGTACCTCTTACCACGGAAGCATCTTTGGCTATATCATCCAGATTTACCCCGTAGTAACCATGCTTCAAAAACAGTTCCTCGGCTATATCAAGGATCTGCTTTTTACGTTCCTCGGTATTGTTCATTCTTTTTGCCATGGAATCACCCCTTTTTATAAATCCCACAGGTTTTATACAGTACCCTCCGAAATCAAGTATATTCCTATTATTGACGCTTAGTCAATCTCCCGTAGTTTCCTCACCGTTTCCTTTTATTAAAATTCCTTTATTTTACGCGTGTTTCCTATGACAGAAGGGTGTTTTGGTGGTAAGATATAGGCACTTGGCGGAGGTAAATATTTTGCGTAACCATATGAAAAAAATTGCAGTTCTGGCATCGGCCGGCTGTCTTCTTTTATCCGGATGTTCACGTACCGCTTGGGGAATACCCGGTATATTGCTTGATCTGGCGGAGAACACCGAAGAATACATAGAAGAAGAATATACTGCGGGTGATATCTGGACCTGGCCCGATACCGACGAACACGAAGAAAGCTATGAATGGGATGATGACGATCCTGAGATCTCCGACAGTGATGCGGAGCCCGGAAGCGTCACCATCTATATCTATATGAACGGATCAAATCTGGAGACCGAATCGGGTGTCGCAACCACTGATATTCTCGAGATGATCGATGCCGGCTATTCGGAAAATGTTAATGTACTGATCCAGACGATGGGCACCAAGTATTGGTCCAAGAAACTCGGTATAGAGTCGGACAGATCTCAGACATATCGTATAGGGCCGGACGGACTCGAGCTTGTACGTGACAATCTCGGTCAGCTTGACTGCACTGTTCCGGAAACTCTCAGGGATTTTGTACGCTATGGTGCAAAGGAATATCCCGCTTCCAGAAACATTCTCATCTTATGGAATCACGGCGGCGGTCCCGCTTACGGTTTCGGATGGGATGAATTTCAGGATGACTGGGAGAACTTAAGTGTAGACGAAATGGTCAAGGCTCTTAACGGATGCGGAGTTCATTTTGATTTCATAGGGATGGACAGCTGCATCATGTCCTGTCTCGAGGTTGCATACCCTCTCAGAGATTACTGTGATTACATGATCCTTTCCGAAGATTTCGAGAGCAGTCTCGGATGGTATTACACAAACTGGCTCGAGGCTCTTTACGATGACACTTCCATTTCAACTTACGACCTCGGTAAGATCATCATCGATGACATGGTCAGCAAAAATGAACATGACCGATTCTACGGTGACAGATCCATACTTGCTCTTATAGATGAAAGTAAGGTGGAGAAGTTATGGGATGTATGGACTGAGTTTGCATATGCCAACGAAGAAGAACTTCTGGCCACCAACTTCAGTCAGGATATGGAAGAGACCGGCAAGGGAGAAGGTTTCTCCGAAAGATTCCGGGGAGGTAAAGACGGCAAGATCTTCGATATACTCGTTGACGGTATGATGGATTATCTGGAAGACGAATACGGTCTTGATGAATTATATGACGACTCCGAAGTATATATTTCCGATTACTGCATAACCGATCTCATGGGACTTGCCCATATAATCGATTCGGATATGTCCGAAAGACTTTCACATGCGGTGGATAAAGCTCTTCTTTATGTCGGCGCCACATCCGATAACCTGAGCCTTACCGGTATATCCGTCACTCTTCCTTACAACGACAGAGGTCTTTACAGCGATCTTGCCGATGTATTGGAGAAATGTGATTTTGATGCGGAATACATCGAGTGGCTCGAGAAATTCTGCGAAGTTACAAGTGACCGTCATGATGTCGACTGGGGTGAATGGGGACGCCAATTCTGGAGTGAATGGGGCGACTATCAGGAGTCTGACATATGGGGCGAATGGGAAGATGAAGAAGATGCGGAAGATACTGATGATTCCGACGAAGACTCTTCGAGCTTCTGGGGTGAATGGAACCTTGAAGGTACGGATCTGTTTAACATATGGGATGAATGGGGTGACTTCTGACCCGTTTAACAATATAAATGAAAGGATGTATTTTAATGAAGAACTATTTTGATCTTACAGGACAGGTTGCCATCGTTACCGGTTGTTCTACCGGACTCGGAGTACAGATGGCAAAGGCGCTTGCAAATCAGGGATGTAATATCGCTGCTCTCGCACGCCGCAAAGAAAAAATCGATGAGGTTGCCGTAAACATCGAGAAAGAATTCGGAGTTAAGGCCATCGGCGTTCAGTGCGATATCACCGACACCGCAAGAGTTGACGAAGCAGTGGACGAAGTATTAAAGGCATTCGGCAGGATCGATATCCTCATCAATAATGCGGGAACCGGTGCTGTTGCTCCCGCTGAAGATATCACCGACGATCAGTTCAAGGGCGAGATGGACATCGACCTCTTCGGAACATTCAAGGTTGCCCGTGCGGTTGCCAAGAAGGCTATGATCCCTGCAGGATACGGACGTATCATCAACATCGCTTCAATGTACGGACTTGTAGGAAATAAGATTGCGGGAAGCGCTCCTTACCACGCAGCAAAGGGCGGAGTCGTAAACCTTACCAGGGCACTCGCTTCGGAGTGGGGCGTTAAGGGAATCACCGTTAACTCCATTTGCCCCGGATATTTCTACACCGACCTTACCACCGATACTCTCAATTCCGATTTCTTCCAGGCTAATGCCAAGACCATGATCCCTCTTGAGAGATACGGAAAAGAAGGCGAGCTCGATTCTACCGCCATCTTCCTTGCATCACCCGCAAGTTCCTATGTTACCGGTGTAATGATCCCCGTTGACGGCGGATACACCTGTATGTGATTCACAAAACACTGATATAAAAATTCCTGCAGAGATTATCTGCAGGAATTTTTTATTGCTTCTTGAATAATTTTTTCAGTGCCCACTTCATACCGAAGATGGGATTTTTAATGGCGCGCTTCATTTTATCTATATGCGCCTGCTGCTCGGCAACTATCCTCTCAAGTTCTGCGATCCTTGCCGCCTCGCTGTTTTTCTCTTCCAGAAGCTCCTCCACTCTTTCGAACTTCTTACCGTACTTGGTAAGGGTATCCCTTCCCAGTCCGCCGCCCGTAACCATGGCCTGGAACTTATCTTCCATCTCATCAAAGGCATCCACAAGAAGTGTATCTATTCCGAGGAATACCGCAAATTCCTGTCTGGTCTTTATCTTCGTTGAGATGTTGGCATAACTTTCAAAAATACATCTGGAAACTCTGTATCTGATGAAGTCCTTCGGCACAGGGAAATCAAAGAACCACTCGTAGTCTATGCATACAAGGCCTTCGTCAGTCCTGATGAAGTTCCCGAATATCATATCGGCATTTGCGGCTTTAAGTCCCGGCAAGTCCTCGGGAAGATTTATATCACCGAAAACCTTTTTAAATTTATCGGTAACTTCAAAAGAACATTCATAAGAATCCGAGATATCATCCATGAGCATATCCAGTTTTTTATTGATGTCATCTCTGATATCATCAAGTTCCGCACTTGAATAATCAATGCATTCGGAATACAGGGAAGTTCCGTTTATGAAATCAAAATACAGATCATCCCCTCGTCTTGTTACATCCGCTATCTTGATCGTATTATAGAAATCTTTTGCAAGATCCTTATTACGGACAATTTCTTCGATATGAGGAAGTGCCTCTTTACACGCGGGTGTCTTCACAGCATAGAGCTTGCCTTCCTCTGCCACCATCTTGGTATCTACGCGGTAGGGCTTGTCTCTGAGAGTATTAAACTTGGCATATATGCATCCTGCACCTTCAGGCTCGTTACCGTTATAAGCAGTTATGAGAAAAGAATTTGCAAAATCGGGGAACATTCCGTCCGCACATACCTGATCGGTTACCTTAACCTCATCGAAGGAATCATATCTGTCCCTGTCATAATTGGGTGATCTGTATGTTATATCACCGGGTGCGGGAAGTCTTAAGTCGGAATATATCTCCATGGGAAGCTTATAATCAGGCACGGGATATCTGAACTCAAGCCCCGTAAATCCTGCGGCTTTGAGCATAGCATTGAGAGCATATCCGGAGAATGTCCTTACTCTTTCCACACCGTGATATCCCTCGATACCGTCGTACGCTCTTCCGGTATGATCTTCTTTTGCTCCCGCAAAATATTTCATTCCGTATTTATTCTCAATGGCTATATAAAGTCTTCCGCCCTCTTTAAGAAGCAATCTGCATTTTTTCAGCATATCGACAAAGGGATCATCGGATGAAATGTAATAAATTGAATATTCAAATACTCCGATGAGAGTTATTACATCATACTTCTCCGAAAACTTTACATCCTCAAAATTCCCCACCATGATGCGGAGATTATCATAGGCCTGATTTCTGTATGCATTGATGGTGGAGCGCTTTTTGGAAAGATCGACCGCAGTTACGGATCCGAACTTTTCACACAGTACTCCCGTAACGGCACCGCAGCCCGAACCTATCTCAAGCACCGATGCCTTTTTATCCGCATCCGTCCATGAGAGAATATTCTTCCTGATATCCGATAAATGGTAGAGCTCAGCCCAGTCATCGCCTGCGGCAAGTCTCTCACCTATATCCTCTCCGTCCCTGACTATTCCCAGAAGCCTGTCTTCCACGGATTCTCCGTCCGAGTAAGCATCACTTCCCTTGTAATAAGTCAGATCAAGTATTACATTTCCGATTTTTTCTTCACTCATCTTATAAGTTCTTTCCCGGTATCATACTTTCCGATCTTTGACCAAAGGCTTAATTTATATCTTCCTTCTTCGATCAGCTCATGATCGAACTGTGCTATGAATCCGCAAAATTCCGTATTGGGTATTCTTTTTATCTTATAGGCATCGGGCCTGTACCAGCTCTGCAGCTCGGCAAGATAATAATTCCTGTCATCGTAAATGACCATCTTACGGTCTGTCTTATGATTAAATTTATGATCAGATGCATAACTCCATCCAAAGATGTGGACATACTTGAAAGCATCTATCTCATCAAATGCGATCTGAGTATCCTCTCTTACGGGAGCTTCCTGCCATGCTTTTATCTCCGCTGGAGTCATCTTCCTGACTTTGGTCTTAACCTTGTACATCCATCTTGTGTAGTCGGGGCCGGTTCCCGCATATCTCATTGCAAGATTGATGTTGTAGTAAGGGTGTGGTGAATCTTTCAGCGCATGCTTAGCATACAGGCGGGCATGCTCTTTGATAAGTCTCCTGTATTTTGTCTCATTAACTTCGTCCGTTCCGCGGCTTACGGACTCTTTATGTATCAGGCGTATATCGCCTCTTACGCAATTTACGTATCCTTCATTTATCAGATCGTAGCAAAGTGCCACATCGTTATAGCATACGGACATCTCTTCATCAAAGCCGCCCACGGAGTCGAATTTACTCTTTTCAACCGCAAGACATGCTGCGGTTACTCCGTTCACATCCATGGGGAATATGGCATCAGGACATCCCTCATCTCCTGGATGATATCCCTGATATATATGATTGGGTCCGTCCACGCAGTCTTTGGTTCCGCAATGCTGGATCATGTTTCCCTCGGGATAAAGGAGCATACATCCGACCGCACCGGCGTACGGAACGCGGGCTTGTCCCGCCATGCTTCCCAGCCACTTTGGTTCCGTTATCTTAATATCATCGTTTAAAAATACAAGTACATCTCCCTCTGCATTTTTGGCACCGAGATTGCACATGTACGAGAAGTTAAAATCTTTTTTCTCATAGATGTATTTTGCGTTGTATTTACGGCAAAGCTCTTCATAGATATGTCTGTTTTCATCCGAGCTTCCGTTATCTACGAGAATGATCTCATAATCTCTGTACAGAGTGACTTCATCAAGAGAGGTCAGACAATCCTTCAGGTAATCCGGATTATCCTTGGAAGGAATGATGATACTGACAAGGCCTTCCGTTTCATGATCTATGATGCATCTGTCCTCTGTTACGCTTACACTGCCTTTGAGATTTCTTCTAACAAGCGCTCTCTTAACAGCCTCGGGATCTGCTTTTGAAACTGTCTGATCCCCCGTTCTGTGGAACAATACTTTATCGATGTGAGATACTTTTTCACGTTCGGAAATGCGAAGCCACAGATCATAGAAAGGATCTGCGCTTGTGCCTTCCTCAAGTCCCCCCGCATCTACGTATGCCTTTTTTGAGATAAAAACAAAACCGCCGTAGTAATCATGGGACATGAGCTGATCCGGAGCATAGTCGGGTTTAAAGAAAGGCTTGGACCTAACACCTTCGTCGTCCATAAAATCTTCATCGGAATAAATAAGTGCCGGCTTATCCTCGGATAAAAGAACTTTGCCGCACTCATAAAAGGCCCTCCTTTGAAGGACCGCTCCGCTTTTTACAAAAACTATATATTCACTTTCAGACTTTCTTACAAGAGAATCTGTCTCTTTGATATTTTCACCGCATACATTTACGGATTCGATCTTAGCACACGCCTGGTCTTCAAGCGACATAAGCGTCTTCTTAAGTCCCGCTTCTCCTCCGGTTACCATGACGGATACGGAAGGCTTTTCACGAAGATAAAGGGGCTTTTCGTATTCACTGTCAAGAAGCTTCAGATACAGGTCGGGTGTATTGGTGTAATACTTGCAAAGTTTCCACAGTTTATATGCTCCTACAGTTCCTGTATGAACATAATTGTACTGAGCTTCCTCAGGCAAACGCGTCCATATATGATCGGTGATCTTTTTCTTGAGATTTAAAGTAGACATACAAGGTTATTTTATCATATACGCAGTAATTCTAATATATTTTGAATCAAAAAAGAGGAGCCCGCCATTGGCGGGCTCCCCAATATTTTGGAAGACCGAAGGACTTATCCTTCAATGGAGATATATTTATTCTCAGTTTTGTCGGGCAGTGCTTCCTTCTTGGGCACGGTAAGCTTAAGAATACCGCCCTTAAACTCGCCCTTGATATCGCTCTGAACAAGGCCGTCACCTACATAGAACTGTCTCATGCAGCTGCCTGCATAACGCTCTCTGTGGATCCACTTGCCGTCCTTCTCCTCTTCGTCCTTATCAAGGCCTTTGGAAGCCTGTACGGTCAGATAGCCGTTCTCAAGGGATACCTGAATCTCATCCTTGTTAAAGCCGGGCAGATCGATGTGGAGTTCATACTCTTTATCCTTCTCCTTGATATCGGTCTTCATCAGGTTACCCGCATGGCGTCCGTAAAGCTTCTTCTCGCACTTCTTCATGTCTCTGTCATTCCATACAGGGAGATCGAAAAGATCATCGAATAAATCGTTGTTGTAGATACTAGGGAACATCATCATAAGTCATTCCTCCTTCTATCCGAGGACATCCTGATGTGCCGTTGTGGTCACCTTTGAGTTATCCGGATGTCCTTTGTTTTCTTTGTTCTAGATGCAATATAACACGCATTGTTAGCACTGTCAAGAGGTGAGTGCTAATTTATTTCTAAAAAAATAATTAACATATAAAAAATGCACCATCACCCCGTTTTTTCCGGTAATGGTGCATCTGTATGTTCACCTCATAACTGCCCTTCCCACAGGACAAAGCCTTGATCTTATCTTCTTCTCATCAAGATTTTTACCGATTATGACGCATTGGCATTCATCGTCCGGTGAACCCGTTATGGCATACATTCTGTCCGCAAGGTCGAATCTTACCATTTCGTCGCTAACCCACAATGTGCCCTTTGCCCTGCTTACAAGGCCGAACTCCCCTCTCAGTGCATCTTCCAGAAACTGTATAAGCTGCACCGGATTTTTGACTCCTGCCTTTTGAAGGCTTACCTGTGAAAAGACATC
>JAEEXJ010000021.1 GCA_016291475.1 Lachnospiraceae bacterium | reverse complement strand
TATGGGATGAGTATCCTGTTTACGAAGATTGGATAGAGCTTTTCGATATCGGCAAGCGTCGTCCTGACATGGGGAAACTTGCTACCGGACATTTCGGACACCTTCCTGTTTGGATCCACGGCAATGCATATCTGAACGGTGCCAAGGCATTCAAGAAAGAGAAGGACAATCTCGTTGATAAGAAGACCAAGGCGTATGTAACCCTTCAGGAAAAGAAAGGCGTATATACCCTTAAGACCAACGTCTTTGACATCGTTAAAGACTTCAAGGTCAAGATGATTGATACCGAAACCCTCGGCAAGGCTTTCGAGCCTCAGCAGTGCTATGAGAATCCCGACGGAACTCCCATTACTTTCAACGAGGATTATTTCGGTAACAAGAGAAGTTTGAAAATTATTCCCGGACCCTTTGCAACCGCAGACTTAAAGGGTGAGAAGATCTGGGACTGATTAATACGCGATATTAACGGAGGATAAAATGGCGCATATCGTAGTTAATACCAAAAAGAGCAAGGGAACTATCAATAAAAATATCTACGGACAGTTTTCCGAGCATTTGGGAAGATGCATCTATGAGGGAATCTTCGTCAAAGAAGAAGATGGCATCCCCAATGTAAACGGCATGAGAACAGATGTCGTTGAGGCCTTAAAGGCTATTCATGTACCTGTTTTAAGATGGCCCGGAGGATGCTTCGGTGATACCTATCACTGGATGGACGGAATTGGACCCAAAGAAAACAGAAAGAAGATCGTTAATACAAACTGGGGCGGAGTTACCGAGGATAATTCATTCGGTACCCACGAATTCCTTGAGTTTTGTAAGCAGGTAGGTTGCGAGCCTTATATCTCGGGAAATGTAGGAAGCGGAACCGTTCAGGAACTTTCCGATTGGATCGAGTATTGCAATATGGGCGGTGTATCTCCCATGGCCGATCTCAGAAGAGCAAACGGACAGGATAAACCCTGGAATGTTAAATACTGGGGCATAGGAAACGAGAACTGGGGATGCGGCGGAAATATGAATCCCGAATTCTATTCTAATCTTGCACGTCAGTTCAGTACATTCATGAGAAATTATGATTCCGAACATCCCATTTACAAGGTAGCGTGCGGAGCCAACGGAAATGATTTCGAGTGGGTAAGAGTAGCATCCGAGAAGATCGGAAATATGGCAGATGCTCTGTCACTCCATTACTATACTGTTCCCGGACCTGCATGGGAGCAGAAAAACAGTGCGACAAAGTTTACCAAGAGTGATTATTTTGAGACCATATCCAAGACACTCTATCTCGGAGAGATCATGGATGTTAACGGACAGATACTTAAGCAGAGTGCCAAGATAACAGGCCATGAGCTTAAGCTCATCGTAGACGAGTGGGGCAACTGGTTTGAGGTAGAACCCGGAACCAATCCCGGTTTCTTATATCAGCAGAACACTGTTCGTGATGCAATCGTAGCGGGTCTTAACCTGAATATGTTCAATGACAGATGCGACTTTGTGGTAATGGCTAACATCGCGCAGATGATCAATGTTCTTCAGTCAATGATCCTTACGGACGGACCTAAGATGATCCTTACCCCCACATATCATGTATATGATCTGTATCAGGGACACATGGATGCCCGTCATGTTGAGAGTTATGCAGAGACAGAGGATCTTAAGGACGGTGATTACACCATTCCTTCACTCAGTGTTTCATCCAGTGAAAAAGACGGCAAGCTTCTTATCACCGTTGTAAACACTGATCCTGAAAAGGATGTTGAAGCCGAGATCATTATCGGTGGAACAAAGGTCGGCAGTGCAGTTGCAAAGACGGTAGCGGGCGACATCACTGCTCACAACACTTTCGATAATCCTGAGAATGTTGTTATCAGGGAAATCAGCGCAGAGGTTATTAACGGGGGTGCCGGAATAAAGGTTAAACTTCCCGCAAGCAGTGTATCATCAATCTTTGCTGAAGAAGTGTAAATCATAAGACATAAAGACGTGCCCCTCTGTAAGGAGTTTGCCTGACAGAGGGGTACTTTTTATTTTTGCATAGTGTGTGCTTTAGGTGGAATTAGGCTTCTGAGGCGAAGGGAGGCTATAAATTCGAACTTTTGGCAGGATTTTATAGCCCTTTGGAGTGAGTAGTTGCTTTTGAGGTGCCGGGATGGCTATAAATTCGAGCAATTGGCGGGATTTTATAGCCCTTTGAGGTAATTTGGGGCTTCTGAGATGCAAGAATGGCTGTAAAACTTGGCTTTTTGCTTGATTTTACAGCCCGTTTTAGTGGATTAAAGCTTCTGAGATGGATGGGTGACTGTAAAACGAAGCCTTTTGCTTGATTTTACAGCCCGTTTCAGTGGATTTTGGCTTCTGAGATGGATGGGTGGCTGTAAAACTTGGCTTTTTGCTTGATTTTACAGCCCGTTTCAGTGGATTTTGGCTTCTGAGATGAATGGGTGACTGTAAAACGAAGCCTTTTGCTTGATTGTACAGCCCGTTTCAGCTGATTTAGGCTTCTGAGATGGATGGGTGGCTGTAAAACTTGGCCTTTTGCTTGATTTTACAGCCCGTTTCAGTGTTTTTAAGCTTCTGAGATGAATGGGTGACTGTAAAATGAAGTGATAACGTAAAAGTAGACACCTAACTAATTTTTGTAAACACGATACTTTTTTGCTGATACACTATAGTAACAAGGTATTCATGCTTACAAATGATTTATTCAGGGAGGTCTGCATGTCACACAAAAAGGCTGAAAGGATATCCATAGGAGAGCAGATTTATAAGCACGAAATCACAAAGAGGGAAGCAATGGATAAGTATGGTATCGGTAAATCTACTGCTGAACTCTATGTGCGTGAATATAAAAAAGCAAACGGAATACCTATCAAAACGCCCAGTTTAACTCCTTCATCCGACGAAGTCAGGGTATTACGATCAAAATTACCTGACAGTCCCGAAATTAGCGAATACATGGCGATGTCTAAGGAAGAACTCATCAGAGAACTGATTATATCCAAAGCCAATGAATTGCGCGCAAAAAAAGGATACGAAGTGAAAGGAGCTGGTGCAAACAAGGAATTCATTCCTTTAAACAACAAGAATTCGAAATCGTAATGGAATTATCGGGTCAGTTCCCTGTAAAGTACCTGTGCAGCGTACTAAGTATAAATCGCAGCGGATTTTACAAGTGGAAAAAACGACTTGAGCATCCTTCAGATCGTATGAAATCGTTCATCAGCGATATTGTACTGTTTAAGGAATATCATTCCAGATATCCCTCTCACGGATATCGCTGGCTTAATGCAAAAATACGTCTGGACACGGGACTTGTTATGTCTGACCAAAGAGCTCACAGGATATGTAAAGCAGCTGGTATAACAAGTATCTCCAAGCACTACAGATACAAAAAGCCGGGTGATCCTTACAAGGTATATCCCAATCTTTTGATGAGCGGCATAAATGTTTCCGGACCGTTGCAGTGTATAGTAAGCGACATGACTGCGTTCTATCTGAAAGGCATTTACTATGAACTGACACTGTTCATGGACATATGGAATAATGAGATACTTTCATATTCGTTGTCCAAAAAGCGCGGCGACAGGATGACATATATGAGCGGGCTCAAGGGAATCCTTGATATCAAGGCAAGGTATCCCGATTTGGAAATGATCCTGCACACAGATCAGGGATCTGTTTACTCTTCAAAGAGCTTTAATGAGCTTCTGCCACTGTATAACATAGTACGCTCAATGTCACGAGCCGGCACTCCAACCGATAATGCAGCCATGGAAGCAATCAACGGCTGGATCAAGGCGGAGATGTTTAATGATCTGCACATAACCAGCAACGAGAGCATAGATACAGAGATCAACAAGTACATCTTGTTCTTCAATGAGGAACGCCCTGCGTACTCTTTAAATTATCTGACTCCCAAACAATACCGGGAGTACTATGCCTGAAAAAGAGTGTCTAAAAAGTGAGAACTGTGTCTACTTTTACTTGACTACTGCAAAACGAAGCCTTTTGCTTGATTTTACAGCCCGTTTCAGGTGATTTAGGCTTCTGGGGTGCAGAAATGGCTGTAAAACGAAGCCTTTTGCTTGATTTTACAGCCCGTTTCAGTGATTTTATGTTTCTGAGGTGATGGAGTGGCTGTAAAACTTGGCCTTTTGCTTGATTTTACAGCCCGTTTCAGTGATTTTAAGTTTCTGAGGTGATGGAGTGGCTGTAAAACGAAGCCTTTTGCTTGTTTTTACAGCCCGTTTCAGTTGATTTAGGCTTCTGAGGTGTAGAAATGGCTGTAAAACTTGGCTTTTCGCTTTATTTTACAGCCTGCTTCAGTAGTTTATCTCGCTTTTTTGTTTTACACATATATAGGGTATAATGGAATACATGAATATTGAATATGCGATCCTTTACACGGAAATAAATCTTATATCTTTCATACTTATTGCCGTAATCCTGGGGAAGACCATGGGACTTTCCAGAATGATGGCGCAGAGGAATTTTGCAATATCCATCATCGCTGAGATGGTCTTTTTTGTTTCAGATACCATATTTGTGCTGATCAATGAGCATGTACTGCGTCAGGGATGCAAAGAACTTCCCAAGAGAGCTAATATCGCAAGATACGGTGGTGACGAGTTTTCAATTCTGTTTGAGTCTTCGGGATTAGAAGAGTGCGAGAAGCTGAAAAAAGGCATCAAGGATAAGCTGGCTGAGATAAATAAAAAGACCGAAGTTCCTTTTGAACTTACCGTAAGCATAGGAATCGCATCATCTGACGGTTCCATTACTCTTAAAGAGTTCATAGATATTGCCGATGAGAATATGTACGAAGAAAAGGAAAAGAACAGATAACACCGTTTTTACTGTATAAAGATTTATCAGTACAAATATAGATTAATTATATGGGCGAATGTAAGCTTTGTCTGATCCGCGATATGGCGGAAAAGGCCGATATATATGAATATGTAAAGAAGACAAGAGCAATGCTGCCTGATTCCGAGAAGACCTCGGATGAGCTTTACGAAGATCGTTTGAAGGTCTGCTTGTCATGTGAAAGTCTTCTTTCCGGCACTTGTCTCAAGTGTGGATGCTACGTAGAAATCAGAGCTGCATCCAAAGCCGCGCACTGTCCCATATCCAAGTGGTGATGGTGATAAGAAGCCAAACTCAACCAATCTTCTGATAGACAGGCTGTAAAATCTCGGATAAAGCCGGATTTTACAGCCTTTTTAGTACCATTGAAGCCAAGATCCACTGAAGCAGGCTGTAAATTGGCTCTTAAGGCTCGAAATTACAGTCATTTCTGCTCCTCAGAAACCAAATTCTACTATAACGGGCTGTAAAATAAAGCGAAAAGCCAAGTTTTACAGTCATTTCTACACCTCAGAAGCCAAATTTTACTGAAGCGGGCTGTAAAATCAAGCAAAAGGCCGAATTTTACAGCCTTTTTAGTATCATAGAAGCCAAATTCTACTGAAACAGGCTGTAAATTGGCTCTTAAGGCTCGAAATTACAGCCATTTCTGCACCTCAGAAGCCAAATTCTACTGAAACGGGCTGTAAAAACAAGCAAAAAGCCGGATTTTACAGCTTTTTTATTACCTCAGAAGCCAAATTCTACTGAAACGGGCTGTAAAATAAAGCGAAAAGCCAAGTTTTACAGCCAATTCTGCACCTCAGAAGCCCCAATTTACTCCAAAGGGCTATAAATTCTCGCCAAAAGCTCGAATTTATAGCCCTCCCATCACCTCAGAAGCCTCAACTCAACCACAGAGATTGTATATGCGCAAATACGCGACTCAATTATCCGAAACCTTGAAATATACGGCTTTTTTAATGGAATAACCCCCTGAAAAGTGGTAAAATGTCATAGGTTATGGACATTACGATCGATGGTTTAAAAATCGCATATAAATTTACCGGAGAAGGCGATGAAACCGCAGTCATTTTACAGGGATGGGGGACTTCTTATCCTCTGTATGATGTCGTAGCAAAAGCACTTCTCCCTAAGTACCGTGTTCTTCAGTTTGACCTGCCCGGATTCGGTGCTAGTCAGGAACCTCCCGAAAGCTGGACTGTGGATCAGTTCACAGATTTTTTCATAAAGCTCATGGAGGAACTTCAGATCAGGAAGGCATTGCTGATAGGTCATTCCTACGGCGGCAGAATGATAATCAAGCTGACTTCAAGGAAGGAGCTTCCTTTTGAGATAGACAGAATAATCCTGGTAGATTCTGCAGGAGTGATGCCCAAGAGATCTCTTAAGCAGAAGATCAGGATAAGACACTACAAGATACTAAAAGCAATCCTGAATTTCAAGCCTATATATGCTTTTTTCAAAGAGATGATAGATCTTTGGAAATCCACTCAAGGCTCTGAAGATTACAGAAATGCTTCGCCCGTTATGAAGGGCTGTCTTGTAAAAGCGGTTAACGAAGATCTTACACCTCTGTTTGCAGGTAACAAATACGATACGCTTTTAGTCTGGGGTGACAAGGATGATGCCACTCCGATCTCCGATGCAAAGACAATGGAGAAACTTATGCCTTCCGCAGGACTTGCGGTTATTCCCGGAACAGGCCATTTTTCTTTTGCTGAGAATGTGCCTGTGTTTACCGGAATAATAAGAGCGTATCTTGATATCACGGAGTAATGATGGACCTGGTTCTTTTTAATAAAATCATAAGTATTATTTGTATATTGCTGTGCGGCTGGGCATTTTTCATGGTGCTCAGATTTAACCTTCATATGCTTCAGCTGAACGGCTATGACAATGAAGAGCATTTTCACTGGCTTAAAACCAATTTCGGTAAGCAAAAGCTGCTTGTTTTTGTACTTATTTTTGCACCATTCTTGTGCTTTTTCGTGAACATCTTTACCATCTGTTTTGCGATGTTCATTCTCTATATCGTCATCAGATTCTACGGTTTTCTCAAGAAGGTTTTCACTAAGAAAAAACTTGTCTATACCACAAGGGCTAAGAGACTTGTCGTAACTACCTGCATCCTTGGCATTCTTATCGCATTCCTTGGCTGGTTTGCGGGAGAACACACACACTTTTTCGGAATCATTCATGCTGCTTTTCTTGATGTATGTTTTGTACCTTTTCTTCTGCCTCTTGCCAATGTGATCAACCGTCCGATAGAGCATATGGTAAGACAGTATTACATTAACGATGCGAAGAAGATACTTGCGGATAACGATCATATCCGTGTTATCGGCGTTACCGGAAGTTACGGTAAGACCTCACTGAAGTTTTATCTGAATACGTTACTCAGCGTAAAATATAACGTTCTCGTCACACCTGAAAGTTACAACACTCCCATGGGGGTTGTTAAGACCATAAGAGAACAGATGAAGAGCACTCATGAGATTTTTGTATGTGAGATGGGTGCCAGAAAAGTAGGAGAGATCAAAGAGATATGCGATATAGTTCATCCCCGCGACGGACTTATAACCTCCATCGGCCCTCAGCATCTCGAGACTTTCTTTAACATGGACAATATCGTTAAAACCAAGTTCGAACTTGGAGATGCACTTCCTGAGGGAGGACTTCTTTTCCTGAACGGTGATAACGAATACATCGCAGGCAATGCAGGAAAATACAAGAATACCGTAATGTACGGAGCCGGTGATACGAACGGATATCGCACCGAAAACGTGAAAGTATCCGATATGGGTACTACATTTACGGTCATCGCACCGGACGGTTCCAGAGAAGAATTCACCACCAGGCTTATAGGCGGGCATAATGTCATCAATGTGCTCGGCGCCATCGCAGTGGCACATTCTTACGGAATATCTCTTGCTGATCTGAAGATTCCCGTAAGAAGGTTACAGCCCGCAGAGCACAGATTGCAGCTTCTTGACAGAGGAAGCGTAACGGTTATCGATGATACCTTTAACTCCAACCCCATCGGATCAAAAGCCGCTGTCGAGATGCTTAATCTTTTTGACGGTGAGCATATTCTTATCACTCCGGGGATGGTAGAGCTCGGAGAAGATGAGAGAGATTATAATTTCAAATTCGGAACCTATGCGGCAGCTAACTGCGATTATATATTCCTCGTAGGTAAAAAGAGAACAGAGCCCATATACGAAGGCGTTCTTTCTACGGGATTTGAGAAAAATAAAGTAGAGGCATTCGATAACCTTCAGGATGCAATGAATCGTGCCATGAACATTAAGTCGGATAAGAAAAAATATATCCTGCTTGAAAACGATCTTCCGGATAATTACTGATCATAAAAGTATGTCTGAGAAAAAAATAAAGGAAAATGAAATACCCGGAGAAACTATTGAAATAATCAATCGTAATAAGGATACCGAAGAACCTTGGGAAATAACTTTCATGAAATCTTTTCACAAATGCTTTTATAAGCCTAAAGTTCGTAAATCTATACTTATTCTCGCTTTGATAGTTATTTCTGTGAGCATGATATATATTTCGATGGCAATGCTGATGAAATGGTAATTGATTCTTATACCGGAGATAAAGCATGGACAGACACATAAGAATAATAGGAATTATTATCAGCATTGTAACGATAGCATATAAATTGATGATGCTGTTATTGGGATATGTGGGAAGACCCGTTGCCGGTATGGGCGTCTATTTTGTATTGTATCTGCCAAGTGTTATAACCTTGATCTCATGTATCTCAACTAATGTAAAAGTATCCAAGGTTCTGTCACGTATCATGATTGCCCTATTGACGGTCATCCTGGCTGTGGATGTTGTATTGTTCATGATAACTACCGTGTTTTTCGGAAATCCTTTGTATCGTACGGGAACTCATCCGATCGTTAATATCTTTTTGTTTGTTGTAAATTTGTCCGTATTGTTGGATATAAAAAAACAGGAGGACCGTCTTACGGAAATTGAGCGGTCTTGACATATGCCTGAAGTATTTGATCTATTGTTTTAAGGATTTAATAAAGAATGAATAATGATATAAAAAAAGTTGGTTTCACCATTGCCCTGATCTCGTTAATTATTAAGGGGATCGATCTTATTATCTTTTTCGGAAGCATTATTGAATGGTGGAAAACAGGAATCATATTTTATTTTTGTCTGTGGTTTACTCATTTGGCTACAATCAAGTCGTCGAGATCCGGTAACAATGTTTCGGTCCCACTGTCCATCATTATGATCTTTGTTTCGGTATTGTTCCTGCTGGGAGATGTATTTGTGTTTTTGGGCTTTGCAATATCTTTGAACAGCACGTCACTTATGACTGTGGGTATTACTCCGCTCTGTAATCTGTTACATATAGTTGCAAATATTTCTATCTTGATAGAGGGCGCTGTTAAGAAACCTGTTAAGCGATATGACCCTTCCGAAGAATATGTCAGTTATGAGGAGATTCCTTTTCACGAATCGGATGAGACAAACTCCGGATTACAGAATATGAATCAGCAGTTTTCCGACTCAAACGGACCTGCTACGCGGGCATACGGAACAACGGAAGCGGATGCGAAATATCGAGAGGAATACGGAAGCGATGCTTTCGGCGGCTGACACGGTTGATTGATTTATCGGGAATAGATGCTTATGAATTACGGCTTTCAGATCAGTGCAGCAAAAAGAATAGGATTTATAGTATCTATCGGTACGTTGTTGTATAAGTTGTTCGTATTTTTTTTATTGCATGACTCTATATTGGATAAATTTATATTCGGACCTCGGATATATTTTTCATTGTATCTGACAAGCATAATTACTGTTTGTTCCTGCGTGACTGCGGGCAAAAAAGTGTCTAAGATAATAGCTTACATAATGATACCGATCCATGGATTATTCCTGCTTTTTGATGGTCTGTTAATGCTGATTGGTTGTGCTTTTAAAGATGAAGCGTTTTTTACGTTTACATATGGAGTTCATCCGGTTGTTAACATTTTCCTGATCTTTGCAAATTCATATATCCTGAAAGAGATATTGAAAGAAGAGCGAATGATCAGAAAACAGACCAATCAGGTAAATGTTTATCCGCCGGGCATTATACCTGACTATGATCGCATGCAGAATCCGCAGAATATGAATCAACAAGCTTCCATTCCTTACGGAACTGAGACCCAGGGCTATGGAACAACCGATGCGGACAAAGAATACCGGGATAAATACGGAAGCGATGCTTTCGGCGGCTGACAGTTTAAGGAAGAATATGATGAAAAGTACAAAAAAATACAATACATTTGCAAATATAATGTTGATCCTTGCCGCAGTCTACAGCTTGATCCTTATTCCTGCTACGGTCGTGGGTCTATATAAACTTTACCATGGAATGGATATTGCATCATTTGCTTATCGTTATGCCGGCAATACTGCACTTGGCATAATCGTTATGGTACTACGTATAATTCTTTCTTTTGCTACACCCATAATATGGTTAATATGGATCGTTTATATTGTTACGGATAAAAAATCCATTCGTATTCCTGTTATAGCAACCTTTTCTTATTACGTGATCGATCTGATTTATTATGCTTTGACTTATTTCATAGATTCCGAAGGGATTCTTATACTGTTGAAGGATCATTATATTGCTTTTATTATCATGGCGGCATGGCTGGTGTTTGTCATTAAAGATGACAAAGTTCACAGGCTTGTGTTCACCATTATCAGATCACTGGCTCTTGTATTGAGCGTGATATTTGATATTTCTTTTATTGTGAGGATTGTAGGCAACAGGTTGAAGTTTGAAACCCCCTTTTATTATACGGATTACTTGACGTTTGCAGAGTGCATTTTCACAGACGTAATAATTGCATTGTTTATTATTTGGATATTTAATCCAAAAGTATATTTAAGATCAACCCATCAGGAGGAAAGATAAATGAAAACAAGAATTGCTCTGATGTTCGGGGGCAGAAGCGTAGAACATGAGGTTTCCGTTATATCGGGTATTCAGGCTTATATGGCCATAGATAAGGAAAGGTACGATATAACTCCCGTCTATCTGACCAAAAACAATGAGATGTATGTCGGAGAAGATATCGGTAAGATCGAAAGCTATCGCGATATCCCGGCGCTATTGAACAGATCGAGCCGTGTTATCATGATAAACGAGGGTGACGGAGTTTATATGACTTCTCACAAGAGCGGTCTTTTGAGTAAGAAGATCAACATTCCCGTCGATCTTGCTTTTCCCATAGTGCACGGAACAAATGTTGAGGATGGTGCTCTTCAGGGATTCTTCAAGACTCTCGGTCTTCCTTTCGTAGGATGTGATGTGATCGCCTCCGCAGTAGGCATGGACAAGTATGTTCAGAAATGTGTGCTCAAAGAAAACGGAATTCCCGTTCTCGACAGCTGCATCTACACCATGTCTGATTACGAGAAGATGGACGAGCTTTTGAATGATATCGAAGCAAAGATCGGATATCCCGCTATAATAAAGCCCTTTAACACCGGATCGAGCGTCGGTATCAGCATTGCCAAAGACAGATCTGAACTTACCAAGTCCGTTGATGAAGCATACTCCTATGCAAGAAAGATCATAGCTGAGCATGCCATCACCAAGCTTCGCGAGATAAACTGTGCGGTTCTCGGTGATGAGAATGAGGCGGAAGCTTCCGAGATTGAGGAGCCTCTTCACAGTAAAGATATCCTAAGTTACGAAGATAAATACTGTTCAGGCGGCGGCAAGAAGACCGGCGGTTCCAAGGGTATGGCAGGTGTATCCAGAAAAATCCCCGCCGAAGTTTCTCCGGAGATGAGAGAAGAGATCCGTTCTCTTGCGGTTAAGGCATTCCAAAAGCTTGGATGTAATGGTGTTGCCAGAATAGACTTCATGATCGATGAAGAAAACGGAAAGCTTTACTATAACGAGATCAACACCATTCCCGGCTCCCTTGCTTTTTACCTTTGGGAAGCACTTGGAATGAAGTATAAGGAACAGCTTGACCGTATGATAGAACTTGCACTTAAGCGTGTGCGTGAGGAATCCGCTGTAACGTATTCTTTTGACACAAATATATTGAGCGGAGCGGTTCTCGGCGGAAGCAAAGCAGGTAAACTGGGGTAAAAGAAAACAAATATGACAGAGATCACTACTTGGGAAAAAGTACACATATTGGGAAGAACAATTGAAAAGTCCGGAGTACTTAATTTCGTATGGACCGGAAGCGGAGTCGAGTTTGAGATGAATGCATCCGAACTTGCCATTGTTCTTGAAACAGGTACGCATTTGTATATGCCCTGGATAAGCATAGTGCTGGACGGAGATTGGATAGCTCACATACCCGTACAGGAGGGTGAAAATAAACTTACGCTCTTTAAAGGCATGGATCCTAATGTGAATCACAGAGTAAGGATAGTAAAAGATTTCCAGGCATCCGTTGATGATCCTTCATCTTATCTGTATCTGAAAAAAATACTAGTTAGTGGTGAGATAAATAAGCCTGCACCCTGTAAGTACAATATCGAATTTATCGGAGACAGTATTACCAGCGGTGAAGGTGCATTGGGGGCTCATGAAGAGATGGACTGGATCACTCCCTATTTCAGTTCCGTCAGAAATTATGCTTACATGATCGCTGATGATCTGCATGCCGATTACAGATCCATATCACAGAGCGGATGGGGAATCGTAAACGGCTGGGATAATAACATATTCACGACGCTACCGAGTATATATCACAGCACCGAAGCCAAGAGGAATGTATCCGATTACGATCACTCTTCATGGAAAGCGGATGCGGTTGTGATCAACCTCGGAACCAATGATGAATACTCTTTTCAGAATCCGGCATTTACGGATCCCGCAACAGGTAAGAAATATCAGAATAAAAATCTTCCGGGCGGAGAACATGATCCCGAGGCACTTAAGAGGATCGAGAAGGGAATCATTGATTTTATCAAAGATGTCAGAAAGTCCAATCCTCAGGCTCATATTCTGTGGGTATACGGAATGCTTGGATTCGGACTGGGTGATACGATTGAAAATGCTTTGTCGTCATATATATCGGAAAGCGGTGATAAAAACGCGGCATTTTTGAAACTGCCCGATACCACCGAAGATGCATTCGGATCTAGAGGTCATCCCGGAGAAAAGAGTCACAGAGCTGCCGCGGATGCGATCGTAGATTATCTTAAAAATGTATTATGAGAGAGGGAGGAAATATGAGCTACTCTGAACTTCAGAACGGAAGCGATATCAGAGGTATCGCACTTGAAAATGATACAGGCGAAAAGGTTAACCTGACAGACAAGGCTGCATGTGATATTGCCGCTGCATTTGCAAGGATCCTTTCCGAAAAGACCGGCAGGAAAGATCTCAGGATCGCGATAGGCCGTGATTCAAGGCTTACCGGTGAATCACTTTTAAAAGCATCCGCTAAGGGAATCTTTACGGAGGGTGCCAAGGCGTATGATCTGGGGTTGGCTTCAACTCCTGCCATGTTCATGTCAACGGTTCTCGGTGATGAACCTTATGACGGAAGTATCATGATCACCGCAAGTCATCTTCCCTGGTACAGAAACGGAATGAAATTCTTCATTTCAAGAGGCGGACTTGAGAAGAGTGAGATCAAAGAGATCGCACAGCTTGCCGATAAACTTGCAGGTGAAAACAAAGAAAACACAGATGCTCCCGCACCCGAGAAGAAGAGCTTTATGGATACCTACACAGGATATCTTCGTGATAAGATCGTTAAGGGTGCAGGTAAAGGTGATAAGCCTCTTGAAGGACTTCACATCGTTGTTGATGCAGGCAACGGAGCCGGCGGTTTCTTCGTAACGGATGTGCTTGAGAAACTCGGTGCGGATACATCGGGCAGTCAGTTCCTTGATCCCGACGGACATTTCCCCAATCATATTCCTAATCCCGAGAATAAAGAAGCGGCAGAAGCTATTAAGAATGCAACCGTAAATGCAAAAGCGGATCTCGGTATTATTTTCGATACTGATGTAGACAGGGCGGGAGCGGTTCTTCCTGACGGCAAGACACTTACCAGAAATGATCTGATCGCTGCTCTTTCGGTTATAGCGCTTAATTCAAATCCCGGAACCACGATAGTAACGGACTCTGTTACGTCCGACGGACTTGCGGCTTTCATCAAGGCTAAAGGCGGCGTTCATAAAAGATTTAAGAGAGGATACCGCAATGTTATCGATGAAGCCATAAGACTAAACGAATCGGGGATTGACTCACAGCTTGCAATCGAAACCAGCGGACACGGAGCTTTTAAAGAAAACTACTTCCTTGATGACGGTGCATATCTGATGGTAAAGCTTCTCATCGAAATGGGAAAAGGCAACAATGTTGCAGGACTTATAGATGGGCTTGCAGAGCCTAAAGAAAGTACGGAGCTGAGATTCCATGTGGGAGATGTTCCCGATCTTCAGGCAAACGGAGATAGGATCCTTAAATATCTTGAAGACAATGCTGAAAGCGTCCCCGGATGGAGTCTTGAAAAAGAAAACTATGAAGGTGTCAGAGTGAATTGTGATGCCGATCATGGAAACGGATGGCTCCTCCTTAGAAAGTCTCTTCACGAGCCTATAATGCCTCTCAATATCGAGAGTGATTCCGAAGGAGGAGCACTTAAGATAGCCAAGGCACTTTACGAACTGATCAAAGACGAGAAAACTCTTGACCTGACACCCATAACAAGCTTTATAGGAGAATGACGAATGTTTTGTAGCATATGCGGATCCAAAATGGATGACGGAACAAAGTTCTGTATGAATTGCGGATCACCACTCGATCAGCCTAAGATGCAGCCAAATCCCGCACCTCAGTCGCAGCAACAGGCACCCGTACAGTCCCAGCCTCAGTCGCAGCAACAGGCATCTGTACAGTCCCAGCCTCAGGCTCAGCAGCAGGCACCCGTACAGCCCCAGCCTCAGGCTCAGCACCAGGCACCTGTACAGCCCCAGCCTCAGGCGCAACAGCAGGCACCCGTACAGCCCCAGCCTCAGGCTCAGCAGCAGGCACCTGTACAGCCTCAGCCTCAGAATCAGCAGAGCGTATATATGGGCGGGGCGGTGAATCAGGTTTTTCAGGAACCACCCAAGAAAAAGAAGAAGGGCGGACTTGTTGCCTTTATCATTATCCTTGTTCTTGCAGTTATCGGTGGAGGCGGATTTTTCGCCGCAAACCGTCTCGGACTTATCGGAGGATCGACCGATCCCGAGCCCGCAGCCGATGTGGAACCCGATGAGGAAGATCCGGATGAGGACGATCCCGAACCTGTAGTCGAAAATACACAGGCCAAGCAGACCATTATGCTCTATATCATCGGTTCTAATCTTGAGAGCGAAGCAGGACTTGCTACCGATGATCTCGAAGAGATCTCAAGAGCCAAACTTACCGATGATACCAATATCATCATCCAGACCGGCGGATGTACCAATTGGGACAACAATTTCTGTAAGGATAATGAGGTTCAGAGATTCTGCTATAAAGACGGTAAGTTTACCGAACTTGAAGATCTCGGTGTTATCTCCATGGCTGATATCGATGCACTTACCGATTTCATTTCATTTGCTGCCGAAGAATATCCTGCGGATGATTATGTGCTGATCCTTTGGGATCATGGTGGCGGAGTTCCCATCGGTTACGGTATTGATGAGAATTTTCCTGATGATATGATCTATGATTATCAGCTGGGACACGGCATAGCCAAGACCGGAGTTCATTTCGACAGTATTGTTTTCGACGCATGTAATATGTGCACGCTCGAAGTCGGTATGTCTCTTAAGGATGTTGCGGATTACATGATCGGTGCGGAAAGCTATGTTAACGGTAACGGACTTGCATATACCAACTGGCTCGATCTTCTTGCGGATAAGCCTGTTTCGGAGGGCGATTACAGAGAGATGATCGTATCCGATTATATGGATTTCTGTAAATCCAAGGATATGGTTGCTTCCATGTCTGTAATATCCCTCAGCCATATTGATGCGGTATATGATGCATATATCTCATACATTGGTGAGCTTACTTCAGATCTTGAATCCAAAAAGTATTCCGATATCATCACCGCGAGAGAAAACTGCGGCGTATATATGGGAACAGATTCCGTTGACCTTGTTACCCTTGCCAATAAGTATGAGAGTTATGCCTCCACACAGCTTATTAATTCCGTAGTTAACGCAGTCGATTACACCGAGAGTGATTTTGCTTTCGGTCATGGGATCACCGCATACTTCCCTTATGACTATATGGAAAATTACGGTGACGGACGTAAGACCTTCCAGGCTTTGAAATACGATTCGACCATAGTAGATTACTTTGATGCTTATGTATCACTTTCACTTGCATATTATTACGGTGTTAGCGATGCAGAGGACTATGCCGGCAATTGGTTTAACAGTGATATCATCCATACTTATACCAGTGGCGGATTTACCGTAGCTGAGGCAGGAGAGTATCACCTTGATGCAACGCTTGCAACATATGCCGACGGACTTGATCATTATTACATGTCCACCAGCGAAATTGACTGGCTGACGGTAATGGCTCAGATGTATCTCGAAGACGGCGACGGTAATCTTTATGTTCTTGGCCAGGATCAGTTCTACAATTTTGATGATGACGGTGATCTTGTTGCCGATAAACCTTCGAACTGGACATATCTTTCCGACAGAGTTGCTTGCTATATCGTATATGACTGCTATGAAGATGAAGATACCGGAAAGTGGAATCAGTACGGTGTTATCCCCGTGAAGGTCAATGGTGTAGAGAGCTACCTCATGGTATTCTACGATCAGGATAATCCTAACGGAATGGTGACCGGATATACCATTATGGATGACGAAGGCGATTACTATTACGAGCTCGAAGATGATGATGAGATCCAGATAATCTGGTATTGCCTTGATACCGAGAAATATGCTGAGGCATACGATCCCTTCTATGCATCGGAACTTACCCTCGACTACAATGTGATCAACCTTGACAATGATAAGATCCATATCGTTTATGAGGTAACCGATGTATACGGAAACGTATATACTTCCGATTCCTTCGTATACGAAAACGGAGAGCTTGTTGATGTAGAAGAGTGGTAATTCATTAACGGAGGCTCATATGAGCGTTATTGCGATAATTACTGCACGCGGGGGTTCAAAAAGGATCCCCCGCAAAAATATAAAAGAATTCTGCGGAAAACCTATAATCGCTTATTCCATTGAGGCTGCCGTCTCAAGCGGAATATTCGATGAAGTCATGGTTTCCACTGATGACGAAGAGATAGCGGAAATTGCCCGGAAATTCGGAGCGGTTGTTCCCTTTATGAGAAGCGCGGAAAAAGCCGACGATCATACTCCGACAATCGATGTTATCAAAGAAGTACTTAATGATTACAAAAAAATGGGAAAAGAATTCGAATATGCGTGCTGCATCTATCCCACCGCACCTTTTATAACTGCTGAAAAGTTAAAAGCAGCATTCGGGACTTTGATCAGTTCCGGCAAGGATGCGCTAGTTCCGGTAGTCAGGTTTTCTTTTCCTCCTCAGAGATGTTTTGTTATTGAGGAAGACAGTCTGAAGTATAAGTGGCCGGAGAATGAGTTCGCAAGAAGTCAGGATCTTGAACCCTTCTATCATGATGCGGGTCAGTTCTATATGCAGAAAACAAAAACGCTGCTTGAGGGTCGTTCACTTGTTCCCGCAAATACAGCGCCGTTTATAGTAGATGATATGGAAGTTCAGGATATTGATACATTCGATGACTGGAATATCGCAGAGATCAAATATACAAAGATGATAGAGAAATCATAGATGACAGTAGGGACGCTTTCGTTTTGTCACCCGGTGACAAAACGGAAGCGTCCCTACTGTCACGTCCATTGTCATTATATAAACTTCTTAAATTCCGTTATTGTCATGTTGTAATCGATCTCTCTTCCGTTTAGGAGAGCTTTAAGGTCGGAGGTTCTGTGATAAGAGCCTTCGCCTTTTTGCATCGTGGGAACTATATTTCCCGCAAGTATATCTTCTAAATTGGAGCAGAGAAGATCGACTATGGTTTCCTGGAGCTTGTTATAGGATGTAGCAAGGGTCTCCGCATCCTCATCGAACGAAACTTCTTCCTGCAGAAGTATTCTTCCGGTATCCAGGCCCTTTTCCAAAACATGGATGGTAACGCCCTTGGGGGTGTTTTCGATAAAACTCCAGATATTAGGTGAAGCGCCTTTATTCCAGGGTAAAAGAGAACAGTGCAGATTTATGATCCTGTCTCCCAAAAGGTCAATAACATCCTCTTTTACGATGTGTGAATAATTGTAACTGATAACGATGTCCGGATTAAGTTTATTGATATATTCCGAAGTGATCTTATCGTGATAAAGGACAACTTCGTAATCTTTATCAAGTCTGTCTTTAAGCAGTTTTACATTATCGTTATTACTGAGAAGTAATATCATGATCTTCAGATCCCTTTTATTCCGAGCTTTTCTGCTGCTTTTTTAAGATCTCCCAGATCATTTATGCGGTTTTTGGAAGCAAGCTTTTTAAGATCTTCGACATTGTTTATGCCGGCTTTTTTGGCAAGCTTTGCAAGATCATCGATACTTGTGATCCCGGTCTTTTTGGATACCGCATCAAGATCGTTAAGATCCACTTTTCCGTCGCCGTTAACATCAAGAATACTTTTAGCCATAATAACCTCCGAAAAATAAAACCTTTGTCTTAGAATATATATCTTCAGGGAAGATCATTTTCTGTGATAGGTTCTCCCCTTTTGATATCACGCTTAGCCACGGTTCCGACAAGTACCTTTTTGTACTTGGGTAATATTCCGTAACCGGGTCTGATGATGCCGAGATTTTCCTCGGTGAATTTCTCACCTTCTTTTATATCTTCAACAGCAAAAAGACTTCTTCTGAAGATCATGGAATTCTTTTCACCGTCGGTAAGTTCATAGCAGGGACCTTTACGGATGAGAGTTGCATTTCTTACATCCTTTACCATCTGTGTAAAATCTTCGATGGTCATGCTGAATTTGGAATCGGCACTTTCTACGCCGCCAATCTTGATATGCTTTTCGATCACACAGGCTCCGAGAGAGGTTCCCACGACGGCGCCGAGGCTTCCTGCGGAGTGGTCTGAGAGACCGATTGGGACACCAAGCTTTTCATTCATGTCCGGAATGTTACCCAGATGCATATCTTCCCAGGGTGCAGGATATTCGCTGCAGCACTTGAGCATTACGATCTTATCGTTTCCCGCACGCTTGCAAGCTTCTATGGCTTCCTTCATCTCTTCAAGTGATGACATGCCTGTGGAGATGATCATGGGTTTGCCTTTTGAAGCAGCATATTCGATGAGTGGAAGATCGACCATCTCAAAGCTGGCGATCTTATAGCATTCGATGCCGAGATCTTCGAGAAAATCAACTGCTTCTTTATCAAACGGGGTTGAAAGGAAATCAATTCCGACTTTATCGCACTCATCCTTTATGGCTTTGTGCCATTCGTAAGGAGTGAGAGCATCATTATAAAGATCGTGGAGCTTATATCCGTCCCAAAGTCCGCCTTTGATCCTGAAATAATCGTTGTCACAGTCAATGGTAAGGCTGTCTGCGGTATAGGTCTGGATCTTAAGGCAATCGGCACCGGCTTTTTTTGCCTCTCTTACGATCTTTAGAGCGTTCTCTAAAGAGCCGCCGTGATTTGCTGACATTTCGGCTATTATATATACTTCGCCTTTATCAAGGCAGTCATATAAATGAAACATTTTTTTCTCCGTAAGATTTAATCTAAAATCTCTAAAATTTTAGCATTTACGGGAGGTTTTATCAAATGGGGCCGGGTGACAATGGAGACGTTACATGCTTGCTCTGTAGATTGCCAGCATATCATCTTCTCTGAGGAATTTGGCCGATCCCTTGCCTCCGCCAAGTGCTACGGCACATTTATGAGCCATGAGCACAAGGTCTTCATCCGTGGCATTTACACCAAGCTCTCTTAAGTTGGTGGGCATGTTTATCTGTCTGTAGAACTCCTCCATAGCTTTGATACCGGCAAGTGCGATCTCTTCATCGGTTCCTTTGTTCTCGACACCCATTACGTTAAGTGCGAATCTCTTAAAACGGTGCAGGCAATCCTTATACACATATCTTGCCCAGCTTCCCCAGATGGCGGCAAGTCCCGCACCGTGAGCAACATCATATAATGCACCGAGCTCATGCTCCAGCTTGTGAGTCATCCAGTCTCCGCCGTCGCTTCCGCAACCTGTAAGTCCATTGTGAGAAAGGCTTCCGGCCCACATTACTTCGGCACGAGCCTCGTAATTGGCGGGATCATCACGGAGGATAAGAGCGTTTTCTTTTACTGTGCGAAGCAGAGCTTCAGCCATCGAATCGGTTAGTTCCATGCATTCTCCGTTATGGAAGTATCTTTCCATGGTATGCATCATGATATCGGTGCATCCGCATGCAGTCTGATAGTCGGGAAGAGTCATGGTGAGTTCGGGATTCATGATCGCAAATCTGGCGCGTCCGAAGTCGGAGCTGTATCCCTTTTTGATAAGTCCGTCTTCATTGGTGATAACGGAAGAGTCACTCATCTCGCTTCCGGTTGCGGCAAGAGTTAAGATGACCCCAAGAGGAGTGCATCCTGCAGCTTTGCGTTTTCCCGAATAGAAATCCCACACGTCGCCGCCGTTTGCAAGACCGTATCCGATAGCTTTGGCCGAATCAATGGCACTTCCTCCGCCGACTGCAAGAAGGAAATCAACGTTTTCTTTTTCCGCAAGTTTAATACCTTCGTAAACTAGAGAAAGACGGGGATTAGGAACCGCACCACCGAGCTTTACATAGGCAATACCGGCTTTGTCGAGGATCCCGGTTACTTTATCCATGAGTCCCGAGCGGATAACGCTTCCTCCGCCGTAGTGAATGAGGACCTTGGTTCCACCGAATTCTTTGATGAGCTCCGCAACTTTGTCTTCGGTATTTTTTCCGAAAAGAACTTTTGTGGGTGCAAAATATTTGAAATCAAGCATAAGATTCTCCCTGTACTTATATGGTATATTTAAAACGTACTTACAGATTATTAAACTGACGTACAATAATCAATAGGTATTATTTGCCGTAAAATACGCAAAAAAGTGTGATTAAAAGTGGTTACTTTAAATGATTATCTAAAAGACAGATTCGGGTGTAAGGTCTACAAACTCTCGATTCAGGCAGATGTTACATGCCCCGTAAGAGACGGTAAAGTCGATACAAGAGGGTGTATTTTCTGCTCGGAAGGAGGTTCGGGGGATTTTGCCGCATGCAGAGGTAAATCAATCCCCGAACAGATCGAAGAAGCCAAGGCGCGCGTATCCGCCAAAACAGGACCTGATGCCAAATATATCGCATATTTTCAGAGCTTTACCAATACTTACGGTGATATAGATTATCTGGAGAAGGTTTACAGACAGGCCATGGAGCCTGAGGATATCGTAGCTGTTTCCATTGGAACTAGACCTGATTCCATTTCGGATGAGATGTATGAACTTCTGGGTGAGCTTAATAAGATAAAACCCATATGGGTAGAGCTGGGACTTCAGACAATACATCCCGCGAGCGCACAATATATTCGAAGAGGATACGACCTTCCGGTATATGATGAATGCGTAAAAAGATTACGAAACCTCGGAATAGACGTGATAGTTCATGTGATCCTGGGACTTCCCGGAGAAACTCATGAAGACATGAAAGCCACAGTAAACTACGTCTGTTCATCAGGTGTTCAGGGCATCAAACTTCAGTTACTTCATGTCCTTAAGGGAACGGATCTTTATGAAGATTACAAAGCCGGCAAAGTTTCCGTTATGACGATGGAAGAGTATATGGATCTTTTGAAAGAACTCCTGCCTCTGATCCCCGATAACGTCATAGTCCACAGACTCACAGGCGATGGCCCCAAAAAGATCCTTGTCGCACCGCTCTGGACCGGGGATAAAAAACGAGTACTTAATGAAATCAAGAAAATTATGTAATGGCGGGGGACACTTCTGACAATAGGGACGTACCCCTCTGTCAGAAGGTTTAGCTGACATAGGGGCACGTCCCTATTGTCACTGTTATGGCAGATAGTTGTATTGATTAAAGGGGAAAACATATGCGCATAAAGAGTTTTTTCTGTGTTTTTTCACTATTATTGATTTTTCTTATCGGGTGTTCATTGCAAAACGATTCTGTGAACGAAGATAATAGTATGATGTTGCCTGAAAAATATGAATATGATGGAACGGAAATAATTACATATAAAAATCTTGTGACCGGAAATAGCGATAAGAGACTATCAGATGAAAATATAGATGATTTGAATATTATAATATACAGTCGCTTTGAAGAAGGTGAGGATTATTTAATTTTTGATTTTAGCAACGGATATGTCTTTAATCAATCTTCTTATGTAGCTAATGTCAGTAGGGCAGTTAGACCGGCCGACGAGGAGCTAAAATCGGAGATAATTGCAAAATTGAAGGATTATAATGCAGAAGGTTGGTGGGGCGATACCTATGATGTCAATTCGGAAGAAATTCAAGGGTGGTATAACCGAACTGAATATAGTCATGTTTGGAGATTGTATTTTCAGTTCAAAAACGGTGAAGTGATCACACTATATGGGGTTGGATATAGTGGATCCGATTATGGTCCCGATGAACTCAACGATTTTCTTCATTATCTTCTTTCATTAACTGAAATATAGATGACAATAGTGATACCGTGGACGTACTACTCTGTCAGGAAAGACTTTCCGACAGAGTGGTACGTCCACGGTGTCACATTTATGAGTTCTCTTTAAGCTTTCTCTTAGCTGCTTCCAGCATCAGCTTGATACGGTTCAGTTGGTTGACTTCGGATGCACCGGGATCGTAATCGATCGCAACGATATTTGATCCGGGATGCGCATGACGGATTGCTTTGATGACTCCCTTTCCTACGACATGGTTGGGGAGACATGCAAAAGGCTGACAACATACAATGTTTGGAACACCGTCGTGGATCAGTTCTATCATCTCACCAGTAAGGAACCATCCTTCACCGGTCTGATTACCGATGGATACGATGGGCTTTGCCAGATCTGCGATTTCCTTGATCGGAGTGTGAGGAGTGAAGTGCTTTGACTTCCTAAACTCCTTTGTGCAGATACCGCGAAGATGCTTTTCGATGGCCCATATTCCGAGATTACAATATCTCTTTGCTTTCTTGCTCATTCCAAGCTCATCTGCTTTATAAACCTGATTGTAGAAGCAGTATAGCATGAAGTCCATAAGATCCGGTGATACAGCCTCGGCACCTTCGTTTTCAAGAAGCTCTACAAGATGGTTGTTACCGGAAGGTGAATACTTTACAAGGATCTCACCTACGATTCCTACCTTAGGTTTAACGAGCTCCTCGTTTACGGGAACGGAATCAAACTCCCTGATCATTTCCTTACACATCTTACGGAATTTTAAGAAGCTGGGTTTCTTTTTGGTGGAAAGGAAATCCTGACATATCTTTACCCACTTCTCATGTACCGAATTGACTGCCCCTTTCTCAAGCTCGTAAGGGCGCATGCGGTAAACACATCTCATAAAGATATCCCCGAATGTAGCTCCGAGTGCAAGTCTGTAGATCATATCAAGATTGATCTTGAATCCGGGATTGACCTCGATTCCACCAAGGTTCAGCGAGATAACGGGGATCTGCTCGAGCCCTGCTTTCTTCAGGGCTCTTCTGATGAAACCTATATAGTTGGTCGCTCTGCATCCGCCTCCTGTCTGAGTGATGATAAGAGCAGTTTTATTGACATCATATTTGCCGGACTCGATTGCCTGCATCAGCTGTCCCACAACAAGGAGTGAAGGATAGCATGCATCGTTGTTTACATATTTAAGTCCGGTATCTATTGCATTTTTGTCGCTGTCTTCCAGAACAACAAGGTTATATCCCGCAGATCTGAAGGCGGGCTCAAGAACATCGAAATGAATGGGAGACATCTGAGGACAGATAATGGTGTAATTCTGTCTCATCTCCTCGGTAAAGATCACCTTTTCGATATTGGTGGGTCTTGTTACGTGGGTCTTACCCTGTTTTTCTCTTACTTTGATCGCGGACAGAAGAGATCTGATACGGATCCTTGCCGCACCTAAGTTGTTGACCTCATCGATCTTAAGGCATGTGTAGATCTTGTCGGAGCCTGAGAGAATGTCGTTGACCTGGTCCGTGGTAACCGCATCGAGTCCGCAGCCAAAAGAAAACAGCTGAACAAGATCGAGATTATCCACTGTCCTTACATAAGAAGCAGCTGCGTAAAGTCTTGAGTGGTACATCCACTGATCCATTACGATAAGAGGTCTGTCAACACATCCGAGATGGGAGATGGAGTCCTCCGTAAGAACGGCGATGTCATATGAAGTGATGAGATCCGGAATACCGTGGTTGATCTCGGGATCGCAATGGTAAGGACGGCCGGCAAGAACTATACCGTGCTTTCCGGTTTCTTTCAGATACTGAAGAGCCTTATCGCCCTCATCCGATACATCCTTTCTGGCCTTGGCAAGTTCATCCCAGGCTTCGGAAACTGCCGCCTCGATCTCAGAAGGAGGGATCGCATCGAATTCTTTTTTCAGAGCGTAGTTAATAGTCTCCTTGGATGAGAAGTTCATGAAAGGATTCTTGAATACGACCTGACCGGTGGTTATTGCCTCTACATTGTTCTTGATATTTTCGGAATAGGAAGTGACGATGGGGCAGTTGTAGTGGTTTCCGGCTTCTTTGAATTCGTTTCTTTCGTAAAAGAGAGCGGGATAGAAGATGAAGTCCACGTTCTGCTTGATGAGCCACTCGATATGTCCGTGTGAGATTTTTGCGGGATAGCATTCTGACTCGGAAGGAATGGATTCGATACCGAGCTCGTAAATCGCTCTTGTTGATGCGGGTGAAAGTACAACCCTGAATCCCAGTTTGGTAAAGAAGGTAAACCAGAAAGGATAATCCTCATACATGTTAAGGACTCTCGGAATACCGACGGTACCTCTGGGAGCATCGTTGAGTTCAAGAGGCTGATATGAGAAAAGTCTCTTTATTTTGTAGTCGAAAAGATTGGGAACGCCGGTCTTATTCTTAACACCGCCGATACCGCGTTCACATCTGTTACCTGAGATGAACTGTCTTCCGCCGGTGAAGCGGTTGATGGTAAGACGGCATGCATTTGTACATCCCTTACACTTGGTCATTGAAGTGGTGAACTCGAGACCTATGATATCGTCGAGGCTGAGCATGGAAGTCTTATAGCCTTCCTCGAAACGCTCTCTTGCGATGAGAGCAGCACCGAATGCACCCATGATACCTGCGATGTCGGGACGGATTGCTTTACATCCTGCGATATTTTCAAATGCTCTTAATACGGCATCGTTATAGAAGGTACCGCCCTGTACAACAATATTTTTACCGAGCTCCGTAGCATCGGATACTTTAATAACCTTAAACAGAGCATTCTTTATTACTGAATAAGCAAGACCTGCGGAGATGTCGGCAACGGTTGCGCCTTCCTTCTGAGCCTGCTTAACCTTGGAGTTCATGAATACTGTACATCTGGTTCCGAGGTCGATGGGGTGGGGAGCAAAGAGTGCTTCTTTTGCAAAATCGATAACGGAATAATCCAGAGACTTTGCAAATGTCTCGATGAAAGATCCGCATCCCGATGAACAAGCTTCGTTTAAGAGGACGGAATCTACCGTATTATTTTTGATCTTGATGCACTTCATATCCTGACCGCCGATATCGAGGATACAATCGACGCTGGGATCGAAGAATGCTGCAGCGGTGTAGTGAGCGACTGTCTCTACCTCACCGTCATCAAGTAAGAATGCGGATTTAAGAAGAGCTTCACCGTATCCGGTGGAACATGCTCTTGCGATCCTTGCTCCTTCGGGAAGGTTTTCTTTTATCTCGGTTACGGATCTGATGGCAGTCTTGAGAGGACTTCCGTCGTTGCCCGAATAGAAGGAATAAACCAGTTTTCCTTCCGAGTCTACAAGTGCGATCTTGGTGGTGGTGGAACCCGCATCGATTCCCATGAAAAGATCACCCTTGGCATTTTTGAGTTCAGATTTTCCTACGCGGGCTTTGTCGTGACGATCCTTGAACTCTTTGTAGTCTTCTTCGGTCGCAAAAAGGGGATCCATTCTTGCAACTTCGAATTCCATCTTGATGGGAGATGCGAGTTTTTTGACCATCTCTTCAAGGGAATATGAAACATCACCTTCGGTGCAAAGAGCAGAACCCATTGCCGCAAAAAGATGTGAATTGTCGGTCTTCATTATATGCTCATCATCAAGCTTTAAAGTCCTGATGAAAGCTTTCTTGAGTTCGGTAAGGAAGTGCAAGGGGCCGCCTAAGAATGCCACATGACCTCTGATAGGCTTGCCGCATGCAAGACCGGAAATGGTCTGGTTAACCACTGCCTGAAAAATAGAGGCTGCAAGATCTTCCTTGGTTGCACCTTCGTTGATGAGAGGCTGGATATCGGTCTTTGCAAATACTCCGCAGCGCGCAGCTATGGTATAGAGAGACTGATAATTCTCCGCATATTTATTGAGACCTGCGGCATCCGTCTGTAGAAGAGACGCCATCTGGTCTATGAAGGAACCGGTACCGCCTGCGCAGATGCCGTTCATACGCTGCTCGGCATTACCGTTTTCAAAATATATGATCTTGGCATCCTCACCGCCCAACTCGATAGCTACATCGGTTCCGGGGCAGAGAGTTCTTAAGGATGTGGATACGGCAATAACTTCCTGGGTAAAAGGAATACCGAGATGCTTTGCCAGAGTGAGACCGCCGGATCCTGTGATCATGGGATGGATCTCTTTGTTCCCGAGTTTTTTGTATGCGTCACTTAAGAGATCGCTGAGAGTCTCTCTGATCTTGGCGAAATGTCTTTTATAATCGGAAAAAAGTAAATTTCCTTCTTCGTCTATGAATGCAACCTTAACGGTGGTTGATCCTATATCTATTCCGAGTCTTACAACGTTACCTGTCATTTCAAACCTCAAGTGTATGAATTCTTTCCTATTACATGGTTTTTAAAACCACATCAAACCATTATAGAGGGTTAATGGGGTAAAAAGCAACATTATAAACTCCGTATTAAGGTTTTATTAACTGAACCTGCCCGCCTTGTTATAAATGACCGAAAATGGTAAACTTTACAAGGTTTTAAATCCGTCCTAAGGAGAGTTATTTTGAGCAATTTTGAGAAAAAAATACGCAAGTGTGCGATACCTAACCTTACTCTGTGGCTGATCATCGGATATGCCATAGGATATGCGATCCAGATGATCAACAGTAACTTTATGTATTATCTGGCACTGGACCCTTACCTGATACTTCACGGACAGGTCTGGAGACTGGTTACCTGGGTTATCATCCCGCCCAATTATGTAGAAGGCGCGGGGATGCCGAACTTTATATCCTTCCTGTTCATTATTTTAATGATGTATTGCTGCTATTGGATAGGAAATATCCTTGAAAGAGTCTGGGGAACGGTTAAATTCAATATTTTCATCTTTTCGGGTGTTTTGTTGACAATCGTTTTTTCTTTTGTCTGCCTGGGTTATCTGTATATTTACTACGGCGGTGAGGTGATGACTACCTTTGAGAATCTGAAGGCTATTCAGTATTCTTCAACCGATGCTTCAAGTCTTTATCTTGCGGGAAATGAATATTTCTGGTATTCCTTCAGCACCTATTACATAAACGTGTCGCTGTATCTGGTATACGCCCTCACATTCCCTGAAAGACTCGTTTATATCTATCTTGTGATTCCCTTCAAGATGAAGTGGCTCGGGGTTATCGACAGCGTATATTTGCTGTTCCTTCTTATATTCGGAGGAGCTATAACAAGATGTGCGGTACTGGCTACGGTTATAAATGTTTTGATCTTTTATCTGTCCAATATTAAGGGTAAGACCATTAATCCTTATCAGATACACAGACGGAACAGCTTCAGGAGAAAATATAACAGCGGAAGGAGCACTGAATCCGGTACAAAAGAAGACAGGGCGCCTAAGATGCGTGCTGCTTACAGACATAAATGTGCTATATGCGGCAAGACCGATGTGTCCGATCCGGATATGGAGTTCAGATATTGCTCCAAGTGTGCGGGAAGCTATGAGTACTGTTCCGTACATCTGTTTAAACATTCCCATGTCAGAGGTTAATGATGGATAAAGAAGTAGCATTTGGTAAGACTCTAGAAGCGCTGAGGCACAAAGCGGCACTTCAGGGAGGTTTCATAGATAAGCAGGATATCGAGGATATGCTTGCTCCCCTTGAACTTGATGATACGCAGACCGGAATGGTGTATGACTATCTCAAAGGCCGCGGCATCAGATGGGAGATAAAGTTTTCAACGGAAGATACTCTGCATGCAAGCGATATCGCGGGTACTGACGGAATAACCCCTTCAGAGAACGAAGCGGTCCTCTCCGAATTTGCCCTTGATAAGATAGATACTGATTATTTAAACGAATACCTTAAGGAACTGGATGAACTCCCTCTTTTTACAGACGGTGAAAAGAAAGCGTTCGCAATGAGCGCAATGGCGGGAGACAGGTCGTCCATGGACAGCCTGATAAACTGCTACCTTAAGGATATAGCCCAGCTTGCCCGTATTTATACCGGACAGGGCGTTCTTTTGGAAGACCTTATCGGTGAAGGAAATGCAGCTCTTTGCCAGGGTGTTTTGATGCTTGATTCTCAGGAAAGACCCGAAGACTGCGAAGGCTTCCTGATGAAGCTTGCCATGGACGCCATGGAAGAACTGATATGTGAAGCCGGTGAGGAAGACAAAAAGGCGGATAAGATCCTTGAGAGGACCAATAAGGTTTATGACAAAGCCATGGAACTTGCGGATTCTCTTGAGAGAAAAGTAACCGTTAAGGAAGTTGCGGAATTTGCGCATATGAGCGAGAAAGCTGTAAGGGATGCAATGGAGATAACCGGTTATAAGATTGAAGTTATTGAGGATATAAGAGAGCAGTGACGAAACAGGTCTACGAAGATTATAAATACTTTATGCAGGATGCAGGCTGCTTTTATGTAGGAGCAAAATATACTCTAAAGGAGCTCACCCTTAATGAGGATATCCTGTTTAAGCTGCGCAAAGTTGTTTCGGAGAGCATACTTCCGCATTATACGGATACGGATACTCTTGAAACGGTTCTCTATTATCTGAAGGATGACGACTTCGTATATCAGGTGTTCAAACAGATGAATGCCGAAGTGAGAGTCAGTATTCTGGAAAAACAAAAGCAACTTTTCGGCAAAGAAGAAGAGGTGTACAAGACCAAATATCTAAAGGTCAAGGAACTGGTTTTGATGAGCGAAGAAGAAAAAAAGAAAGCGGGACTCCTTATACAGGAACTTAAAGGAGGCAAGCTGGCCCTGCTTACTGTCTGATCTTCGCGGATGTAAAGGATTATTATGGATACAACTAAATTAAGAAATTACGAACTTGTAGAAAAGAAAGAACTTACGGATATCGCTTCCGTGGGATATCTGCTTACACATAAAAAAACAGGAGCAAGGATCGCGGTCATCGAAAATGATGACAACAACAAAGTTTTTTCCATCGGATTCAGAACTCCTCCCACGGATTCCACGGGAGTTGCACATATACTTGAGCATTCCGTTCTTTGCGGATCGAGGGAGTTTCCCCTCAAGGATCCTTTTGTGGAGCTTGTTAAGGGCTCGCTCAATACCTTCCTGAACGCAATGACATTTCCCGATAAGACCGTTTATCCCGTGGCATCAACCAACGATTCCGACTTCAGGAATCTGATGCACGTTTATCTGGATGCTGTCTTTTATCCAAATGTATATAAGAATGAGAGCATTTTCCGTCAGGAAGGATGGCATTATGAATATGATGAGGAAGGAAAACTCATCATTAACGGTGTTGTCTACAACGAGATGAAGGGAGCAAGGTCATCAGCGGAGGATATCATTTCTTCCGAGTCCATGTTCTCTCTTTTCCCGGATAATGCTTACGGCAATGAATTCGGCGGAGATCCCGATTTCATTCCTTCACTTACCTATGAGCAGTTCCTTGATTTCCACAGAAGATATTATCATCCTTCAAACAGCTATATTTATCTCTACGGAAATGGGGATATGCTTTCGGATCTGGAATTCATCGACAGAAAATATCTGTCCAGATTCACGCGTCTTGAGATTGATTCCACCATCGGCGCTCAGAAGCCTTTCGCACAGCCCGTTAAGGTAATGAAGCAGTGCCCTATTTCACAGGGAGAAAATGCGGATGAGAATACATTTTTCTCCGTAAATTTTGCGTTGGACGAAGCGCTTGATATCAAAACAAGACTAGCATTCGAGATGATCGATTATGCACTTGTTTCAAATCCCGGTGCTCCCTTAAGGAAGATCCTTGTGGAGCAGGGTGTTGTGGGTGATGTTTCCAGCCGCCTTGAATGTTCGGTAAAACAGCCTTTTTACAGCATCACCGGCAAGGATGCGGCCATGAGCATGGAGACCAGATTCGGTCAGCTCATAACAGAGACCATTGAAACCGTTGCCAAGAAGGGCTTTGATAAAAATGCATTAAGAGCCGCTATCGACTCAAGTGAGTTTAGGTACAGAGAAGCGGATTTCGGCAGATACCCCAAGGGGCTTATGTACGGCATAACCATGCTTGATTCATGGCTCTATGATGACACTAAGCCGTTTGAATACATCGAAGCAGAAGATGCGTATGATTTCCTCAGGGAAAATATAGATACCGGCTATTTCGAGAAACTTGTCAGAAAATACTTCATCGGGAATAAACACAGATCCTATGTCTGCGTTCGTCCCACTGAGGGAGTTCAGGAGATGAAGGATAAAGAACTTCGTAAGATGCTTGATTCCATCCAGTCATCACTATCTCCGGCCGATAAGAAAGCTATCGATAAGATGATCGACGGGCTTAACAAGTTCCGTGATACTCCGGATTCGGAAGTTGCCATCAAGTCGCTTCCCATGCTTACAAGGGATGATCTTAAGAGAGAGATCGAGCCTCTTATAAATGACATTTCCGATGCTGACGGAGTACCCTTTATTTTCCATGAGATAGATACCAGAAAGATCGGATATTTAAGACTGGCATTTAAGACCGATAAGATCGGAACTCAGTTTCTTCCTTATGTGGGACTTCTTCGCGACCTTCTCAGTATGGTTGATACCAAGGAGCACAGATACGAAGAACTCAATCCCATGATCGATCTTATAATGGGCGGTTTCAATATTTCTACCGAGCTTTATTCTCTTTATCATGAAAGAGAAAAATTTGTTCCTACATTTGAGGTTAAGGCAAAGTATTTCGACGAAAGATCCGCGGAAGCTTTTGACCTGATCAAAGAGATCCTTTTCGATTCAAAGTTTTCGGATCTTCGAAGGATCAAAGATGTTTTGGTTGAGATCAAGAATTCCATGCAGTCAAGTTTCCTCGGCGCCGGACATTCAATCGCGGCATCCAGGGCTATGGCATCCGTATCAAAGCAGTCCGCATTCTCTGATATCATTCAGGGCGTATCTTATTACAGGTTCATATGCGGATTACTTAATGACTATGATGCTCAGGCGGGCATCATGACGGAGAATCTTAAGTATGTGCTTGAGCTTATCTTAAGACCCGAGAATCTGATCGTTGATTTTACCGGCGAAAGGGCAGAATCCGATCTGTTAAAAGAAAGAATTGTTTCCTTTAAGGAGGAGCTCTTTACCGAAAAGCACAGACCTGCATCACAGAACATTGATCTTGTGCATAACAATGAGGGCCTTATCACTTCCGGACAGGTTGTATTTGTGTGCAGGGCCGGACGCTATGACAGACATGGCCTTACGTTTAACGGCGCCCTCAAGGTCCTGAAAGTATTCTTAGGATATGATTATCTGTGGATGAACGTAAGGGTTAAGGGCGGTGCATACGGCGTAATGAATGCCTTTACTCCTGCGGGAACCGGATATTTTGTTTCATATCGTGACCCGAATCTTACAAAAACCGTCGATGTATATGAAGGGGCAGCAGAGGCTGTTTCTAACTTTGACGCAGATGAGAGGGCGATGACCAAACTTATCATCGGAACCATCAGTGATATGGATCTTCCCCTCACACCTTCCGCTAAAGGTTCCCGAAGCTTTAACTCATATATGACGGGGATCACCGAAGAGGATCTTCAGAAGATCAGGGATGAGGTACTTGATTGTACTCCGGAGGATATAAGGAAGACTTCAGAATATATCAGGGAGATGATGGCCGATAACAAGCTTGTCGTTGTCGGTAACGAAAAACTTATCCGCGATAATGAAAAGCTCTTCGGAAAAGTGGAGAATCTGCTGTAAATTGTTTTCTTTTTGCAGGAGGAATGTTATGAAAAAAATGAATCTTTTCGGAAAACTAGCAATAGCCGGACTTCTCAGCGTTTCAATGCTCGCGGGATGCGGCAGTGCGGACAGTGCATCGGGAAACTATGCTGTCGCGCCCTCCGCTGTAAACGACGGTGAGTCTTATGATTATACCGCTGAAGAGGCGATAGCGGATTATGATTACGGCTTTGACAGTTATGACATGAAGGTGGATGAGTCGGCAGGAACGAGTTCATCCGCACCCTCCGCAGTTGATACGAGCAGAAAGCTCATCACCACTTCATACCTTGATGTGGAGACCAAAGAATTTGATCAGCTGTATGCGGATGTTGAAAATTTCGTAAACGGAGCCGGCGGATATCTTGAATCCATCAATACCTATAACGGAAGCCGTTATCACGGTGAAGTTGTTGAAAGACACGCTGATCTTACGGTAAGAATTCCCGCTCAGAAGCTTGATGAATTTATCAAGCAGATAGGAAATGCCGGAAATATCACCAACAGAAGTCAGAGTGTAGAAGATATAACTCTTACATATGTTGATCTTGAAGCTCACAAGAAGACCTTGAGAGACGAGGAAGCCCGTCTTGAAGAGTTCCTAAGAGATGCCGAGTCCATCGAGGACATGATCTATATCGAGGACAGACTTGCCAATGTCAGATATCAGATCGAGAGCATGGAAAGTCAGCTCCGCACCTTCGATAATAAGGTTAATTATGCTACCATCTATCTGAATATAAGTGAAGTTGTGGAGTATACCCCCGTTGTTTATGAAGAGCCTACCACCTGGCAGAGAATGAAGGACGGATTCAGCGAGCAGCTTGAGGACATCGCGGATTTCTTCAAGAATTTTGCTGTATGGTTCGTATCACACTTCATTTACATCATCTTCTGGGGCCTTGTTATCTTCGGTATCGTAAAGTGGATCCTTTATCTCAATTCCGAAAAGAGAGCAGCTAAAATTGCGGCTAAGGCTGCATCCAAGCAGAAGGCTCAGTACGAAGCTTATCAGAACACCATGAACAACCTTTCGGGCACCGCTCCCGTTACCGGAAACTGTAAGGCTCAGCCTCAGGCCCAGGCACAGCCCAAACCCGAAGAAAAGAAGTAAAATATATGTCAGAGAAGAAATCAGGATTTGTCGGCGTTATCGGCAAAGCTAATGTCGGCAAATCCACTCTTGTAAACAGAATAATAGGCCAAAAGATTGCTATCACATCTCCCAAACCTCAGACAACACGTAAGAAGGCAAGGGGTGTGTTCACGGATGAAAGAGGACAGATAGTATTCCTCGATACTCCCGGTATCCATAAATCACGCAGCAAACTCGGTGACTACATGGTTTCAAGTGCATGGAGTACATTTGCTGATGCCGATCTTATCCTGTGGCTTGTGGAGCCTTCTGATTGCTTTACGGAAACCGAGGAACTGATCTGTACCAAGCTTAATACTCTTGATATTCCGATCATTCTTGTTATCAATAAGATCGACACCATTGCACGTGATAAGCTTTTGGAGTTCATCTCTTCGTACAGTTCACACATGGATTTCAAAGAGATCGTTCCGATTTCCGCACTTAAGGATAAGAATGTGGACGATCTTGTAGACACTGTATTTAAGTATCTGCCCGAAGGTGAACCTTTCTATGATGAAGATACCGTTACAGATCAGCCGGTAAAGCAGATTGCGGCGGAGATCATCAGGGAAAAAGCCCTTATGTGTCTGGGTGAGGAGATTCCTCACGGACTTGCGGTTGCGATAGATCAGATGAAGTTTGAAGGGAATATGTATTACATAGATGCCACCATCTACTGTGAGAAGGATTCCCACAAAGGAATGATCATCGGAAAAGGCGGAAGCAAGTTAAAAGAGATCGGTTCCAAGGCCCGCCCCGAGATAGAAGAGCTCTGTGAGACGAAAGTATTCTTAAAGCTCTGGGTAAAAGTTAAAAAGGACTGGAGAGATTCAGACATACTCCTGAAGAATTTCGGATTTGATAAATCACAGTTATGAATGATATTTTTTCCTGTACCGGAATTGTGCTGAGATCCAGGCCTGCCGGTGAAAACGACAGACTCATAACACTTCTTACAGGTACGGAAGGAAAACTGAATGTATTTGTGAGAGGCGCGAGGAAACCTTCCTCGCGCTTTGCCGCATCTTCCGAAAGCTTTGCATTCGGTGAATTCAAGTTAAGTCACGGGCAGAGTGCATATTATCTGAACGATGCCGATATCTCCAATTATTTCGAGGAATTCAGGACAGATATAGAGCTTGCCTCTTATGCGTCTTATTTTGCGGAGATTGCGGATTATTACTGCGTGGAGGGTGAGGATTCCACGGCAATGCTGGGTCTTTTGTATGCATCTCTTCTGGCACTTAATAATCCTAATTTTTCCTGCAGGCTTGTAAGATGCATATTTGTACTCAGATCCATAGTTATAAACGGAGAATTTCCCGGTCTTCCCGCGGGAAGAGTATTTAATGAAGCGGTTATCGCTGCGGTGGACAGGATTCAGAATGCCGACCTGAGACACCTTTATACTTTTAAACTTACGGATCCTGCCGAGGATGAGTTTTTTAAACTTACGACGGATTACGAGAAACGCTTTATGGATAAGCATTTTAAGTCGCTTGAAGTGCTTTCCGCACTGTAGTTCATTATTTATTCTGACATTGTCACCTGATGTCAGCATGATCAGGAGGTACTATGAAAAAGAAATTTGGAATTTTAGCTCTTTGTTTATCACTGATTCTTACCGCATGCTCCATGCCTGCGATAGGCTCACAGGGAAATGATGCGGGTTCCCGCCAGGAGGAAGAGGATGATGAAGAAGAAATCGTCATCGAGCTTTCGGATAAGAAAGTAGAACTGGAAGCAGGTGAAGAGTTTGAAGTTGAAATCGAAAACTACGATGATCTGTCCAAGGTTAAGATAGAAGTAGAAGATGAAGACATCGCCGAGGCAGATATAGATGATGAGATCATTACCATTACCGCTGTTTCCGAAGGTAAGACCAAGATTATCGTAAGTGCCAAGGGATGCGATGATGTTAAGATAACCGTCAAGGTTACCGCACCTCCTGTTCCTGAGCCTGTTACCGAATTCCCCGAAGCTGACCGTTATGTCTGCAAAGTGGAACTTACCAAGGATGTCTGGAGGGAGATTATAGGCTTTCCCGATGATGAGCTTGATGAAGTTGTAGAATTCTTTGCTGGTCTTAATATTTCCTTGA
>JAEEXJ010000020.1 GCA_016291475.1 Lachnospiraceae bacterium | reverse complement strand
ACGGGAGTATGACTACAGAGAGTATATGGAACAGTTCGCACCTGTATTTCAGGATTTTCATCTGTTTGCGATCAGCATCAGGGAAAACATTGTTTTCGACAAGGCATATAATGCAAAAGACCTTGATAAAATGATAAGCGCCGTCGGCCTGGATGATCTGATGGAATGTCTGGAAAAGAAGGCGGATACACAGATCATGAAGATATTCGATGAGAGCGGTATTGAACCCTCCGGAGGCGAGCAGCAGAAAATAGCGATAGCCAGAGCGCTTTTTAAGGATTCGCCGGTGGTGATCCTTGATGAACCCACATCCGCACTTGATCCACTTGCTGAGTATGAGATCTATAAGAACTTCAGTACCCTTGTCGGAAACAGGACAGCCTTCTATATATCTCACAGATTATCGAGTTGTCGTTTTTGTGATCATATCGCTGTTTTTGACCGTGGAACGATCAGGGAATACGGTGATCACGATACGCTGATAAAAATGCCGGATGGATTGTATGCAGAAATGTATGAAGCACAGGCAAAGTATTACAAAGCCTGAGAAAACGCACTTGTTGTCTATGTATCATAAGCATACCTGTTAGAATAATGATGATAAATGGGGCTACGCAAGCATTTTAGAAAAGAAGCATTTCAACAGTCGATTACCGTATTGTTTTATGTTGTGTTATCAGATTTCCTTGCCCTTGTATTTGCCCTTATGAGCATCCGATGCTCATATAAAACGACATAACACAAGGGAAAGCATAAGGGAAGACTTACGAGCATAAATTCCGGTATTTTCAAGGCTTCGCGGGTATGCAGGTAACAGATTATAAAAGCAAGTGAAGCTTGTTGGGAGTGCGGATATCCAATCGGAAGTTAATTATGATACGGGGGTGAATAAGCTTGGAGATAATTGTTCGAAACGAAACCCAAAAAGATTACAGAAGAGTTGAGGAGATAACAAGAGAAGCTTTCGCATATCCCGATAGAATTGAGCGGGGTGGTATTGGCTGCCCATATGAGCATTGGATGGTTCACGAACTCCGGAAAAGGGATGGTATATTGGAATTAAGTCTTGTTGCAACGGTGAATGATGAAATCGTTGGACACGTTATATGTAGTAAAGCTGAAGTTAGACAAGATGGGAATGGTTTGCCTGTTTTGAATTTGGGCCCAATCAGCGTACGTCCGGAATATCAAAGGCTTGGGGTTGGTAAAGCTCTTATCAATGAACTGATTATCAAAGCAAAGGATTTAGGCTATGGTGCCATTCTGTTTTTTGGAAGACCTGAATACTATCCTCAGTTTGGATTTGTTGAAGCAAGCGAATTCTCTATTAGTGATTCTGAAGGGTATAACTACGATTCCTTTATGGGAATGGAATTGATTCCCGGATATTTATCCGTAGCCAAAGGCGGAAGATTTTATGAATCCGATATATATAATGATGACTTGAACAGGGAATCGGTAAAGAAATTTGATGCTGAGTTTAATAGAGCTCTGATATTCGATTAACTTTCAGCATAATTTACTAAGGAGATTTTATGATAACAGTAAATCTGTACGTTAACTTACTAACCGGAGTTTGGCGAGGTGTGCTATGGAGTACAAATTGTTGGAAAAGCAAGATATTGCGTTGATGAAATATTTTGTAGATGATGAGAATACCAAATATGATGAAGCTATTCTGAATGCATTTTTGGAAGAGAAAAATACTTATGGTTATATTGCCAAAGAAAATGACGCTATCGTTGGGTTTGCATTTGGATATGTACTGGTTAAGCCAGATGGAATAAAAGATTTTTATTTACATGCCATTGATATAATGGAAGAATATCAGAATCATGGCTATGGAACGGAATTGGTAAAATATGTTAATTCTCATTCTAAAAGTATTGGTTGTAGGAAAATGTTTTTGATAACGAATAAAAGTAATATCTCCGCCTGTAGATGCTATGAAAAAGCAGGAGGCGTTAATGCTGCTAATGATGAAATTGTGTATGCATACAAATAATGGAATGATATACGATAATATTACAAAGGCGAAGTTTATAAGGTGTCCGAACAGGTTTATTGCTGAAAAGGAGAGACGATTATGCAAAATATAGTGTTAAAACAATTGTCGGTGGATATGGGAAAACCAGAATATGATATGCTGCAGGGAATTTCCGCTGTGGAAAAAAAGAAATAAAGCTGTTTCCGATGAAAAGCAATGAGCCAACCATAAAAATCATGCTGAAAAACGGCGGTCAGATTATTGGAGATTTCAAGGATCAGAAATATATCATCCGTATACCATTGGAATAAATGTTGGAATGAAGATGCAGTAGAAGGTTTTAGATTCTTTGCAGTATGTTGCGTATGAAAACGATAAGGAGAATTATCATTTGATAAAAATCGAATTATTATCGGAAACAAACTTCTGTTTAGGATCATTAGATCTGTATAACAGAAAACAGGATGTAAATAAAGTATATCGAAGAATAGATGGAGAATATGCATTAGTAGAATGCAAATATACAGAAGACTGGGATCTGAACAAAAAGCGTTCTGTGGCAAAGCAGATAAGCAGCGATGATTATATTACATACATTGCGTTAGAAAATGATAAAGTTGTCGGCTTTATAGGGCTGTTAAGGAAACTAAACGGTCCCTACATGATCCTAGATATGATGCAGGTATCTTCAGAATGCAGAGGCAAAGGTGTTGGCAGGCAATTATTTGAAGCGGGAAAAACGGAAGCAAGAAAAGCCGGAGCTGAGGCTTTGTACATATCTGCCTGTTCTTCTGAGGAGACGATCGCTTTTTACAGAGCAATGGGAAGTGTCCTTTCTAGCGATCCGATAAAAGAGATCGCTGAAGGGGAGCCGTTTGATCTTCAGATGATCTGTACTGTGAAAGCAGGATGAAGGATGGATGATTATGAGGCATTATGGAAGGATTATCCTAATTACAGAATCAGACATGTTTGAGAAAGCCGTGGAATAAGGTATGACGTTACCTACAAGACAACAACTTGCGAGTGTTGCGAAGGCTATGGCACGGAATCCTTTGGAGGCATTCACGACGTGATCGTGTCAGACTGTATTGTCAGGGATTGCAAGCCATGGGTTGACAGATTGCAAGCCTAAGATGGTAGAGCGCAACAGGCTGTTTTGATATCGTAATCTCAACAAACGAAGGAGGTTATCGATATGAACAGAAAGGTAAAAAAGGCGCTGAAAATAGTGGGGATAACGATTACCGGTTTTATTGCTGCGGTTGTAGTATCTCTGGGATGCTTATGCATTTACCATCAGTGCAGATTAAAAAAAGAACGTTCGGTGATCACACATATGGCCGGCCAGTATGTTGAAGTTGATGGTCATAATATGAACGTTTATGTAGAAGGCGAAGGTAATAAGACGCTTGTGTTTTTGCCGGGGTCTATGACTCCTTCACCCATTTTTGATTTTAAGCCGCTGTATGAGATGCTCACGGATAAATACAAAGTTGTGGTTATGGAAAAGTTTGGCTACGGTTATAGTGATGAATATGAGGGTGAACGTTCTGTTGACGTCATCACGTCGCAGGACAGGGAGGCTTTGGCCGCTCTTAATATTGAAGGGCCATATATCCTTGTTCCCCATTCCGCTTCCGGACTTGAAGCAGTTTATTGGGCCAATCATTATCCCGAGGAGATAGAGGCAATCATCGGATTGGATCCGGCAGTTCCGGAGCAATATGATCTTTTGCCCGGCACACATATAACTGAGATGGAACCGCAGGATCCGGAAAAAGCTGTGAAAGCCATGGCGGGCAGCGATTTCTTCTCATATAAAATAGGACTGATACGCATAGCAATGAACCCTGATAATCTGAGTGCGGCTCTTAGAAGTAATGCTCTTTCTGAAGAAGAAAAGGAGCAATACAGGGCACTATTCTTTGATAAGTTCTGTGCTGGCTCCGGTAGTACTATGATGCGCGAAACCATATGCGATGAACACGCACTTAAGGTTCTCCTTGATATATATAACGATCCGCTTCCGGATGTCCCTACTCTTTTCTTTGTATCAAATGATGAAGCAATGCTGGCAGAATCGTATGGTTCTGTCGAAAACTGGCATAGGATCCATGAGAACTATATTGCCGGAATAACAAGGGGAGAAATTGTTTATTTGGATTGCGGACATTACGTACATGCCGAAAAGCCGGAAGAGGTGGCTGAGAAAATGGTTGATTTTATTGATTCACTTGGAGGCGAGCAATAATGATTTTGGGAGAGAAGATAACAGAATTAAGAAAAAAGAGCGGTCTCTCACAAGAGGAATTCGGCGCAGAGATAGGTGTCAGCAGACAGGCTGTCTCAAAATGGGAGATGGCACAAACGACGCCAGACCTGAATAAGATCATGGCTATGTCGAAATTCTTCGAGGTTTCAACGGATTTTCTGTTAAACGATGATTATGACCTGAGCTTTTTAGACACCGATAGAAACACGGGTGTACAGGCATCAAAAGCAGATGCATTGACGGAAGAAACAGATACGCCCAAAGCGGGAATGGTAGAATTGAAAGAGATTCAGGATTATCTTGTGGTAAAGAAAAATGTGGCTGGCAGATTTGTGGTAGCGATATTCCTGTTTTTTATATCTCCAGTTGCCGGCATATTTATCTCGACATTTGAAGCAAAGCTATTTGTGGTCGGGTTGTTGATTCAGATTATCATGTTGATCATTGCAGCGGTTATTTTGATCATTGCATTTTGGAATTTGTCGAAATATAAGAGACTTTGGCATGAAGATTTGGAGCTGGCTTATGGCGTACACGGATTTATAGTCGAGCATCGGAAGGAATTTGAGCATACCTTTCTGGTAGGGATTATACTGGGGGTAGTATGCATACTTGCATCCGTTGTTCCCATGATGGTTGTGTCGGGCTTCACGAATACTAATGATTTCGCCATTGCTATTGGAGGCAGCATTATGCTTATGATATTTGCCTTCGGCATTTCTTGTATAACATATGTATTGACCATTAATCATGGTTATAAAAGAGTTCTGAGTATCAAGTAACGATAGTAGTTTCAATTACAGTATTATTGACTATGACAAATGATGTATATAGAGGTATTGATATGGGCGAAATTGATGAGAATTATATGAAAAGATATGACACTTAAGGAATCAGTGCTTGCGGATGAAGGTATACTAAGGTCTGACTATGATATTAACCAGTAAATGCTTAAATTTCAGTTAAACATAGCAATGGGGGTTGGTTTTCTTGGCATAGAAAATCATCAGGAAAAGTGAGTGAAAATGAAACGTAAGATTGTAATAATCTCTGTAATTGTAATTATTCTTATAGTACTTTTGTCAACAATTCTATGCTTATCACAGTTTCATTTTGATTTTTCACAGGATTACAGAAGTATAGAAGGATATGAAAATATAGTTTTCAAGGATTCGTGGAGCGGTCAATGTTTCCGTTTATGTACCTGGGGATTGATTAAAACAGAAAATGACACTGAGTTTGAAGACCATCGAAACCCGGACGAATCATCTTATGAATACAGGCTCTTATCCGAGAAGACTGATGCAGAGATGTGGCAGGTTGAGCAAATTGTTTCATCTCCGGACGGGAAGTATATTTTGTATGTTGAGAGGGTATACCGTGGAACCGGAATAACTGATGATGAGGATGTGTATTTCAAAGTTTATTCGATAGGTGATGATACTACTACAACCATATATTCCGGATATCAACAATTTTTGTTGGTCGATTGGAAATAAACTCATGGCTGACGCTGATCGAAATAATAGATGATAGTGAACCTGTGAGGCTATAAATCCTCTCAGAAATTTCAATATTATAGCCCCAACCCGCTTCGACCCGGCAGGAGGGGAGGTGGCGGTGACAAAAGGTCTCTTTTGTGACTAAATTGGCATTTTTCTGCATCTCGGGCTTTTTTAGCGTATAATAATATCGAAAAACTGTATATCCCGAGGGGCGGCCATGACAAAAAGACTTTTGAGAAAAATTCTTATAGGTGTTGCAATCGCCATAGCACTGATACTTTTTGTCCGGATAGCGTATTTGGCGTACGTATATGTTGAAAAAAGAACCAACCATACGAAAGTTCAGCAGTTGATCGATCAGAATCTGACTTACGAGAGCGATGCGCTGGATGAACAGCTTTCACTTGCCCTGGATTGGATCGAAAATCGAAATCTTGCAGACGGTGATAAGGGAAAACTCTGTGAGAGAGTCAGCCTTATCTATCAGCTTCGCGGAGAAGAGATGTCATATTACAGATATCTCGGGTATGCACTTTATTATCTCAGCCAGAGTGATGAGAAGGACTATACCGTAAACATCTACCTGGATCTTGCAAATTTCTATCTTAACAATTATTCCTATGAATCTGCACAACAGATGGTCGGATCTGCCATGAATGTTGAACCATTCGAGGAGATTGAGAATCTTCAGATCAAAAGCTATGCCTACCGTATTCAGGGAATGCTTTACACTCTCCGCGGTGAATATGAAGCTGCGGAAGAACGGCTTAATAAGTCCTTGGAAGTTTTGGCGCTTTCCGATACGGGGGTGTTCGAGGAAGCATACGCTGCCATGGCGGAAGTGTGGCTTGCAAGGGTATATTTCGAGACGGGACGCAGGGGAGAATGCGGCTTGATCATTACAAAATATGAGGACAGCCCTCTTTTGACGCAGGACATTTTCAGGGAAATAATGCTCAGGGATTTTATTATTCCCTATGAAGAAACAAAATGCTTATTTATCGTCTCCGGCATATGGGACAAATTTGATGATGTTAACACCGTAGAGAGGGAGAAAGAGCTGGAGGCTTCTTCCGAGTTTGTTGAAGATTTCATAAACATTTGTGATGAGAACGGCTATGAGAAGCATGAGCTTGTTACTCTTTTGAGAATTCAGAATGACTATCCCACACAAAAAATCGAATTAAAGGAGAAGATGTACGACACACTGAACAGGCTGTACACCCGGCTCCTTGATCAGCAGAATATCAAGTATTCCGATATCATTGAAAGCCAGATAATGGAATCCATGTATGAGATGTCAAGGTATGAAGCATCCGAGAAAACGGACAGGAGCAGGATTAGCGCATCCATTTTCGTGATCCTGGGATTCATGATTCTTCTTGCGTTCGTTCTGTGGATCGTCATAAATAATTCTTATGACGGCCTGACACAGGTGCTCAACAGAAGACAGTTTGACAGAAATCTTGAAACTATCCGCAAAAAAAAGCGGGAATACGGCATCGTCATGATGGATATAGACAATTTCAAGAAGGTAAATGATGCCTACGGACATCCTATGGGTGATATAGTTCTTCAGCGTCTCGGAATGATACTTGCTAAGGAAGAATCTCCATATGTCCAGGCCTACCGCTATGGCGGTGAGGAATTTGTTCTTATTCTGAAAAAAGAAAGCCTGGGCAGCGCATTAAGTATTGCACAGAGGATCAGGACCACCATGGAGCATGAAACCTGGGATTTTGATCCGAAGAAAGTTATAACACTGAGTCTTGGAATCGCCTGCGGAAGCGGAGATGATGACGTGGTCTCCATGGCAGATGAAAAACTCTATATCTCTAAGAACAGTGGCAAGAACCGCGTCACAGGGGAGATAAAAAAAGTATGAACATTGAACTGCAGGTTTGTGGACTTGTCATGCTCCTGATCTTTCTTGTTCTTATCGGGCGTGAACGAAAACTTAACGTAAAGAACAGTCTTTTGTTTCTCGCTGCTCTCGGAGTATGCGTAGTATGTCTAGTATTTGACATAGCATCGATAGTATGTATCCACATGGCTGTGTACAGCGGTTTTTCACCTGCTATAACGAAGGCTGTGTGTAAGCTGTATATCATGCTTCTTGTGAGTCAGGGATACTGCGGCTTTTTGTATGCGTGTCTTGATATTACCGTCCAGTTCAAAAATAACATTATAAGATCGCTTGCTTTTATACTGTACGTGGTAGGCGAAATTCTTATGATCATTCTGCCCATTGATTATTTCATGGATGGCAGGGTGGTATATTCTTATGGTCCGGCTACGCTTTGTACTTATTGTCTGGCCACATTCTATATTATTTTCACTTTGATCCTGATCATAAAACACAGACGGGATATCTCCCACAGAAGACTTATCGCATTGTTTACGTGGCAGGGATTATGGCTCGTAGCTGCTATCGTGCAATTCATTACGAAAGAAATGCTTCTTGTGGGTTTTGCTGCCGCTCTGGGCATGGTTGTACTTTATTCACAGCTTGAGAATCCCAATGAGCATATAGACCGCGTGACCGGACTCTTTACGCAGAATGCTTTGTCTTTGTATATGAGAGATAAGTATAAATACGGAAAGTCGTTTTCTTTTTATACTGCGAAGATTAAATATCTTGTTCCCAATGCGGAGCTTGAACTCAGGAAAAATGCGGTCATCCGTTCTGCAAGGGCGTTTCTAAAACTCGGTAAGGAACCGGTCTTCAGGATAGGCGATGACATGTTTTGCATTATCTATGAATCATCCGAGAGAGCACACGAAAAGCTTATGGATATAAAAGCTCAGGCAGACGGAGTTACGGATATTCCTGTCGAGGCCAAGTTTATGTTTTGTCCGGACAGCAATATGTTTTCCGGAAGCGATGAGGTGTTTAAATTCATACACTTCTACGAAGATTCCAACGAGAGCATACTCACATGTGACAGTGAGCTTATAGAAAAGATGCGCCACAGAAGTGAGATCTATAATCTTATTGAAAAAGCTTTGAGGGACGACAGGGTTGAGGTGTATTACCAGCCTATCTTTAATGTAAAAGAAAACCGGTTCACTTCCGCCGAGGCACTTGTAAGGATCAGGAATGAAGAGGGGAAGATGGTTTCTCCCGGAGAATTCATACCGGTGGCTGAGGAAAACGGTCAGATAATCCCGCTGGGAATAAGAGTGTTTACCAAAGTGTGCGAATTTCTGGCAACCGGAGAGTTACAAAAGCTCGGTATTGAAAATATAGAGACCAATATTTCGGTTGCTCAGTTTGATCATGAGAATCCCGCAGCTTTTGTTAAGAGCATTATAGAAAAATACAATATCGATCCTGCCTGTATAAATCTTGAGATCACCGAGACTGCGGATAATCAGCTGAAGCATCTTCTGTTTATGAATATGGAGAAGCTTATCGGAATGGGTGTATCTTTCTCATTGGATGATTTCGGTATAGGCCGTTCGAATCTGGATTATTTTGTAAGTATGCCCGCCAAAAATATAAAGTTCGATCTGACCTTTACTCAGGGATATTTTACCAACGATAAGATCAGATCCGTGATGAAGGGTATGGTAAACGTCGTTCATGATATGGATATGAAGATCGTATCCGAAGGCGTAGAATCCAAGGAACAGCTGGATGCGATGATAGGACTGGGGATCGATTATATCCAGGGATATTATTTTTCCAGGCCGATTCCCGGAGATGAATTAATTGAATTTCTTAAAAAGAATTAAGAGTATGACGGTGGGGGCTGTGACAAAATGGAAGCGTCCCCTCTGTCACAGCCTCATTGTCATCCCTGTTTGAATGTCTTCCTGAGCTGTACCAGCGAAGAAATCGCAAAAGGTAATGTCATTATAAGAATTATAAGGGCCTGACCGATTGATGAATCGGTAGTATTATCGATGATGATCGCTTCCATTCTGTTTGCTTTAAAGCATGTCCAGATGGAACCTGCAAAGTCTACAAGTCCGTGAAGGATTATGCATGATAACAGATTTCCCGAGCGGTAATAGATGGTTGCAAAGAGCATTCCGAAGAATGTCGCGTAAATTACCTGTGTAATGGTGGAAATGGTGTTTGATCCGTTCAGATTAAAAAAGTGAAGGCAGCCGAAGAGAAGCGATGATAAAAATGCACTGAGATAAACTCCTTTTTTGTTATCGCCCCAATATGCTTTGAATGAGTTGAAAAGAAGACCTCTGCAAAGGATTTCTTCAAACAAACCTACGATCATATATACGACCAAATAAAACAAAAGTATTGGCAGTGCTTCTGAAAATGCAATCTCGGGTGCTTCGTATGAGAGAAAAGGCATTACAAGGCAGAAGATAAAGATTACGATTCCGTACCAAAAGATGCCTTTAAAAAGTTTCTCTTTTCTGATACCGAGTTTCATACCGTATTCGTGTTTTATATAGAGCATGATCCCCACGGATGCAACCAGACGCATGAGGCTTTTGCACAGATTCGCTATTATGTCATTTTCTATTCTGTCACAGAGAATTCCGACTGCGAAAAATGGGATAAGCCAGAGTACGCACACGACCAGACTTTTGATAAGCTGCTTTTTGTTTTTCATATCTTTCTCCAATTCGATTTTTTCTCAACCCCGGATTATTGTATCACATGGATTAAAGATTGGACGGTTCTTTTGTGGCAGTAATTCATTGCCAATAGAGAAGCATCTTCACCGTATTATGATATACTTACATGGTAATTAAATAGGCGAGGGGAAGATTTGACTGAAGCTGAAAGGAGCTTGAAGTTATGGATAAGAAACATGAACTTTACGTTAAATCGCCTGTTTACTTCGGATTGGCATCCATGGTGATGCCTGTTGCACTTATTATAGCCTCGGTACTTGACCTGCCCACAGTATTCGGGCCTATTTTTATTTTCGCCGGATTCGCGTGTTCAATCCTGGGTATCATCTATTCATGTAAGGAAAAAGATAAAAGCGAAGATGAGATGAAATACAGCCGCGTGGGAGTGTGGCTCTGTCTTTTCACGTTTGTGATATATCTGATGTTTATTTGGCTTTTTGCATCGTTTGCCAGAGACATGGCAGAGCTTGTGGATGAATTTTTCCATAGCCTCTTCGACATGCTCGGCTAGTTTATAATTATTTTATGGGGTCAGACCCTATTAAGAGGGAAAATAATGATCAAAAATTACATTAAACATTTTGAATTCACGGAAAAAGAGATTGCGGAAGGCAAATATGATCCATGGGATCTCATAGAGCCTTTCTGGTATAAAGTCAGTATTTACGACGGCCTTGATGTTTACAATCAGGATATGGCCGGAATGACGGTGGCGCAGAGAAGGTTCCTTGCCTTGTTTTGGTATGATTCGGAAGTTTGTAACGGTGGTCACGATCAGTTCTTTTCAAACTCCACGGGAATTGTCTGGAAGGATGCACTTGAAGGTATGAGGATGATCGGCGATGATGCCGATGCGGATAATTTCCAAAAGGCCATAGATTTATTTGGCGGAGATATTTCTTTTGACAGAGATGAAAGAAATGACGCACTTGATAAGATCTATGAAAAGAACGGGTATGAATGCTTTGAGGACATCAACCACGGTTATTACGGCGGAGACAAGTTCGACAAATATATGAAGGAATATGTAAAGTCTCATCCGGTGGATTTTGTGGTAAACGGAGATTTTCCATATTCGGAATTTGTTTTATGAGCAGTGGTGGCTGTAATAATCCCTCAGAAACTCTATATTTACAGTCCAATCCGCGATTTAGAACTCAATTAGCAACTGAGGTGGCTGTAAAATCCCTCAGAAACTCTGAATTTACAGCCCGGTCCACGCGTCAGGGGTGGCCGGAGGCCCGAAAGCTTTAAAGAAGCGGATTCTCGAAAGAGAATCCGCTTTTGTGATATCATTCTGGGGTGTTCGAAAAATTTTTTTACAGATCCTGTAACGAAACAGTCTGAATTTGCATTAACTATATGAAAACCGATCAGAAAGGAGGTGAGGAGTTGCAGTCCATGGAAGAAATCTATCAGCATTATGCCAAGACGGTCTATCATTTTCTGCTGGCGCGCACCGGAAATGATGATCTTGCGGAAGAACTGACGCAGGAGACGTTTTATCAGGCCATACGGAGCATTGACCGATATGATGAGAACTGTAAATTATCCACATGGCTGTGCGGCATTGCCAAAAACGTACTTCTCACCTACCGGAGAAAACACCCCGAGACGGAGGATCTGGATGGAGAAGCGGCTTTGGAACTTCGTACGGATTCGGCCGAGCAGGATGCCATCGACAAGATCTCAAGGATTGAACTTATGAGAAAGCTTCATGACCTTGAGGAACCCTATCGCGAAGTTATGTATCTGAGAGCTCTCGGCGGCCTGTCCTTTGCGGAGATCGGGGAGGTTCAGGGTAAAAGTGAGAACTGGGCGCGCGTTACCTTTTATCGGGCAAAAGAAAAACTGAGAAAGGAAGAAATATGATGAATCATATAGATTGTGAAATAATACAGGATTTGCTGCCTTCATATATTGACGGCCTTACCTGCGAGAAGACAAATGCAGTGATAGAAGAACATCTGGCAGGCTGTGAAAAGTGCAGAAAGGTACTTGATTCCATGAAGGGGGCTTCCGGGGAAATACCGGAAATAACCCATGAGGATAAAAAAGAGATCGACTTTCTGAAGAAAAACAAAAAAAGAAACCGCAGGATCCTCATCGGAAGCACATTAGGGGCATTATTGTTTGTTTTTATCATAATATTTGTCAGGACATTTATTGTGGGGGCGGAAAGTTCTCACGAATGGAATGCAGTGAATCTTACCGTTACCAATAATGTACTGAATTTTACGGCCGAGCCTACGGGAAGTTCAAATGCAGTCGCAGAACTTTCTTATACTGAGGAGAACGGTGTTGTCAGGATTCAGGCCCGGACGGTTATGGTAAGTCCGCTCCATACCGGGGCTTTGGAAGGAAGCTTCACTGCTTCCGAACCGATCGAAGAAGTACGCATCGGCGGCCGTATCATCTGGTCAGGCGGAGCAACGGTAACACCTCTTGCATCCGATCTTTATTCCACAAGACACAGTTACATCGGTGATATGCCCGTAAACGCAAGAACCGCCAATGCCCTGAATATGGGTACATATCTCGGCCCGTATACCAATGAACTTGAAACGGCTTCGGAACCCTACGGATGGAAAATAATACTTTCAGAAGAGATTCCGGATAACATACTTGATCAGAAAAAACAGGACATGGTGGCTTTCGGGTACATATTCATCGGGCTTATCGATAATCTGGACCATGTTACATTCATTTATCAAAGCGGCGGCGCTGAAAACTCCCTGACAGTCACGGCAGAGGAAGCAAGTGAGTTTTTGGGCGAAGACATCAAGAACTGCGGCAAGAATATCCGTACCCTGGATACCCTTATCGCAAAAACCGGCCTCGCCCTGGACGTATACTGATAATAGCGGGCAAGTTTATAGTTTTTTAATGGGGTCAGGCACTGTAAAGTACGACTTTACGGTGCCTGACCCCTATAACAAAAAATGAAAAGTTTTCTACAGAAATATACATGCATTGAATACCTTGCTTAAATATAATAACTCTGTGAATTTTTACCGAACGTGGTAATATGGTTAGAACACACATTAGTTTATAGAAATTTAAGCGGGTCTGACCCCATGAAGATTTATGTTTAAAGATTACAGCAGAGAAAATTTAAGAACGGTCATTGCTATGGCATGGCCTGCCATAATCGAATCATTTTTCGTGGCCTTTGCGGGACTCGTGGATTCACTGATGGTAAGCCGCATGGGTGCCTATGCCGTGGCGGCGGTAGGACTTACAACACAGCCCAAGTTCATGGGGCTTTCTTTATTTTTTGCGGTAAATGTATCCGTATCGGCACTTGTTGCAAGGCGCTTCGGCGCAAAACAAAGAGAGGATGCAAACCGTATCTTTGTGACAGCCGTGTACTTCGTACTTATCGCAGCGGTGATACTCAGCGTGTTTTTTGTAACGAGCGCAAATCCCATCATCAGACTCTGCGGCTCATCGGATGCGACTCCCGAGGATATCGCGACCCATAAAGCGGCGGTTACGTACTTCAGGATAATCATGGGCGGCATGATCTTTAACTGTATCCAGATGGTCATAAACTCAGCCCAGCGCGGTGCGGGAAATACCAAGATCACAATGCGCACCAACGTAACATCCAACGCGGTAAACATCATCCTTAACTATCTTCTGATCGAAGGTCACTGCGGTTTCCCCGCTCTCGGAATAGTGGGCGCCGCAACCGCAACGGTACTCGGAACCGTGGTATCTTCCGTAATGAGTATCATCTCCATCCGGGGAAAAGAAAACTTTATCAGCATCCCCTACATCCTTACAAACAAAATCAGGGGTGCGTTTGATTCATTGAAGAGTCTTGTGAAGGTGGGATACGGTATCTTTTTCGAGCAGCTCCTCATGCGTATCGGATTCATGGCAACTGCGGTGATGGCGGCGAAGATGGGCATGGACGCCATGGCTGCGCATCAGGTCGGAATGAATCTAATGGGACTTACTTTCAGCTTCGGTGACGGACTGCAGGCTGCTGCGGTCGCACTTATCGGAAGATCGCTGGGACAGGGCGATACGGAGCTTGCCAAGACTTACGGACGTACATGTAAAGCCGTGGGAGCGGTCATCGCAGCGGCTCTTACAGTCATTTATTTCTTTGGTGCAAGATGGCTGATGTCCATGTTCTTCAAGGAAGAACACATAGTGCTCCTGGGCGTATCCATAATGAGAGTCATTATTTTCGTCGTAATATTCCAGATCACTCAGGTCATCAACATGGGATGCTTAAGAGGTGCGGGCGACACTCTTTATACCGCAATGGCTTCCACCATATCCGTCACCATTGTCAGAACGGTGGTATCATGGGTTGGCGGATTTGTTCTGGGATTTGGAATCGTCGGCATATGGCTCGGAGTACTCGCGGACCAGATATCCCGTTTTATTTTCGCAAGTATAAGATACAGAATGGGAAAGTGGGTTAAGATACAGATATGAATTACGATGTAAAAAGAAAACGCGGCTTTATGACCGCGTCGAAAATATTTACACTCCTCGGTGTGATCTCAGTGTATGCGCTTCAGATCGGAGTGGTTTTTCCTTTGAGGTTTGTGCTGAGAGGGGAACCGGGGACCAATATCAATCCTTTCTTCGTATGCGGGGCTATCTTAGTGGCAGCGTTTTTCGCAGTTATAGGCCTGATACTTGCGATCATTGCCGGAATCAGGAAGGAAGCGCCTGCAACGGTGTTTTCGATCGTTCTTAAGGTTATCATGATCCCGTTTTTTATCGTCAACTTCCTGCTGTGGGTGCTGATACTTCTGGGGACGCTTAATCCGTTCCTGATAGTAGCATCGCCTTTTGTGATACTTATAGGTGCGGTCCTGACTTATCTGGTGCTTCTCATGACGAGTCTGCCGGATATTATCTTTACACTTATCGAGCTCAGATTATACAAGAACCGTCCAAGGGGCTTGTTTGTATGGGGAATAGTCCTCAGCTTTTTCTTCGTGCTGGATCTGGTCGGAGCGATACTGCTGCACAAAGCATTTAAAGATTAAGAGACAGTGGGGACGGTTCGATTTGTCATTTCCCAATATAAAAGGTTCCTGCATTCCGCGGGGTGGCGCGGATACATGAATTTCGAGACTTCGATGTCTGCGAAAAAACGCGGCCGCTCGGCCCGAACGATGATGCGTTTCGCTCCGCGAAAGGCATTTTCGTGAGTGGCCTCGCGTCATGAGCTAAAACCGGCATGGTAAAGCGTTTACGCCTGACATCGAAAAGCGAGAAATTTATGTACCGCGACAGGCCCCCAGGAATGCAGGAACCTTCTTTGCGTCAAAGATGACAAACCGGAACCGTCCCCACTGTCATGTTATACAGTGACCTGCTGCTTGGGTAAGCCGCAGCAGCCGCAGAAATTGTAAGCCGAGGGGCTTCCGCATCTGGGGCAGTACCATGTAGCGCCAATGTCGGGACGCATGGATCCGCATCTGGAGCAGAAATTAAGCGAGTTAATCATACCGCATGAGCAGCTCCAGTCGCCGCCGAAGGCAGGCATATAAACCGCCTGAACATTTCCGGGATAGTAAGCTATGCAGAAATCGTTCCTGGATGCCTTGACGATGGTGATGATCGACATGACAAAAAGTGTGATGACAAATCCGAACCATATTAAGAGACCGGACAGCGTTAAAAGAATGTTCTCGGTAGTTATGCTTCCGAAGATGATCCCGTCGTAAAGACCGTGTCCGATAATGGGAACCAGCATAGTGAGAGCAAGATTCTTGGAATAGCCGCTCTTATCGTTTGTAAGCGAAGCGTATTTAGCCTTGCTGTAGAAGTAGCCCATGCATACCGCAAATGCCGCATGACCGGGAACGGCGGTGAACATACGTATAATGGCGGTACCTAATCCGTTCGTGAATACATAACCCACATTCTCGAATGCCGCGAATCCCAGTGAAACGAATACCGCATAAACTATGGCATCATAGCTGTAGTTAAAGTTCTTGTTTTTCCAGGTGATGAGCCTGAGAACCATGTATTTTCCCATTTCCTCAACGGGTGCTACGATCAGCATCGCCATCATAAATTGTTTAAAGGCCGACTCGTAAGGCCAGATGGCATTAAATATCAATTCTCCCACAATCTCTCCGATGAGCGCGGTAATGACTGTACCCATTCCTGCGAAAAAAAGACCGATCAGAAGGCCCATGGGCTCTTTTTCTTTTTTATCTTTAACATAGATAAAAATAAGGATGATGACTACGGGTATGATCGACATTGCAAACAGCATAGTTATTCTCCGTTTTTCTCTAATTTTTTCACCTAAAAGTACACAACTCAGATATTATATCATATACTTATATACATGTTGGTCCCAACTGTCACAATAGTAAACGGAGGATAGAAAAATGCAGTTTACGACATTACAAAAAGATATGATCCAGGCGATGAAGGATCACGATAAAGTAAGAAAGGATGCTATCTCAACACTTGTTTCCGCAGCGAAGAAGCTGGGTATTGATGAGGGATGCCGCGAGGATATTCCCGATTCTCTGACGGATCAGGCAATCCTTAAGGAGATCAAGAGCGTTAAGGAGCAGATCGATACCTGCCCCGAGTCCAGAGCAGAACTTAAGGCTGAATACGAAGCAAGACTTAAGGTTTTCGAAGAGTATGCACCCAAGATGCTTTCAGCCGATGAGGTTGAGGCAATTCTCAAAGAGAAGTTCTCCGAGGTCATCGCATCCGGTAATAAGGGCCAGATCATGAAGGCTGTTATGCCCGAGCTCAAGGGTAAGGCTGACGGAAAAGTGATCAACGAAGTGATTTCTAAGTTGCTCGGATAAGACTCAATGGAGATGCAAAAATGGAACTTTTTGATTTTATAAAGAAAAGCCCCAACGCTTATTTTGCGGTTAATACCATGGCGGAAGAGCTTAAAGCTGCGGGCTTTACGAGACTCGACGAGAGGGATGCGTGGAAAATAAAACCCGGAAAGTACTTTGTTACCAGGGATGATTCTTCCCTCATCGCATTCATTATCCCCAAGAAGGATTTTGCGGGATTCCACATCGTTGCAAGCCACAGCGATTCTCCCTCATTCAAGATCAAGCCCTCTCCCGAGATGAAGGTGGGAGAAGCTTACGTTAAACTGAATGTGGAAAAGTACGGCGGAATGATAGTCTCAACCTGGTTTGACCGCCCCCTTTCCGTAGCGGGCAGGGTTGTGATCGATACAAAAGACGGCGTTAAGACAAAGCTCGTGTGCGTGGACAGGGATCTTTTCATCATCCCTTCACTTGCTATCCACATGGACAGAACCACGAATGACGGCCATAAGTATGAGATTCAGAAGGAGCTCCTTCCTCTTTTTGCATCGGGTGAAAAGAAAGATCTTACCCTGATCTCACTTATATGCAAGGAGTGCGGCATCAAGGAAAAGGACGTGCTTGATGCGGACCTGTTCCTATACAACAGGCAGGCTCCCACCAAGTTTGGTGCTGACAACGAATTTATCGCATCCCCCAGACTGGACGACCTTCAGTGCGTTTACGGATCTCTTCAGGGAATCCTTAAAGCAAAGCCTTCGGATTATGTGGCAATGCATGCGGTATTCAACAACGAAGAGGTGGGAAGCGAGACCAAGCAGGGCGCAGCATCATCATTTCTGACCGATGTGATAGACCGTATCTGCGAAAAGTTCGCCGCGACCAAAGAAGACCGTGTCAGAAAGCTGTCCGATTCTTTCATGATCTCTGCGGACAATGCGCATGCCCTTCACCCCAATTACGGTGAGAAAACAGATCCGACAAACAAGCCTGTATTAAACGGCGGAATCGTCATCAAGTACAACGCAAATCAGAAGTACACAACCGATGCGGTATCATCCGGAACCTTAAGAAAGATCTGCAAGAAGGCAGGCGCGCCGGTTCAGGAATACGTCAATCCCTCAGACATCCCCGGAGGCTCAACCCTCGGAAGCATCGCAACCGCAAGGGTTTCGATGAGCACCGTTGATATCGGCCTTCCCCAGCTTTCCATGCACTCAGCCTATGAGACTGCGGGAGCGAAGGACACAGATGCACTTATAAAAGTAGCTAAGACATTCTTTAACATGTGACATTGGGGAGTCAGTGGGGAGTCAGAAAGAACCGTCCCCACTGACTCGTTATGCTATAATGATGGAAATGTTATGAGAGGAGAGTTTTAAATATGGTACTTCTGGCTGTTGTTCCCGGAATACTGCTTTTTCTGGTAGTATGGAAATTCGATACCGTTGAAAAGGAATCACCTGCACTGCTCGGCAAACTTTTTGCATTCGGTGCGCTGACGATCCTTGCGGCGATCTTACTTCGAACTCTGGGAGTTCATGCGTTTACGCCTTTGTTTAAGGGTGACCGCTCGCTCATGTTTCTTTTTGTGGACAGCTTCGTGCTGACAGCTCTCATCGAGGAGTGCGCGAAGTTTCTTGTTCTCAAACTCATCACCTGGAAAAATAAAGAGTTCAACTATACCTTTGATGCCATTGTTTATGCCGTCTGCGTTTCGGTAGGTTTCCTGACCGCGGAAAACATCGTATACCTCATCAAATATAAGGGCGATGTTGAGCCTGTAAGGCTGATCCTTCCTATTTTTGCCCAGATCATCATTTCTGTTTTCATGGGATATTTTTACGGCCTTGCAAAGCTTGCCGATGCATCGGGCGATACGAAAGCTGCAAAGATGCACCTTTTTGAGACTTTCCTCATTCCTTTTGTAATGCACGGATTGTTTGAATTTACCTGGGGCGCGGGCAGGCTGGTTCTCTTCATCATATTTGCGGTTTACGTAGCGATCATGACGATCACCGCGATCTTTGAATTTATCGCTCTTTCACGCAGCGATAAGATGATCCCCGCAAGCAGAGCCGATAAAGCTTCCGATTCCGAAGAGTGGTAAGGAGGGTGAAGAGATGAAAGTAAAATGCGATTATTGTCAGTCGCTGGTTGACGAAAACGAAAAGTCCTGTCCCAACTGCGGCGCGGTAATGCCCACCGTAAACCGTACCGCACCGGATCAGCCCAAGACCATCGAAGAACTGAAGCAGTGGTATGCGGCACGCAATCTTCCTCCCGAAAACGTCACCAGATTCTTCATCGGTAAAGACGTCAAGGAGGCAAGAGCTTTCGGTATCTACAAGAATTCAAACGCCGATTTTGTCGTCTACAAAAATAAATCGGACGGCTCAAGAGCGATCCGTTATCAGGGCGTTGACGAAGAGTATGCGGTAAATGAGATCTATCAGAAGCTGAAGATCGAGATAGCCAATCAGAAAAGTCATAATTCAAGTCCCCGGCCTTCCCGCGCTCCGCAAAAGAAAAAAGGAGGTTCTCCTTTCCTTTCCCTGATCTACATTTTGCTTCTTTCTCTGTTTAAGCCTGTAGCGATCGGGTTTCTTGCCATAGTTGCGGGAATATTCATTGCCCTTTTTGACCACAGTCCTTCGGAAGGCTATTACAGATATCAGGGTAATGATTATTACTATTATGATGATTCCTGGTATGCATATGATTCCGGTTCCGATTCATGGGGGCGCGCATACAACAGCAGTATCCTGGATGATCTTATCAATGACGACACGGATTCCGATTACAGGGTCTACAATCACAGCGGATACGATTTCGAGGATTCATCCTGGTATGACGATGACGATGATTACAGCTATAGTAGCGGATCAAGTTACAGTTACAGCTGGGATTCGGGAAGTTCGTGGGATTCCGACAGTTCCTGGAATTGGGACTCAGGCAACTCATGGGATTCATGGGACTCCGGAAGCTCATGGAATTCTAACTGGTAATTCTGACAATGGATTATTTCTGGAAACAACAAGATGATATTCCTGCTGAGATGGGTTACCCCTTATTTGGGGTAGCCCATCTTTTGTGTGTCGCAGCAACGCTTCTGGTCGCATTGATCCTGATACTTATCATCAGACGTCTCGTAGAAAAGAAACAGAAAACCTTTCTTAAAGCCGTTCCGATCTTCATGGTACTTCTCGAACTTTTTAAAGACGGATTCCTGATCCGGGTACACAGATTCGGAATAGGGTATCTGCCGCTTCATGTCTGTAGTATCGGTATTTTTGTATTTTTACTCAGGGAATTTCTGCCTTGGAAAAAGGCAAAGGATCTCTTCGGGGAAGTGGCATTTATGCTCATCATGCCCGGTGCCATGGCTGCACTTATCTTCCCTGACTGGACTACGCTTTATCCCGTCTTTAACTTCATGAATCTCTACAGCTATGTCTGGCACGGCCTTCTTGTCCTTTACCCCGTGATGCTTTTCGTGAGAAAAGAAATCAGGCCCTCGATAAAGCACATCCACTACGTTATTGGATTTTTATGCGTTGTCGTGCCGCCCATATATGCTTTCGACAAACACTTCGGATGTAACTATTTCTTCGTAAACCGCCCCGTCCCGGACACTCCGCTTGAGTGGATGGCAGATCGCATGGGGAATCCGGGATATCTCCTGGGATATGTAGCTCTTACACTCGGAGTGATTCTTGTGATGTATTTTCTTATATGGATATTTGACCAATTAAGCCCCGAAAAGAAGGCTTGAAAATTTATTGTTTTTGTATTTTTTTGTAATATTCCAATAGTCTTTTCTGTAAGGGATTATCTTGTACAGAAATATTTCTGATTATCTCAAATAATTCCGGGTTTTTATCTTTGTGTATGACAATATAATCCGGTGCCGGATCGCTCGTTTTCCCGAGGAGATAATCCACAGATGTTTCAAAACATTGAGCAATTAATTCTATTGTCTGTAAAGAAGGAGTACGGTCACCGTATTCATATCTGCAATATCCTATCTTGGATAGATTTAATCTTCTGGCAGCCTCTGTCATGGTTATTCCCATTTTCTCACGAGCCAGTCTGATTCGTTCTGCTATTATTTGTTCTGCCATTTTTTCTCCAATTCTTGACGTTATCCAATGGATAATCTATAATCCGAATATCCATTGGATAACATATCACAGAGGAAATACTCTGGCAAATTCTTAATATTTCGAATACGGAAAGAAAGACGAAATAAAGTCTACTAAACTGATTAGAGAGGCGACTATTACTAAAAATCGGAGTATTAATAAAGCCTATACTGAGGGAGTTGTAAGTATTGTAAAGGAATTTGACGTAGCTGTTTTTGCTGTAATTATGTGTAAACCGATGTCGGATATTGTAATTCCGAAACAGCATCTTCCACGACAGTATTATCTATTACTTCGAAAAATAGAGTTATACTGCAAACATCACAAATATGGGAAGGCTTTGATGATCTTTGATGAAATTCATGAGGCCGAGGACAGGAAAATTGCTGACGCATTAACGGGTTTTTTGTTTAAAACAGAATTGGGACGAAGTTTTGAACATATATTGGAAATGCCTCTTTTTGTCAGTTCTTCAGTGACTCCATCAATTCAAATATCAGATATTTATGCAGGAATAACCAGACATTACTATGAGGAAAGGTTAGATTTCCATGAGCCGATTTCAGAGTATCAGAAATGGATAAATAGTTTATATATTAGGATTCATTCTCGTACGGAGGATAATAGGGTTCAAACCCCGGACGGTGGAGATTATATAGAATATGGCTTTCAACATACTAAGTTTTTGGATTACGGTAACAGGGATAATACCGTGTTGACAAAGTTGAAATAATATTTATACTAAATTTAGAGCCATATGTTGTTCCGTCCTGGAGCTGCATAGGGCTCGTTTTTTATGACAGGAGACTAAATGAAAGTTCTTGTAATACCCGATATACATCTTAAAACTTGGATATTTGATTGTGCAGAAGAGATAATGACATCAGGAAAAGCTGAAAGAGCTGTATGTCTTATGGATATTCCGGATGATTGGTCGATGGAATTTCAGGTTGAAAAATATAAAGAGACATATGATAGGGCTATAGCATTTGCTGATTCATACTCTGATACTTTATGGTGCTACGGAAATCACGATATTAGTTATCTGTGGGGAAAACTTGAGAGTGGTTATTCACCGTATGCGGAGAATACAGTTATATCAAAACTTGAAGAATTGAAATATGTTTTACCTGATTCTAATCAACTGGCTATTCTCCATAGAATTGATAAAGTCATTTTCTCACACGGCGGTCTGTCAAAAGAATACGTTTATCACATAGACGAGGAATTGTTGGAATCTCATATAGATGAGGTTTTGGCTGTGATCAATCAATCATCCCCTGATCGTTTGTGGACCGATCAATCACCTTTATGGTTAAGGCCTCAGTATGGGACTGTTGAGGCCTTCAGAAATGATGAATTTAAGCAAGTTGTGGGGCATACTCCTGTGGACAATATCTGTGAGAAAGGTGGATTTATATCAACAGATGTTTATTCAACCTATCGTGACGGACGACAAATTGGAGAGTCTGCTATGATTGTTATTGAAACTGAGACAGGGGGATATGAGAAAATAAATACAGCGGGAATTTTTCAAAAAAGTGTTGACTCCTACGTAACGTAATAGTTTACATTAACATTACCAAGCAAACGGAGGAAACGAAAAATGATGACGGTACATGAGGTGAGCAAGCTTGCCGGGGTGAGTATACGCACCCTTCAATACTATGACAAGATCGGACTTTTGCATCCGACGGGATACACCGATGCATGTTACAGGCTGTATGACGATGCTGACCTGGAACGCCTTCAGCACATCTTATTGTTCCGTGAACTCGAGTTTTCCCTCAAGGACATCGATGCGATCATTAACAGCCCGGACTTTGACAGGAGCAAGGCGTTAGAACAGCAGATAGAGCTCCTTCGTCTGAAAAAAGAACACATCGAAAACCTTATGAACTTTGCGCTTGGAATAAAATTGTTAGGAGTAAAGCATATGGATTTTAAAGCTTTTGACAGAAGTAAGCTTGATGAGTATTCCAAGAAAGCCAAGGAGCTCTACGGAAATACTCCCGAATACAAAGAAATGCAGGAGAAGACTAAAGGTCGCACTCAGGAAGAGGACGGCATTCTCGCAGACAGGTTCATGCTCCTGTTCAAAGAGGCGGGCGAGATCAAGGACCATGACCCTGCATCGCCCGAAGCACAGGATCTGGTGGCCAGAATTCAGCAGTTCATCACCGATAATATGTACACCTGTACAAACAGGATCTTATCCGGCCTCGGAAAAGCTTACTCGGGCGGCGGAGATTTCACTAAAAATATCGATGAATACGGCGGAGAAGGAACTGCGGTATTTGTAGATAATGCGATACAGATTTATTGCAAAAAAAGTGAATAATTATACAGTAAAAAAAGCCCGTAGACCCCGTATTTACGGGGTCTTTTTGTGTTATCATAGTAGGGACCATTGGGGACGGTTCCAAGGACCTGCGAGGGGGAAAATAAGAAATGAAAAAGAACAGATTACATGTTGTAATGCGCATCCCGATGCTTGTGATCGCATGCGTACTTTTCTCAATAAACCTTAAGACATTCGTGCGTACGGGAGGTCTTATCCCGGGCGGAGTGATGGGTATTACGCTGCTTATACAGGAGATCGCTCTCAGATTTTTCGGAGTCTCGATACCTTACTCACCCATCAACATCGCATTAAATGCGATCCCCGTCTATATCGGATTTAAATATATCGGTAAGAGATTCACGGCCCTTTCCTGTTTTGTCATCGTACTGTCCTCAGTCATGACGGACCTTATCCCGGTCTACCTGGTAACCGAGGAGATGATCCTTATCACAATCTTCGGCGGAATCATCAACGGCGTTGCAACCAGCATCTGTCTTCTTGCGGATGCGACCAGCGGCGGAACCGATTTTATATCCATTTTCCTTAACAGAAAAAAAGGAATCGACGGCTTCAACGTGATCCTTGGCGTAAATGCACTGATCCTTATCCTTGCAGGTATTTTGTTTGACTGGGACAAGGCGCTTTATTCCATCGTCTTCCAGTATGTATCCACCGCGGTGATCCACGTACTTTACAGAAAATACCAGCAGAGCACGCTCCTTATCGTTACGTCCAAGGCGGATGAGATCTGCAGCATGATCTACGACATGACGGGTCACGGATCCACCATCATCTATGGAAAAGGCTCTTACGAACAGGAATCCACCAAATCCGTTGTATACTCCGTAGTTTCCGCAGCGGAGATCAACAAGGTTATGAATGCGGTCAAGGAAAAAGACCCGGATTCTTTCGTCAATGAATTCAAATCAGATCGTATCGGAGGAAAGTTCTACAGAATCCCCGAAGAATAATAAGTTGTAAAGGTCATTTATGAAGAAAGATAAGAAAGAAAAGAAAGTAAAAAAAGTAAAAAAAGTAAAGACTGTAAGTCCCGAGAAGCTTGAAAGAAAGCAAAGGCGTAAGGCAAGCATCAAGAGGACTCTTAAAGAAATGCCGCTTCTTATACTGGGAGCGACACTTACCGCAGTTTCTGCAAAATCTATCTACGACCCTGCAGGACTTGTAACCGGAGGCGTCACCGGTCTTTCCATTATCGTAAAATCCGTCGGAAGCAGATATTACGGTCTGGATATTCCTCTTTGGATGGGCAGTTTGATCTTCAATGTTCCCATCTTCCTCTATGCCATAAAACAGTGCGGTATCAAGCATGTTATCAGGACCGCATTTGTGTGGGCGGTACTTACGGCAGAACTCTATTTCCTGCCCGATATGTCGTTCATCCCCGATAACCTGCTCCTTGTTTCCATCTACGGAAGCATCCTCATGGGAATAGGCTCGGGAATGCTTCTTTCCGCAAGAGCAACATCCGGCGGATCTGATATGCTGGGTGAAGCAATGCACCGAACGCTTCGAAGCGTCAGCGTGGGCAGACTCATCCAGGTGATCGACGGACTAATCGTTGCACTGGGACTTATTACCTTTGGCATTGAGCATACACTTTATGCTATCATTTCCGTATACATCATGGGCAGGGTGATCGACCTCTACCTCCACAAAGGAAAGAGCGCCAAGATGGCAACGATCATCTCCGAAAAAAATGACGAGATCGCGCAGGAGATCATGACAAGCCTTGACCGAGGCGTAACCGGCCTCTACGGAAGCGGTATGTACACGGGTAAGGATAAAAGAGTACTGCTTTGTATCTGCTCAAATAAGGATCTTGTCGAGATCAAAGACATCGTTAAGAAACACGACCCCAAGGCATTCTTTGTAGTCGGTAATGTGGACGAAGCCATGGGCGAAGGTTTCCTCGAAGAATGGTACTAACCGACAATGAATTTTATCGAAATCACCGACATAAACTCCCCCGAGCTTGACGTCTTCTCACGCATCTCGGAGGTACAGTTATACAGATATTACGAGCCCGAGATCGGCATCTTCCTTGCGGAAAGTGCTAACGTGATCCTCAGGGCTCTTGAAGCGGGATATGAGCCTCTTTCCATGCTGGTTGAAACAAACCGAATCGAGATAGAAGCCCGTCCCGTTTTTGATGCCATAGAAAAACTCTGCGGCAAGGATAAGCTTGAATCCATGCCCATTTATACCGCTGACAGCGAGATAGTAACCCGGCTTACCGGATACACCCTCGTCCGCGGATTATGGATGACCCTTCGCAGAAAACCCGAGACTCCAATAAAAGAGTTCTGTGCGGATAAAAAGCGCATTACCGTACTCTTCGATGTGGTTAATCCCACCAATGTAGGTGCGATCATCAGATCTGCCGCAGCTCTCGGAATGGACGGAGCACTTCTTTCATACGCATCCGTCGATCCCTTAACAAGGCGCTCCGCAAGAGTAAGCATGGGTACCGTATTCCAGATGCCCTGGACCAAGGCGAGCAAGGAAGAGTCCGAAGGCATTAACCTGATCCGTACCCTTCAGTCCTATGGATTCAAAACCGTTGCCATGGCTCTTACAGAAGATTCCACCAGCATCGACAACGACGAGATAAGAGCTAACGAAAAGCTCGCAGTCATCATGGGAACAGAGGGCACAGGACTTCCCAAGGAAGTCATCGCTGCCTGCGACTACAGAGTAATGATCCCCATGTACCACGGCGTCGATTCCCTCAATGTTGCCGCCGCCAGTGCCATCAGTTTCTGGGAACTACTTAAATGAAACGTCTAATTTATGCAATCACATCTCTAATTCTCTTTATCATCGAGATCCTTATCGGCGCCTTTGCCCATGGCTTTATCAGGAACTATGTCGGTGATGTCCTTGTCGTCATCCTGATCTATACGATCTGCAGAACCATCAGCCCGGATAAACCCGGTAAGTGGTACATCCTTCCCACCTGCATCCTTATATTTGCTTTTATAGTCGAGTTCCTCCAGCTCTGGGGCTTCTGTGACAGATTCGGAATAACCAACAGACTCCTCAGAATTATCATCGGAACAGGCTTCTCCGTGGAAGACCTTATCAGTTATACTATAGGCATCATTCCTTGCTATATATGTGATAGGTGGACCATAGTTAAGCAAGCAGAGGTAAAACATGGCTGATTCACCCAAAAAGATCATATTCCTAGGCTCCTCCGTAACCTACGGCTCTGCCGCAGGCGGAGTTTCATTTGCCGACATCATTTGCAAAAAGAACGGCTTCGAGATGATCAAGGAAGCGGTATCAGGTACGACCCTTGTCGATGAGGACGAAACCTCCTATGTCAGCAGGCTGAAGAAGATCGATGAAGATAGTGCCGACCTTTTCATCTGCCAGCTCTCCACCAACGACGCTTCGCAAAACAAAACGCTCGGCAAGGTCTCGCCCACCAAAGACATAAGCTCCTTTGACACCAAAACCATTGCCGGTGCGATCGAATACATCCTCGCCTACGTTTCGGATAAATGGGGGTGTCCCATGGCCTTCTATACCGGTACGAAATATGACTCTGAGGCATATGAGGCTATGGTAGGGCTTCTCAAGGAGATTGCCATCAAATGGGATATCCGTATCATAAATCTTTGGGACGATCCCGGAATGAACTCCGTAAGTTCCGAAGACTATGCCAAATACATGGCAGATCCCATCCACCCGACCCTCGAGGGCTACTGCAAATGGTGGAGCCCTTATATAGAACGTGAAATATGTAGTATAATAAAAATCTGAATAATTATGTAAGAAAGAAGTATTAGTCATGAGTAATTTAGTCATACGTGATGCACGTCCCGAAGATGCCGCAAGGCTGGTGGAAATCTACGGTCCTTATATCACTGATACGGCGGTTTCTTTTGAATATGAGGTTCCGACCGTAGAAGAGTTCGAAACCCGTATCAGAAAGATCTCAGCAAAGTACCCCTACCTCGTTTGTGAGAAGGATGACCGCATAGTCGGATACGTATACGCAGGTCAGTACAGTGCAAGAGAAGCTTATAACTGGACCGTAACAACATCCATCTATCTCGATGAAAACTGCAGAAGACAGGGCATAGGAACGCTCCTCTATGCAGAACTTGAGAAGAGATTACAGGAAAGAGGAATCGTTAACCTCCTGGCAGGAATCGCATACGCAGAGCAGGAAGATGAATACCTTACTCATGACAGCGTTAAATTCCATACAAAAGAAGGCTACAAGAAAGTAGCTCAGATGGAATCGGTTGGCAAGAAATTCGACAGATGGTACGACCTCATCTGGATGCAGAAAAGAATATAGGTGACAGCAGGGAGGAAACAAAAATGGTTAAGCACGTAATACTCTGGACACTTAAGGAAGAATACTCAGCCGAAGAGAAGGCTAAGATCAAAGCCGACATCAAAGCAGGTCTTGAAGGGCTTAAGGGAGAGATCCCCGGACTTATCGATATCAAGGTAAATACCGAGCCTTTGGAGAGCTCCAATTGTGACCTTATGCTGGATTCATCATTTGATACAGAAGAATCCCTCAAAGGTTATGCGGTTCATCCCAAGCATGTGGATGTAGCCAATAACAAAGTCCGTCCTTTCACATCGAGCCGCGTTTGCATGGACTACGAAAACTGAGTCAGTGGGGAGTAGGAGAAAAATATGATAATTGAACACGTAGCATTATTTGTTAACGATCTTGAAGCAGCCAGAGATTTCTTTATCAAGTACTTCGACGGAAAATCAAACGACGGATACCGTAACGTAAATACCGGCTTCAGATCATACTTCATCACCTTCGAAGGCGGAGCAAGACTTGAGCTCATGAACAAAGACGGTATTGCCGAAGATGTAAAAGATCCCGAGCATACCGGATATAATCATGTAGCATTTTCCGTAGGCAGCAAACAGAAAGTCGACGAGCTTACCGAGCGCCTCAAGGCAGACGGCTATAAGCTCAGAAAAGGTCCCAGAACCACCGGCGACGGATATTACGAATCCAGCATCTATGATATGGAAGGCAACTCCATCGAGATCACGGTATAAAGGGGCTGACAATTGGTACGTCCCCGGTGTCAGAAAGATCGTCCTGACAGAGGGGTACGTCCCCGGTGTCAGATGTTTGCATCAGCAGAAAATAAAAGTATAATGTGATCAGTTGATGTGGATATATCTGTGGTTGCAAAATATTGGACGGATTTTTCCGAGTGTTTTCCGAAAGAGATAATTACTTTAGGAAAGGAAAATACCGTATGATAGGAGAATTATACATGGAAGTTATGATTCCTATAAATGATACTCCGGATTTGCTCAAAGAATTGGACAAGGGTATAAACGATATGGAAAATGGTCGTGTTACTGCTCATGAAGATACGATGAAAATCTTAATGCAGCGGTACGAGGATCATGTATCGCAGAATTCTTGAAACAGACGAAGCAATTAGAGATTTGAGCCATATTTCTTATGAAGCATATAAATATACCGGAGACAAAAACTCAGGTTTTATATTCCTTAAGCTGTATGATGTGACAATCGAAAATATGGCTGTTTTTACAGAAGGTTTTAGTAAAACCGGAATCGAATATCGCGGATACGTGATTCATATACTTCCTTTTGGGAATTATAATCTCTTTTATGTCGATGATGGTAAAAAGGGAATCATCACTGTTCTGCGAATCCTGTATCAAAAACAGGACTGGCAGCGTATCTTAAAAGTAAATGATACTTATCATGTTCATGGTAAAGATGTAGGCGAATAAATGTCTGATAAGCTCTCAACAGTTACAGTTGGGAGCTTTTTTATGAGGTGACAACGGGGTACGTCCCCAATGTCACCTGTGATATCTTAAACCATTATTTTAATGGTCAAAACTAATTGATTTACCATCAATATGATGGTTTAATAGTTTCAGAGGTAAAATTATGCCCAAAGAATACATTACTCCGAAGTATACAACTGCAGGAGAGATCAAAAGAGTTCGCAATGCTCTTAAGCTTACCCAGAAAGAGTTTGCGTCCTTTATCGGTGTGTCCAAGCCTACCGTGGAGAGATGGGAGTCCGGAGACGGTCATATAACAGGGCCGATTGTATTCTTGATTGAAGTATTAAGGCGTTCACCGGAACTGAAAGAGGAGTTTGAAATTCCTGAGAGAAGTACGCCAATACGCTTGAAATATTACTACAGAGACATGCTCTGCACCGTTATTGATGTTAATGAGGCCATGCAAAGGGTCAAGATCAGGAACTATACAGATAATCTTATTTTCAGGGCCTTTGGACGAAATGAAAAACCATCGTTCAAAGATTACGAGGAATTCCTGGAATCCAGGTGTTTCCCAAGAACAAGAGATAAGATGAAGCTAGTCCTTAAACAATATAATCTTCCCTTCTATGATCCGTTTTTGATCGTTGAAAAAACCGGTGGAAGAATGGCAGAGGATGACTTCCACATTGTGATAGAAAGATGAGTAAATTGTAGAACTATTAAACTGACAATGGTGACATACTCCTGTGTCAGAAAGATCGTCCTGACAGAGGGGTACGTCCCCATTGTCAGCATAAGAGGAGTTTGAAATGAAGTACTTTCTTTATCAACTTGTAATTTATATCGTTTTCATCGCCGTATCGAAAGCTCAGACAGGTGAAAATAAACCGGCCCGTACGACTGTTTTAGCGGCAGTCATCGGACTGGTTTTCCTGGTGATCAGTTTCTTTGTGGAATTCCCTTTGAGGTTGATTCCGTTTACGATTCTGATGGAAAACAAATGGCTGTATCTGACCGTTGTTCTGGCCACCGACCTGGCTAAGATTGCCATTCCTTTCTCTGCTGTCTTATGCATGTCCGCTTTGTTCGGAAATATCAGGATCAATAAGCTGATCATCATTATCAGCGTAATGGCGACTATCGTTTCACTGGCTATGGTCACCTATGAAACTATGGCCTTTATCAGTACTTATAATCAATTGATCGGCGGAGAGCTGCCGTTCTTTACCGCAATTACGGGCGGACCCATGAGTGCAGGCTTTGGAAGGATCATCCTTATATCAGAGCTTGCACCTGCCGTTCTCCAGACGATCGTAACCCTTGTAAAGAAAGATACCGTATAATGAGGTGACAACGGGGTACGTCCCCAATGTCACCTGTGTTATAATATCCCTTGTATAAAGCAATTGTTATATGAGGGACATCTTATGAAAAGCCTGAGCGCTGTTTTCTATAACTTTGACATTCCGATCATTGTGCTGTGTGCACTTATCAATCTCGGGGTGTTTATCTTTGCCCTGCTTCAGATCAGGGAGACCAAAAAGATCCTCTATCCCCGCTCCAGCATCGTATATAAAACCAAAGCCAATTCCGAAATAACAGGAGAGGAAGCCCAGAAGCTTGCTACCAAAAAGAGCCTGCTTCTGTTCCTCTATTCGTCATATGCAAATATCACCGCAATCTTCCCGCTCCTTGGAATTCTGGGGACCGTTGCGGCTCTTATCCTCCTGCCTCCCGACGGCGGCGAGAAGATGATGGAAAACCTTATGGTAGCCCTTGATACCACACTTCTGGGAGCTGTATGTGCGGTACTTTATAAAGTGCTTGATTCGCTCCTGTCAGGCCCTATCGAAGCAATGTGCGATGATATTGATTTCGTGATAAGAAATTACGACGATTCCGAGGAAAAAGAAAAAAATGAGATCCAGGGGTCTTAGAAATATCGTAATTGAATTAACGTCCCTCCTCGATGTGGTCATGATCCTGATCTTTGCGGTAATGATCAATTATTCCGATGTCACCGCCAAGACTGAGGAAGACTACAAACAGACTGCCGAGGAGCTGGAAGCACTGTCGGCAGAGCATGAGAGTACTCTGGCCGAACTTGAGCTTGCGCAGACACAGCTTGCGGAAGGCAACGTGGAGAGCATGCTCAGGGATATGGCGGCTGCAAACAGCAGGCAGAACGCCTATGAATACATGGATGACATGATCGTTATCGTAAATGTCACCCTGGAAAATTACAGCGATAATAAATACAGAGTGCTTTCCTACGGAGTCGGTTCTGTTCTGGGACTCAGTTCGGGACCTGTTGCAAGGGACGATGCCACCACTTTCGAGCAGGAGATCAACCGCATGGAGGATTTCTTGTATACTCAGATCTACAATGCGGATCCCGATACCCCGGTTTTCATCGTATTCAGCTATGATGGCGACAATGTTTACTACGATGACTGCAACAAGCTTATCAGGCTTTTAAGTGAAAAGAGTACATTACGGGATATGGTCTTTTTCTGTGAAAATGACTTAAAGGAGGTTTGAACGTGAAGAAAATAATCAAGAAACTTGTGGCACTTATCGTGCTTGTAGTTGCCGCACTTCTGGTTCTTTTGTTCGGCGGACAATTCGGATTCGGCCCCGGAAGAGGCTTCGGATTCGGTGAGACCGAGGCTCAGGCGGATACACAGGCTGAGGAAGTTCGCGAAGCAGAGACTTCCGAGACCAAAGAGATCATCATTAAAGTAGTCGAGGATCAGATCTACTACGGAGATGTTGAGGTTGCGGATATCGAGGAGCTTAAGGCTAAGATCTCCGATGACGAAGCAGCCGGAGCCACATTCGTATTCGAGTCCGAGTACGGAATCAAAGCAACCATGGATGAAGTTCATGCCCTTCTCGAAGAATTGGAGAAATCCATCGGAATTCAGGTGGAATATAAGTGATACGTCCCCACTGTCACCTTTCTTGACACTAATAACCCGCCGGAGTTAAACTTTATGAGGTTTTTGCATTTTTATGTTTTGAAGGAGATTCAGTCATGCCCTTAGTAAAAGCAACTTGTACTAACTGCGGCGGTTCACTGGAAGTTGATAACGCCAGCGAAGCTGCTGTCTGCCCCTACTGCGGTCAGGCATATATCGTAGAAAAAGCGATCCAGCAATTTCAGGTCACTAACCAGAATCACATCGAAAACGCATATTTCGTTAATGATGAATATGAGCGTCTTAAAGAAGCGGCAGAGTACCTTTTGAGTAAGAAAGATTACGACGGGGCTTTTACCAAATTCTCCAAGATACAGTCCGATTATCCCCAGAAGGATGACCAGGATACCGTAAACCTGCTGAAAGCTGCAACTCACAATTGGGATTTTGATTATTATATAGACAGCATCACATTGGATGACACCAAGGTTCTTGATCTTGCAAATTTTGAGGGTGTGGATTCGGAAGTCGAAGGTTTTACTTCACTGTATAAACTGATCCCCGAAGAAAAAAGACCCGAAGAATTAAACGAGTTTTACAAAAAACTGGTCGAAGTTCAGAATCAGCTTGAGAATAAGGTCGCCAAGAAAGTAAAGACAGGGCACATGCTTCATATGGCAAAATACATTGCCACAGCTGCGGTGTTTGTTGTGGGCCTTATCATGGTCTTTGCATCACAGGGAAATGAATATCCAGGATTCTTAGTGATGCTTGCGGCACTAATAGTATGCGGACGCCTTCTTACCGCAAACAGAGTAAGACCCTTAAAGACTCTGCTCACAGCCGCGATACTTGCGCTTGCCGGATTTTGCATCTTCTTCGTCGCCACCGAAGTGGCTAAGACTACCGGCGCCTTCTCCATACTCGGAGGAATGGTGGTAGCTGCTAAGGCAGTTGTGGATTTCATAAGAGGAATAAGATAAATGACAGTGGGGACGTACCCTTTTGTCAGGAAGGTCGTCCTGACAAAAGTGATACGTCCCCATTGTCATACGGAGGGTGGTATATGGTAATCGACAGCGGATTTCGACACGAAGCAAAGATCAAGGACAAGAATCTGGATTGCGCTCCTTTATCCGGCTTCAATCACCTGGCCGTATACGTAAGATGGGCTTATAACAAAGGTATTCTATCAGGGACCTTATTGAAGGAGGAGCCCCGTATAGAAGCAGCCATACGAGGTGAATGCGACCTCCGCAAGGTTATCGCCGAAAGCAGAGCCATGAAAGGCAGGATCAGATCCGCGGATTTTACTACCGAAGGCGAGACCTTTACGAAGTATTTCTATGCCTTTTCCGGCAGGGACAAATATCCCTATTACGTGGACAAGGTTGCGGACGAATATTTTGGTCCCAAGGCAGGAAGTCCGGAATTTAAGAATGAGGCGTATCTCTTTGTTCCCTATGATGAGAAATACTATAAAAGCTTATCCAAATACCTGGACGAAGCCTGGGAGAAGAGAGATTCCATAGATGATTCCCTTGCGGAAAAGAAAGAAGCCCTGATCAAATGGCTCGGCTCTGTAGCTAAGACAGAGATCCGTATAAGTACTACTCCGGCCGGCGATACGGTCACTTCACTTACCGCAAGCAGGATTGGCGGAAAGCCTGCTGTTCCCGAGGGCTTTGAATGGCCCTACTATAAGGGCGAAGCCTATGGAGATCCCGCTCCGCAAAACAGACCGCTTTCATTCATGGCTCAGATCAATCTGAAAGAAGCCTCAGCTTATGACAAAGAAGGTCTTTTGCCTAAAAGCGGAATACTGTCATTTTTCTATGAGATGAATACCCAGACATGGGGGTATGACCCTATTGATAGAGGCTCCTCAAGAGTTTACTATTTTCCCGATGAAAATGTGCTCCGCCATGAAGACATTCCGGAGGATATGGAAGAAGATTTTAAGATCCCGGAATTTGCCATTGAATATTATGAGCATATAAGTCTTCCGGATATGAGCGAATTTTGGGATGAGCTGTCCCTGGACTGGGATGAGAATTTAGATTGCCTTACCAAGGCCGGATATGATGCGGATGAGTGGGGAACCTTCACAAAACTCCTCGGATATCCCGATACCATACAAAATCCCATGTATGAAGAATGCGAGATGGTAACAAGAGGTTGGCGAGCAGGCAGTCCTGAGGATTATGCCAAGGTCTCAGAGGAAGAAAAGGCTGATATCAAGGAAAAGGCTTCAGAGTGGATGCTCTTATTCCAAATGGGCACCATAGAAACAGATGATTATGAGCTTATGTTCGGCGACTGCGGACATATCTACTTCTGGATCAAAAAAAGTGACCTTGCCGCCCGTAACTTCGATAACGTGTGGCTGATACTTCAGTGCAGTTAAAGCGTCCCTACTGTCACTTATCTGTAAAATTGTACCGGCTTAAACTCGCCGAGATTATCCACGTATCCGTATCTGTAAAAAGTTTCAAAGCGGTCGAAAAGCTCCTGTTCGGCAACAATCTTATCTACCAGCTTGGTCTGATCCCCTTCTTCCATGCCTACCTGAAGGTCATATCCTCCGGGAGCGGAAGCTGCCTGTATATACCTGACACCGTATGTCGCCTGCTTCAGGGTTAAGAGCACATGCTCGTCATTTACATCTATCATCTTACGGATCCGCACCATCACATCTTCCCATGAAGGATTCTGTATCGGAGCGTCATAGAAGTTTTCTAAGACCGATCCGCCTGTGTATTCAACGTTTTGAAAAGAGACATCACTTGTAAGCTTCCGGTTACCTTTTGTTACGATAAGCGGAACAGCTATAGCGATTACAATCACAAATATAAAGAATAAGAGTAATATCGATAGCATACCTGCCTCCTTCGTCATATAAATGCTTCATTATATCACTGTTACTTACGGCATATAATACTCACAGAATTCATCGATTGTTTCTCTAATGGCTTGTTTGCCTTCTGCGGCATTTTCCAATTCAGACTGAATTGAGTAATTTCCTCTTCGATAGGATGTGTCCCACTCATACAAAATAGCTAACTCATAATTTTCGAAGCTTTCCGGCATTTCGGAACTGTCTGTGAGCTTTTGATCGAAGGGGATGTTTACGGGGGTTCCATCCTTAATAAGGATATAATAAAGCTTCGTGGATCCTACGGTTTCTTTGGCGACCAGATCTATTGAATATTCGTTTCCAAGCTTTTCAGA
>JAEEXJ010000116.1 GCA_016291475.1 Lachnospiraceae bacterium | reverse complement strand
ATAACAAACTGACCGGGCAGACAGCTGTCTGCAGTTCTCTTAGCCTCAACCTCCATTTTGATAATGTTGTCGGTAAGATAACATTTGCTTAAGATCTTGTACATTTCATTTCCCTTTCCCTAAAAAATATATTTAAGCAGATCTTTAATCTTCAATCTTCAATCTCTGGTACCTGTCTGGAATCCGTTATGTCAGGTTCCGCTGGTTCTGCAGGAGCGGTGTTTGCCAGTATCCAGGCTGCAAGTTCCTCGGGAGAGATCCTTCTTCCGTCGGATAAAATAACATCACCGTCATCCGTATATCCGGAAATACCGCCGGGTATGAGGATCTCAAACTCATCCGCATCGGGAATTCCGTTATTGTTTTCATCGATCACGTTCTGACCCTGTATCGGAGCAATGGTCTCATATTCCGCTTCGGACTCTATGACGAATGTGCCTTCCGTAACAGGGCTCTTTACACCGTAAGCATTAACGGCGCATACTCTGATATCATATTCCCCTTTTGTAAGAAGAAGGGGCACTCTGTATTCATCACTGTTTTCATCCGGGTCGGTTCCGTCAAGAGTGTAAAAAATCCTGCCGTTACCCGGAATGCTTATCTTAAGTATCTGGTCGGTTCCGTAATACCCGCTCTCCAAAGAAAACTCCGGGATCATCAGACAAAAATCAACGAACTGGTCTTTGATCTCAACATTGTTGCAGGTATAGAGAATATCCGCCATTGATACATAATCTTCATTCCGGTAATAAATGGCGAGAAGCTTTTCATACGCTGCTGCATTCTGCTCGGATGTAGCAAATCCGAGACCTATTATCTGGATAAGAAGGTTTTCATACTTAATGTATTCACCGTCTTCTTTATAAAGCTCTGCAAGATATAAAAGTACATCCACATCGTCGCTGTCTTGTACTTCAAGAGCTTCAAGGATGGCTTTCGCCTTTGCACGGTCTCCGGACTCGGCGTGATTTCTTGCGGATTCAAGGAGATATTCCGCATTGGAATACCTGTTGATAAATCCGAGCGAAACCATAGCCAGCACCACAACTGAAGCGGCAAGCAGCGCAAACCTGATCCATCCGTATTTATTTCGGGGTTCATCGGAGCTTTCTTTTTTCCTGACGGGTCTTTCGTCATTGGCACCCTCGGGGGACCTTCCGAAATCAGTATCATCGTCATCGACTTCACTGATAAGATTCTTAACGGTCTCTTCCGCTTTGTTTACGGCAAACTCCGTAAAGTCGGGAACCAGATGAACGTCTTTACCGCATTTTTCACAGTAAAGGGATCCCTCGGGAATCTCTGCTCCGCAGATTTCACATTTCATATAAGGCAAGACTCCAAATCATTTACGCATCTACTGATGCAAGACAATTGTACATAAGCATTGCGATGGTCATGGGCCCCACACCGCCGGGAACGGGAGTGATGGCGGAAGCAATGGGTTCTACGGACTCATAATCAACATCTCCGCAGAGCTTTCCGTCCTCCTGTCTGTGAATGCCCACGTCTATAACAACAGCCCCCTCACGTACATAGGAAGCATCAATGAATTTAGGCTTTCCTATGGCTACTACAAGAATATCAGCACGCTTTGTAACTTCTTTAAGATCTGCGGTGCGTGAATGGCAAACGGTTACGGTTCCGTTTTCACGGAGAAGAAGCATGCTCATGGGCTTGCCCACTATGTTGCTACGGCCTACCACAACACACTCTTTTCCGGAGATTTCGATACCCGAACGCTTAAGAAGCTGGATCACACCTGCGGGTGTACAGCTTACAAAACCTTTCTTACCGATGGAGAGCTTACCTACATTAACGGGATGAAAACCGTCCACATCCTTATCGGGAGAAATCGCATCAAGCACTCTGTCCTCATCGATGCCTGCGGGAAGAGGAAGCTGTACAAGAATTCCGTTTACATCATCTCTATCATTAAGCTCCGCGATAAGTTCAAGGAGTTTTTCCTCGGTGGTATCGGCGGGAAGCTCGTATGACAATGATCTTATACCGCAGTATTCGCAGGCTTTCTTTTTGTTCTTAACATATACCTGAGATGCGGGATCTTCACCGACAAGAATAACTGCAAGAGTTGCGGTTATGCCCTTTGCCGAAAGTTCTGCGGTGCGGGCTTTGATCTCATCTTTTACTGCCTGTGAAATTGCTTTTCCGTCTATGATCTGTGCCATTATATTACCTCATGAATAAATACTGTATCAGAAAAGTCCGGTAATCTTACCGTCGTCGTCTACGTCAATCCTGTATGCAGCCGGAGATTTGGAAAGTCCGGGCATGGTCATAATATTTCCGGTAAGTACTACGACAAATCCGGCACCGGCACTTACGTATACTTCTCTCACATTAAGAGTAAATCCGGAAGGACGTCCGAGAAGATTAGGATCGTCCGAAAGGCTGTACTGGGTCTTTGCCATACAAACGGGAAGATTTCCGAATCCCATCTCTTCAATCTTCTTGATCTGTTTTGCGGCTGATGATGCAATGGATACATCAGCTGCACCGTAGATCTTCTTGGCAACGGTTTCAATCTTCTCAGTGATCGAAAGTTCGTCCTCATAGATAGGCTTGAATGCAGCCTTTCCGCTCTCTGCTTCTTCGATGACCATCTGAGCAAGCTCGCATCCGCCTTCACCGCCCTTTTCCCATACTCTGGCTACGGACATGCGGCAGTTCTTGCTTTCACAGTATTCCCTGATAAATGCGATCTCAGCATCTGTATCTGATACGAATGCGTTGAGAGCGACAACCACGGGAAGTCCGTAGGACTGGATATTTTCGATATGCTTTCCGAGATTTTCGATTCCGCTCTTAAGGGCGTCAAGATTCTCGCTTCCGAGCTGATCCTTGGGAACTCCGCCGTTATATTTAAGTGCTCTTACGGTTGCCACAAGAACAACGGCATCGGGCTTAAGTCCGGCCTGTCTGCACTTGATGTCAAAGAACTTCTCAGCACCGAGATCGGCACCGAATCCTGCCTCGGTGATGCAGTAATCCGCAAGTTTGAGAGCAGTTCTGGTAGCGATTACGGAATTACATCCGTGAGCGATATTTGCGAAAGGTCCGCCGTGTACAATGGCGGGAGTATGCTCAAGGGTCTGGATCAGATTAGGTCTGATGGCATCTTTGAGAAGTGCGGTCATTGCTCCGACAGCCTGAATATCACCTGCGGTAACCGGATTTCCGTCAAGATCGTAAGCTACGATGATCCTTGAAAGTCTTGCCTTGAGATCCTTAAGATTCTCGGAAAGGCAAAGTACAGCCATGATCTCGGATGCAACCGTAATAACGAAATGATCTTCCCTTACAAATCCGTCGGACTTTGAGCCGAGACCCACAACGATATTTCTGAGTGCTCTGTCGTTCATATCCATACATCTCTTCCATACTACACTTCTGGAATCGATGCGCTTTTCATTACCCTGCTGGATATGATTATCGAGAAGTGCTGCAAGAAGATTGTTGGCTGCGGTGATCGCATGGAAGTCACCGGTAAAGTGAAGATTAAGATCCTCCATGGGAACAACCTGAGCCATTCCGCCGCCTGCGGCACCTCCCTTTATTCCGAAGCAAGGTCCGAGTGAAGGCTCTCTTAAAGCGATGATCGCTTTTTTGTTTAATTTGGCAAAAGCTTCTCCGAGACCTACAGTAACGGTTGTCTTTCCCTCTCCTGCGGGAGTGGGATTGATAGCGGTCACAAGAATAAGCTTTCCGTTCTTGTTACCCTCGATCTCCTTAAGGCTCTCATCGGTAAGCTTGGCCTTATATTTTCCATAGAGCTCCAATGATTCGGGGTCAATGCCGCTTCTTAAAGCAACCTCGGTAATGGGGAGCATTTCACAGCTCTGAGCGATTTCAATATCTGATTTCATTTTTTCATCCTGCCTCAAATTTTATTATTCCGATTTTTCCTGTGATGCCAGAAATGCTTCAAACATTTCTTCCGTCATAAGTATCTCTCTGGGTTTTGTTCCCTGCTCGGGACCTACGACGCTGTAATCCGCAAGCATATCCATGATCCTGGCCGCACGGTTAAAACCGATCTTTAATACTCTCTGTAGATATCCGATGGAAGCTTTACCGCTTCTGATGATATATCTTCCTGCTTCGGGTAAAAGCTCATCTCCGAATACCGACGAAGAACCGGACGATCCCGATGATGATGAATTATTCGTTACAACGGACTCATTTCCGGCCTCAATATCTATGATGGTCTTCTTCAGATCGTTTATTCCGTCCGCTCCTTCAAGAGGATTGTGGAATGCGGGATCCGAACTGATGCCTCTCAGATAACCGGTAACCTTGGATACTTCTTCGTCGGAAACGAATGCACCCTGAAGTCTTTCGGGTCTCATCTTTCCCTGAGGGTAAAACAGCATGTCTCCTTTACCGAGGAGTTTTTCCGCACCGACGGAATCCAGGATCGTTCTTGAATCCACACCGCTGGATACGGCAAAGGCTATGCGGCTGGGCATATTTGCTTTGATCAGTCCTGTGATGACATCAACTGAAGGACGCTGGGTTGCAACGATAAGATGCATTCCCGCCGCTCTTGCAAGCTGAGCAAGACGACATATCGACTCCTCGACTTCTTTAGCGGCAACCATCATGAGATCGGCAAGCTCATCGATTATGATGACTACCCTTGGCATCTTGCGAAGAGCTGGAGCAAGTGATTCCGTCTCTTCATGTCTGTCACACTCTTCAGGCTCTCTTCTGCCCGCATTTACATCTTCTACATACTGGTTATAACCTTCAATGTCTCTGACGCCGCGGTCCGCAAAAGCCCTGTATCTTCTCTCCATCTCTTTGACGGACCATTTAAGCATCTCGGATGCAGCCTTGGGCTTGGTTACGACATCAAAGGGAAGATGTGGGATCCTGTTATAAACCTTCAGCTCAACGACCTTGGGGTCAACCATTATGAGCTGAACATCTTCAGGCGAACACTTATAAAGAATACTCAGGATAAGTGTGTTTATACATACCGATTTTCCGGAACCCGTAGTACCTGCTATAAGTACATGGGGGAATTTTGCTATGTTTGCAACAACAGTTTTTCCTTCGATATCTTTGCCTACGGCAAAAGAAAGAGGGTCCTTGGATTTCTTGTATTCCATGCTGGATAACAGATCTCCGAGGAAAACCGCAGTTGCGGAAGAATTGGGAACTTCTATTCCGATAGCACTCTTTCCGGGAATGGGTGCTTCAATTCTGATATCCGTAGCAGCAAGTGCCATCTTGATCTCATCCGAGAGACCGACGACTCTTGAAAGCTTGGTTCCCTGACTTACGGTGAACTCATATCTGGTGACTGTAGGTCCCTGACTGTATTCACCCATCTCGGCTTCTATACCGAATGATGCAAGCGTCTGAATAAGTTTACTCTGAACATCCCGTATCTCAGCCTGAGCATCCCTCTTGGATGATCCGCTCTTTTTCAGATAATCAAGACTGGGGGCTCTGTAGACAAATTTCGCATTTCTCTTAACGGGAGCCTTACGAACGGATGCAGGCGCAATGCTTTCCGTGGAATTCTCCGCAGCACTGTCCGGTGCCTGAACTGTCTTTTTAAATTCCGGAGGAGCGGGCATGTCGGGAATCTCTGTGTCCGCATCTTCGGGAACATATTCTTCATGTGCTCCGGTAACTCTGATCTTATGATCCGAATTTACCTTTACTCTCTCGAAAGAAGGCTCGTTATCTTCAAAGGATCCGGTATCATCATATGATTCTTCGGCAGCTGCGGAAGATGATGCTCCGGGACGCTTTGCGGGATCATACCACGTACCCCTTGCGTCATTTTCCTCATATTCTTCAGCATCATCTTCAGGCTCATACTCGCGATAACTCATCTCGTGCATCTCGCCCGTGTGATGTTCATCAAACATGGATCTTCTTTCGGGAGCTTTACGCGCAACCAGGATTTCTTTGGCATCCTCGGTTTCTTCCTTTACCTTCCTGCCGGCTTCCTTCTTAAGCCTTTCTTCTTCGGTGCGCTTTTTAAAATTGTTTTTCCAATTCTCCAGACCGTCCGATACTGCAGAAAGTGTATCCTTCTTCTTGGAATCGCGCTCCTTGCGCATTTTCTCGGTTACGGTAAGAGCCTCTCTGGGGCCGTCGTCCTGCTCGCCTTCATAAGGAATAAGCTCTCCGCCCGAAGAGTTGTCGGGAAGTTCGGGAAGTCTTTCACTTTCTTCAAGCGCAAGGCGTCTTTCTTCTCTTCTGTCCTTCTGATTGTTTATGAACTCTCCGGTTCGGTCGGATGCGTTCAGGATGATCTGTTTAAACAGATTAGTAAAAAACTGTCTGTTAATCGCGAAAAGACTGAGTACAAGAACCAGGAGACATATTATTATGCAACCCGCGGTTCCGATGTTTTTATTCAGCGCATAGGAAAGGCTTCCTGCGATAACACCGCCGCCCTTTTTACCTTCGGCGCAAAGTTTGTACAGCTCACCGGTATTGTATTCCGCCATGGATTTTGATACCTTACCTGCCATGTCGGCAAAAATACCGAAAATCAAAAACAAAGCTGAAGCACCGGTCATCCTGATGGGAAGAATCTCGTCAGATTCGTTAAAGAACATGTACCAGAAGACCATTCCGGCTATAAATACAGGTGCGATAAAACCGGTAAAACCGAAAGCACCGAAAAGTACCGAAGCGATGGTATCGCCGAAAGATCCGCAGGTTCCGAATGCACAAAGCGTAAGGAAAATTGCCGCTCCGGCGACTATCACCGATACAAGAATCCTTGAAGATCCGTCATCGTCGTACTCTTCTCTGGGAGAACGTCCGCGGGATGCAGATGAAGATCTGTTTCCCTGACGTGATCCGTTGCCCGCATTTCTGCCGGATGAAGAAGGTCTTCTTTGAGGAGATCTTGAATTGTTAACATTGTTACGTGATGCCATTTAAACGATAAATCCTTTAAATATCAAAATCATCATCATCCGAGATCTTGATGTCGTAATCCATCTTGTCGTTCGTAAGATCAACATCATATTCCATGGGATGATGTTCTGTTTTACGTGCGGGATGAGGAATGGGGTTTTCCAGCATCACAGCACCATTTGCCGCAACCTCGGGTACATGAGGCTGCTCCTTAACAGACTCTTTATGGACAGGCTGCTGGGCAGTCTTTTCTTTTTCAGGTACTTTAATGTCTTCTGCTTTTGCAGCATCGACAGCTTTTTCCTTCTCGGCAAGTTTGGTTCTTTCAGCGTACTGCTGAGCCCATGCACCGGGTCTTCTTCTGTACTCGGGTCTTAACTGAGGCTTCTTGTAAGGAACATAAGCTGAAGTTTTCTTATCACCCTCTGCTGCATTGGAAGAACCTTCATTTTCGGGTGAATCCTTAAGTGCTACACCGATATTCTGTGTGGGAGCCGTTACTGTCTCATCCTTCTGAACACCGAGTGCTCCACCCACGCCCTGAGGAGGCGGAGTCTGAATAACAGGTTCCTGAGACTTATTGAGACCGACCTGTGAAGAATCGCTCAAAGGCTGAATATTCCTTACGCCGGGTGTCATATAATCAGCCGAATTAACAACGGGAGGTGCAAGATTGATTCCTGCAGTTGCAGATCCCTGCGCTGCCTGCGGCTTCGGTGTAGATATATTTACGGAATCAAATCCCTGATTGAGATCGGGCTGAGTAAGTTCCTGAGAAGGTGCATCATCATGGGATTGCTCTTCTGCAGCCTTAGGTGCAGCCTCGAAAGATCCCGCTTCAAGTGCATCCATGTCATCTGCGGAAAAGTTTCCTGAATCAAGTTTCTTGGGAACATATCCTGCTTCAGGAACGGCAACTTCGTTGTCATACATCTCCGCACTTGCTTTGAATACATCACCTGTAATCTTATCAGGGAACAGTTCTCTGAAAGAAACACCTGCAAGAAGTGCGCAGATCATAAAAAACACTTCTCTTCCGTCATTCTCCAGATAAGTAAGTCCTAAGTTATTTATCAGGATTATCACGATAGCGGAAAGCGTAAGTATGGATCTTGAATCATCGAATGAAAGGAAACATGCAAATATGCTAAGTGCTCCCAAAACAGCAAGTACGGTAACTTCTCCGTAGGAAGTCATATAAGAGAATCCCAGTGAGATATTGCCCGAAGGAGTATAAAGCCTTCCGATGCTGCCAAGAATATTTGCGGGATTTGATGAACTCATAAACGAGTCAACAAAGATCAGTACAACAAATCCAAACACAACGGAGATCAGTGCAAAAAGCATCTTCCTGAATCTCAGTGAAAACTCCTCCTCTTCACCCACGGAGTTAAAAAGAATACCGAAGATAAAAGGAATAAGTGCAAGTCCGCATATATCGCCATAAATACAAACTGCGGTGAGTATGCCGGATATCAGGTAACTTAAGAATTTTCCGCGGGTTGCGGGAACTGCGAAAGAAATCGCAAAAAGAGTGATACAGATAAGCAGAAATTCAAGATTTCTGGAGCTTAAAGTAAGTGCTTCATGAACCGAGAATCCGGAAATGGTCCAGAATCCGGCAAACATAAGGGCAGGAATCATGCCCAGCATCTTGCGAAATGCAGCAAAACCGAAAAGGACCGCAATGATCTGAAGGGCAATATTAAAAATTGCAGCCACAAAAATCCTGTTCCCAAACAGGA
>JAEEXJ010000115.1 GCA_016291475.1 Lachnospiraceae bacterium | reverse complement strand
CTTTACAGACATTTTAAAGGCGGTTTGTACAGGATCGTCACCATAGCACAGCATACCGAGACTTCAGAGGGACTTGTGATCTACAGATCCGAAGAGGATCCGTCCAAGGTATGGGCCAGACCGGTGGTCAATTTCCTCTCGCCCGTGGATAAGGTTAAATATCCCGATGCGACTCAGGATATGAGATTCGAAAAGGTAGAGTCCGGGCAGGGAAGGCAAGTAGCTTCACATGCTCCGGTTCAGCCCGCATCTACTCAGAAGGCTGAAGAATCCGGAACGGAGGGACTTGATCCCGAGGTTGAGGATTTCCTCGATGCGAAGAGTTCTGCAGACAGACTGCATATTCTTGCATCCCTTAATCACAGACTTACGGATGAGATGCTGATCACAATGGCTACAGCCTGTGATGTGGAACTTCCCGAAGGAGATGTACGTACCAAGTATCTGTCTCTTCGCGAATCACTTCTTATACTGGGCAAGTATGAAGGAGAAAGACTCAGAAAGTGACGACACTGTACGGCCCCAAGGAGGGCTTATGGCATACGCACTTGAAGATAAAATGGTCATAGGAGTTTCGTCCAGAGCTCTTTTTGATCTTACCAGAGAAAACGAAATATTCGAAAAAGAAGGCCTGGATGCATACCAGTCCTATCAGTTCGAGCATGAGAAAGATATTCTTGAACCGGGTCCGGGTTTTTCGCTTATCAAGAGCCTTCTTTCGCTGAATGATAAAGATCCCGATAACCCCCTTGTAGAGGTTATCATAATGTCGAGAAATTCCACGAATACCTCCCTCAGGGTTTTTAACTCCATCAAGCATTACGGACTTAAGATAACCAGGGCCGTTCTTGCCAGCGGATCTTCACTTTCTCCTTACCTGAAAGCATTTAAAACGGATCTGTTTCTCTCGGCATATGAAGATGATGTCCAGAACGCCATAAACAGTGGTATCGCGGCCGGCATGATCATCACGGATCATACATATCCAGGTGCGACCGACGGATCCATCAGGATAGCATTCGACGGAGATGCGGTTTTATTTGATGATGCATCTGAGGTTATCTATAAAGAGAAGGGACTTAAAGCATTCGAAGAAAACGAAGAAATCAATGCTGATAATCCACTTGCGGAAGGACCTTTTGCAAGTTTCCTGAAGAAACTGACTCAGATCAGGAGCAAATACGGGGAAGAATGTCCCATCCGCACCGCTCTTGTTACCGCAAGAAGTGCACCTGCTCATGAAAGAGTCATTAAGACACTCAGAAGCTGGAATGTCAGACTTGACGAGGCATTTTTCCTTGGCGGTGTTGAGAAGAAAGAGATACTTAAGGCATTCGGGGCCCAGATCTTTTTTGACGATCATTCCGTTCATACCGATCCCGCATCGGAGGAGGTGCCTTCCGCCAGAGTTCCATATAAAGGCGGTAAAATTGGAGCTGACGGTTAGCGCTTCTGAAGTGTTTTGCTGTACTTTTTACGGATAAAGATTTAGAATTGATTTCGCACAATTATTATAAGGAGACGCCCCTTCGGGGCCAAGATTTACGTTATGAAGCTTTTGACGATAACCATTCCCTGTTATAATTCCGCGGCGTATATGAGAAAAGCGATTGAGTCGCTTCTGCCCGGCGGGGATGATGTCGAGATCCTGGTAGTAAATGACGGTTCTACCAAGGACAACACGCTAGAGATTGCCAAAGAATATGAGGCGAAGTATCCCGGAATAGTCCGTGCAATAGACCAGCCCAACAAGGGACACGGCGGTGCGGTAAATACAGGCATCCAGAATGCGACCGGACTCTTTTTTAAGGTCGTTGATTCTGACGACTGGGTTAAGAAGTCCGCATATGCAAAAATCCTCGGAAAACTCAAAGAGCTGGTTATGTGCGGCGAAAAACTGGATCTTCTCATCAGCAACTATGTCTACGAAAAAGACGGAGAGAAGAGAAAGAAAGTAATTCATTTCCACAGGATGTTCCCTCAGGACCAGATCTTTACCTGGAGTGATTGTCACCATTTTTCAAAGGGACATTATATCCTGATGCATTCCGCAATCTACAGAACACAGATTCTCAGAGATTCCGGAATGGTCCTTCCCGAGCACACTTTCTATGTGGATAATCTCTATGTTTATGAGCCTCTTCTTCATGTTGAGAAGATGTATTATCTGGATGTAAATTTCTACAGATATTACATCGGACGTGAGGATCAGTCTGTAAACGAGGAGATCATGATCTCCAGGATCGATCAGCAGCTCAGGGTCAATTACCTGATGATTGATTATCTGGTTGATAATAAAGTTCAGGCTCTTAAGGACAAGAAGAGATATAAGTATATGAGAAATTATCTCGAGATCATCACTACAATCTCTTCCATACTGCTTATCAAAAAAAATACCGAAGACAGTCTTCAGGAGAAGCAGAAGCTGTGGGCTTATATAAAGAGCCGTGATAAGCATCTGTGGGCTTATCTCAGAGGCGGGCTTCCCGGAAATGCCATGAATCTTCCCGGAAGAGGAGGACGAAAGGTTTCTGTAGAGTGCTATAAGATCGCACAAAAAATCTTTAAGTTTAACTGATGTGGTCAGTGAGATTATTTCAGCATAAGCTGTCTTATCAAAAAGGACCTTGGTAAACTAAATACCGAATTGGAGTATATGAGCTGTATCGCCAGAAGGGCGGTACAGCTTCTTTTGTTATACCTTTTTTATATTTGGTTTATGATAAAATAATACTTGTAGTGTTAATGATCATGGAAAGGATTTGCAAATGAAAAGAATGCATATATGTACGGCCATTTTGACCATATCGGCTTTGCTGATCAGCGGATGTTCATTTTCACCAAAGCCCGCCACCTGGTATGAACCCACACTGGATTATTACAAAGAGGGTTTTGAAAGCGGATGGGCAAATGAAGATCCCAAATTGTTCATCAGTGATGAGATGAAAGATACCGGCAATTCCTTCGGTTATCTTTTGAAAGATCTTGACGGAGACGGATTAAATGAGCTTCTTATCGGTATTAAGGATGATTCCGATGAGACTAAGTTTACTGATGTGTATATTTATCACAGTGATCTGGGACCTTACAGGGTTTTATCCGGAGGTGAAGGATACTATATTTATTTGTGCGATGATAATGTTATAAGGATGGATTCATGGTACGGATCCGAAACTGAGATTAAGTATATGTCCTATGATTCCAATGATAATGCGTTTCTGATAATAGACAGTGGAAGCAAGCCCGGTAAATACGAACTTACGGATTTTTAGACGATAATTGGGACGCCGGTCTCATTGGCACTCTGATCTCATAATGGTATAATTTTCATTGCGGAGGCGTAATGCTATGATCAGTTTCAAATGTAAAAACTGTGGCGGTGAAATGTCTGTTGACAGCAGCGGAGCTATTGTTTGCGAATACTGCGGCGGTAAATCCTTTTTTGCTGACAAGGAACTAATCGGATACAGGGAATTCAGAAAGCAGATGCTGAATTACCTTCGCGGAATCCATGATGAAAAAGCGGAAGGTAAGAAGACTGAGGATTACCTTTGGGATAATGCAGAGGAAACTCAGGTTGAAACAGCAGACGGCGAAACCGTTACAATCAGATATCTGTATTCATTCGATGACGACCCTGCGAAAGTATATCTGACCAAGAATAATGCACTGTACGTTTTGAACGGAAGTGACAGAGATCTTGCGGATAAAATGCTTTCGGGTATAGGTATGCTTTCTTTTCCGCCGGCGGATGTAAAAGGGCTTAATGAATGCTTCCCAAGATTAAACGGACAGTACGATCTTAAAGGCGGCGGAATTATGCTGGCATTTGCCAGATCGGATAATCTGTTCCCTCTGCCTATGTTCGGCAGTCTGTCTCCGGAGCATGTTGCATGGATCGTTTCAAGACTTGAAAATATGTGCTGTGTTTTGAATTACAGCGATCTGATCCACGGAGGAATATCCGAAGAATCGATATGGATCAATCCTTTCAATCATCATGCGGTTCTTATGGGGCACTGGTGGAGCGCTTCAAAGATCAGAGCGGTGAATACGGCATTCGGAAATCCCGATCTTAAGGCGCTGAGGCAGACTGCCGTTAAGATACTCGGAATACATAAGGGTGAAGCTCCGAAAGAAATGATAAAGTTTTTGGAAAGCGGAGTTTCTCAGGATGCGTACGACGATTTTGAAAAATGGGATAAAGTAATCGAAAACGGCTTCGGCGGAAGACGTTTTGCTCATATGAACGTGAACTTTTAACTGAGTTAAGGAGGACAAAATGGGTAGAGGTAGTTACACTGCAGCGGATTGGAACAAACTCAGAAACAGCAGAAACATCTCAAACGCAAAAAGCGAAACAGAGATATTTAAGAGCACTTCCTGCGATCAGAGATTCGATCCGAGATTTATTCAGACAAGAGAAGCCAGGGATTCGGAAGATCATCCCGAATCACTGCCCATTATCCTCGGGCTTGACGTTACGGGTTCCATGGGTTATCTGGCTAAGATGGTTGCACAGGAATCTCTTAACGAGACTATGATGAAACTTTATTCAACAAATGCGGTCAAAGATCCCGCTCTTATGTTTGCCGCATACGGTGATATCGATGATGCTTCACCTCTTCAGGTAACACAGTTTGAATCGGACATCAGGATTGCGGAGCAGCTCCTTGATCTGTGGCTTGAAAATGCAGGAAGCGGAAGAGTTGTTCCAAATCTTCTGTGGTATTTTGCGGCAAAGCATACTTCTCTTGATAATTTCGAAAAGAGAAAGAAGAAAGGTTTTATTTTCACCATAGGTGACAGTGCGGACTGCAGAAAAGAGGGCGATCCCGGTAATCTTCCTGTGCTGTATCAGAGAGTGTTCGGTGAAAAGGTAAATATGAAAGTTACGGATATCGTAAAGGCTGCGGAGGAGAAGTTTGAGATCTTCCATCTTTTCCTCGATGATGGATTCGCAAAGGCTAAGAATATCGTAAGCTTTCTTCCGGGACACACAATGGTTATCAGAACCGATGAGATCGATGCAATTCCCGAGATCATTATCAGCACGATCCAGATGACCGGTGGAATGACACTTGAAGAGACTCTTAAGCAGTGGCCCGATGCGAAGCTTCCCGTAGTAAAGCGCGCACTCAGCGAACTTGCCATAAAGAGTAACAAGAAGGGACTTTTCTTCTGATCATGAAAAATATCCGGGCGATCATCGGAAAAGGATTCGGCGATGAGGGCAAGGGACTTGCGACAGATTTTTTTTGCTGCAAGATCCCGGGCACTCTCGTAATAAAGCATAACGGGGGAGCCCAGGCCGGGCATACGGTGGAAACACAAGGCAAAAGGTTTGTTTTCCATCAATTGTCGGCGGGCTCTTTTCGTATGGCGGATACATATTGGGCTGATTCCTATTACCCCGATCTGTATAAGCTTGGCGAGGAGATAGAAGAGTTTAAGGAATTGAGCGGGATTCCCCCCAAGATATACTGTGACTCCGGAACTTCGCTTGCGATAATAGATGACATTTTGGTAAATATGCTGCTTGAATTGTCACGCGGTGATAACAGACACGGCAGTTGCGGAATGGGCATCAACGAATGTGATCTGAGGACCGGAGCGGGTTTTGGCATCACGGTGACAGATATTCTGGGACTGAGCGAGGATGATCTTCTTAAGAAGATTTCTGATTTGCGAAGAGATTATATAAGCCCCAGACTTTCGCTTCTCGGAATTTCTACGAGGAGCATATCCTCTTCGGAAACGCGGGAATTGTACGATATGCTCTCATCGGAAGAGGTTCTTGTCAACTGGATCCGTCAGGCCAAAAAGAATGCGGAACAGTATGTCACCATATGCGAAGATGCTGAAAAACTTTTCACCGGCAAGGAGCAGTTGCTGTTTGAAAACGGTCAGGGACTTTTGCTTGATTCGGAAAATAAAGAATATGCTCCCCATGTTACCGCATCCAGAACCGGGCTTTACAATCCATGCAGAATACTTAAAAAGTACGGGCTTGAGCTGAGTGAAGCGGTTTACATTACAAGAAGTTATGTGACAAGGCACGGAGCAGGCCCTTTGCCTTATGAATGTACACCCGGAGAAATCGGAATTACGTCGCCGGATATAACAAATGTTCATAACTCATGGCAGGGCAGTATCAGATACGCGAGGCACGGAGGTGAAGATGAATTCATCCACCCTGTTTTGGATGATCTTAATGAAGGCGGCATAGAAAAGACCAAAGCTTCCCTTTTCATCACTCATCTCAATGAAACGGATGGAAAAATACTGACCAAAGAGGGCGATATTACAGTAGAGGAGTTTGTTTCGAATCCGGTGATACAGGGAACCTTTAATACTATATACAAATCCTATTCCAGAGGAGAATAATATGACCAAAGATCAATATGCCAAGCTGTTTAACGAAATGCATCCGGGGTATTTTGAACGTGACTATGTAAAAAATGTTCCGGATAATGAACCCGCCTCCGAGATGCTGCTTGAATTGCGGGAATTTGATACAGATGCTTATGTGAAGAATTTTGCCGGGAATGTATCATTCGGTTACTATGAAGGAGATATGGATGTTCTTAAAGAGGCGGTCGCAAAAGTGGTTCCGCATTGGGTGGATTTTTTCTCCGAAAATGCCAGGATCTATTGCGGATATGTTGATGGTAAGATAGCGTCCTTTTGCATGATCCAGGATTTCGGTGAACATATTATGGACGGTAAGAATCGTAAGATCGGAGGTCCGGGATGTGTCGGAACATTACCTGAATACCGTGATCTCGGCATCGGACTTACCATGGTAAAAAATGTCACACAGATACTGCGTGAAGAAATGTATGATTACAGTTATATCCATTATACCTATGAGACGGGATGGTATTCAAAGCTCGGATATAAAACCTTTCTGACATGGACCGGAAGCGGAATAAAATAGAGCAGGCAAAACACAGGGAAAGTTATATACCCTCTTTACCGAAAGTTCGGTAAGGAGGGTATTTTTGTATGTTGACATACGGACAGATAAAATATAATATAAAGATGTTTATATAAACACCTTTATATTATTTTAAAGTGTAGGAGGAAAATCATGATCCTTGTAGTCAATACGACTTCGGATACATCGGTAACGGAAGAATTACGAGGGTATGCCAAAGCTCGGAAGATTGAAGTTGATATAGTTGAAGCCGGTTCGCTTAAGATAAGTCACTGTATAGGATGCAATTATTGCTGGCTTAAGTCACCGGGAGAATGTGCGGTAAAAGATGATTATGAGATCATTTTAAAGAAGCTCATTCATGCGGATCAGTACTGGGTAATCTCGGATACTGCGCTGGGATTTATCGATCACAAGGGAAAGAATGTTTTTGACAGGATCCTTCCTGTTTTGACCATGAACCTCAAATTCGCAGGCGGCCAGATGAGGCATATTTCCAGATACGATAATAATGCTGATGTGGGCTTGATCGTGAAAGGTGAGGGAGACAAAGAGTTTATGGAGAGATGGGTTGAAAGAGCGGCGCTTAATCTGGAGAGCAAATCCCTCGGAGTATTCGGTGCAAAAGAGATAAAGGAGGCGGTATCATGCATGTGCTGATAATAAACGGAAGCCCCAGAATCAAGAAATACAGTAATACCGACAAGATCCTTAATGAGTTTACAAAAGGTATGTGTGAAAAGGGCGATACCTTTGATCTGTACGAAATATCCGACAGACAGTCCTGGGATGATATACGAAAAGCATATGATGAAAGCGATAATATCCTGATCGCGCTTCCTCTCTATGTAGAATGTATTCCCGGACTTTTGATGGAATTTCTGGAAACACTGACACCAAAATCAGGTAATGCGAAGATTTCATTCATACTTCAGAGCGGATTTGCGGAAGGAATTCAGCTGAGGTGCGGAGAAGCATATCTTGAAAAACTTGCAGGGTACCTGGGATGTGAATATGGCGGAACTCTTTGCAAAGGCGGAAATTTTGAGATAAGATTTTTAAATGACGAAAACAGGGAAAAAGCAACAAGTCCTTACGCAGAGATGGGTAGAGAGTTTTCCGCTTGCGGAAATTTCAATTCGGAAAAGTGCAAGGCGTTTACGGGACCTGAATTATTCCCTGCTCCCGTAAGATTTATGGTTGGTTTCTTTTTCAGGACCGCGGTGAGAAAAAGTTTTATAAGAGACGCAGAAAGTCTGGGATGCACGAAACCGCTTGATTACAGACCTTATACCTAAGGATAAAAGCATGGGCAGAAAAACGAAAGTTACCAAAGAGATGATATTGGAAGCCGCATATGAGATTCTGGATGAGTCGGGCATAGGAAATGTGGGCATCAAGTCCATAGCGGCGGCTCTCGGATGTTCAACTCAGCCGATTTCCTGGCAATTCGGAAGCATGAATGAACTGAAAAAAGAACTGATGAGATATGCGGGTAATAAGCTTTTCGGCCCAATGGCAGAAGCTATGAAAGGGAAAGATGCGATAGAAGCATTCTTCATATCCGGTAAGATGTATCTGTCCGGTGCCTGCGACCATCCGCATGTATTCAAATTCATAAGTGTTGACGATCCCATGGAAACAATAGGGGAAGATCCTTATGAGGGAAAAAGTATTTTTGAATTCCAATTTGATGAGCATGCATTTAAACTTCTGTCCAAAGAATACGATGTTTCCCCGAAACTTATCAGCGAAGCCGTAAGGGATATGGTAATATACACCCACGGCCTGGCACTTATGATGATGACGGATAATTAC
>JAEEXJ010000114.1 GCA_016291475.1 Lachnospiraceae bacterium | reverse complement strand
CATTGATAGTTCCTTCTGCAACGTTAACACCTACATGATGTCTGAACTGAGGTCCGATATCAACCTGAGGAACAGACTCAGCGGGCTCATAACCAGCGGTCTTGATGATTCTTACGATAGACTCATCAACTGCTCTGGTATCATCGAAGAATGCATAGGAACCGGCTTTGATTCCGTCAAGGCTCTCGATGAAATCTTCATATCCGGGAGTATCGCCATAGAAGCACATATAAGCGAATGCGCAAGCAAATGCCTTATCTGCATCATAGCATCCGGGGATGTAGTAAAGGTTATCAGATGCATAAGTGGTGAAGTTGTTTCCTGCAGAAGGTCCAACAGGGAAGGATACGAATCCTACTTCATCCTCAAGAGATCTTCCATCTTCTCCGATACCTCTTACGTTGTCATGCTCCCACCACTGTCCGATGTAGAAAGCAGTGTTTCCGGTAAGCCAATCGGTCTTGTAGAAGTCCCAAGCTGCATCAGCGGGATAGTAAAGGTGTGCATCGTAGTTAGCGCAGCAATCCTGGAAGAAGTTAAGAGCTTCCTGGGTATCAGCGTCATCAAATGCAACTCTGAGTCCTGATGCTTCATTCTTTACTAAAGATGCACCGTTGGAAAGTACGAACTCTTCAACAGCATCATCATAGTTACAGGTATATCCGAATACATCGGGAGTACCATCGTTGTTGGTATCTCTCTGAACCTTCTCCATGAGCTCGGTCCAAGCGTCCCAAGTCCAGGTTCCTGCAGCCTGCATATCATAGATGCTCTCAGGATCAATACCTGCATCCTCAAGAACTCTCTTGTTGAAGTAAATTCCTTCACGAGGCTCTGCGAATCCGTTGCTGGTAGCATACATGGTATATACGCTGTCACCTGATGCAAAGAACTCATCAACCTGGTTTCTGGTGAAGATAGGATTTGACTTGAAATCAAGGCACTCGATGGTGGAAAGATCATACATAAGTCCGGATGAAACAGCGGTGGTAGCTGCTGCACACATACGTCCGGTAAATACGTAGTAGTTGTCATCTCCGCCGGAAGTTACGTAGTCAGTGAACTGCTGGATGCAATCGTTCCAAGTAAGTGATCCGCCTGCGTACTCAGTGGTCTCTTTAACGGTGAAGTTGTAAGTCTCCTGACACCACTCACGATAATCCCACATTGCTTCCTCGTAATCATTAACGGGATCTGAGGGATCTCCTGACCACCAGTTAACGATGGAGATTTCAACACCGCCGAGATCGATAGCTGATCCGTCAGCATGAGTAAGAACTTCATACTCACTTACGGGCTCAACAGGATCGGTGGTACCTCCGTCATCGGGAGCCTGAGTAGCGGGAGTGTCGGTAGGCTGAGGCTCAACGGGAGTGTTGCCATTCTGACATCCGGCCATTCCTGCGACCATTGCAGCAGTTGCGCCGACAGCAATGATCTGGTTCAAAAACTTTCTCTTCATAATCCTCCTTTTGACCTGTAAAGGTCTGATAAAAAATATATATTCCCCGCTTTATTGCGGATATATATCGGGCTGTAAACCCACGAAAAATTATACCACATTTTTTCGCGGATTGTCCAATTTTACATCTTGATTCCGGTCTGTGAAAGTGACTCTACAAATCCTCTCTGAGCGAAGAGATAAAGGATTATAAGAGGCATGATTATCATCAGAGTACCGGTAGCAAGAATACAGTTTGCATAAGCTGTTGATACAGTACCTGTCTGTAATCCGAGGGACTTCATAATGTAATCGGAAAGCGAATCAACGATAGTCGATATGGATGTACTTACAAGTTTCATATTTCCGAGGAACATTCTGGAATAGAATCCGTCAGTCCACTGCCATACAAATGCAAACAGGAAGCATGAAGTAAGGATCGGTTTAGCATCGGGAAGCATGATGATGATGAATGTCTTGAGAGTTCCGCATCCGTCAACATATGCAGCCTCTTCCAATTCCTTGGGTATGTTTCTGAAGAACTGTCTGATAAGGTAAATATACAGACCATTCTTAAGTCCCATACATCCCGCACTCAGCATGTAATAAGGAAGTACCGAGCCTCTCAGGTTGATCTCCGAACCGGTAATAAGTTTTATCAATCCGAAGAAATCGAAAAACTTAAAGTGAAGGTAAAGCGAAGTGGATACAACCTGGGGAGGGATGATGATCATCAGAAGAACACATCCGAACCAGAACTTCTTGAAAGGGAAATCATATCTTGCAAATCCGTATCCTACCAATGTGCAGACAACAACCTGAAGCAGTGCAATGGTAAGAGATGTGATAAATGAATTCTTAAGAGCCAGCTTATAATTCATTATCTTGGCAGCAAGCTGATAATTCTCTGTCGTAAAATGAGCAGGGATATTTATGACAACGGGGTCATAAAGATCACCTTCAGTCATAAAGCTTATGGAGATCTTATTAAGGATCGGCTGGATGATAAGGAAGCAAAGTCCGAATAAAAGAATGAACCTTACAAAGCTTATACCCATCTGAGCCGCTATCTTCTTTTTCTTAAGTGCCGACATCTTAGGCTTATCCTTGGATTTAGCCTTGCCCATATCTGCAGGAGCACTCATCACCGCAGCATTACTCATAATAATATACCCTCCTGGAAATGATGAATGAACTGATGGCAAGGAATACAATGGTCAGTGCAAAATAAACCCAAGCCATAGCAGAGGATAAACCGTAATTGAGCTGATCGACCATCGTGTCGGTAATCTTCTCCATTACTTCATTATCCGATCTCATACAATAATCTACGATGGTATAAACCCAGTTTACAAGGAAGATGGAGCTTACCATCGGGAATGTTACTTTCCAGAGACTTTCCCATGCGGTACATCCTTCGATGGATGCTGCCTCATACATGCTCTTGGGAATAGTCTGAAGTCCGGAGAGGAATACGATGATCTGAATTCCTGAAGCAAGTGCGATATCGTAAATATGATCTATGAGTTCGAATACTGTCTCATATGCTCTTGTTCCGACTCCGGCTGTTCTGAGAATGTTTTCAAGAACTGCGGTAACGCTTACGCCGGTCATGGTATCTTCGACGGTAGCATGCATCTGAGCGATGACCGAGTTATCGGTTTCGAGACCGAGAATAACACCACTCGAGAGAATAACAGGAAGGAAGAATATCGCTCTTACCAATGCTCTTCCATGGAATTCCTGATTGAGTACCAGTGCTACAAAGAACGAGAAGACCATTATCGCAAATGAGTAAATGATCATCTGAGTAAATCCTTCAATAAGGAGTCTTGAATAATCCGGATCTACTTTAAATGCATAATTATAATTGTACAGACCGTTATAGATAAGATTAAAACTGCCCGCACCGACCTGAACATCACAGAAACTCATATACAGAGACTGCACAAAGGGTTTTACCATGAAGAGTAAAAATCCGATGATAAATGGCGAGATAAACAGATATCCTGATATCGCCCTTCTCTTTTCAAGTCCGCTAACTTTTCCGTTTAATTTCTTCTTCATCTTAGGCTCTCCGTATCGCCCTTATTTTACAACCAGGTAATCTCTTGCAGGAACGGTAACGCCATTTCCTGTGTAATCCGAGTATCCGTAATTGACGTAAACCTTAGTTCCGTCTTCATAAACGGTAACCGATACATACTGGTTCAGATTGTCATGATCGACCATCTGCTGATTGAATGTATGACCGAGTTCGTTATTGAATCTGGTATAAGTCTCAACCATCCTGTCGTGAACGGAATCGAATGCAGCTCCGTAATACTGAGGATAGAGAGTTTTCTGAAGCTTCTCTACACTGTCTGCCATAATGGTGTAGTTAAGTCCGGCACCATACTCGGCACACGCAAGGATCTCATCGGTTTCGGATCCGCAGAGATTAACAGGCTCGCCGGTGTAGTTCACATATCCGTGAAGAGCCAGCTCATAGAAAGGAATAAACTCATCGATTATGGTATATTCACTTCCCTTAAGATCCATATCGGTAATGCAGTTTGCATAAACCGCCGCATATGTGTTGCCTGTACGGATCATTATGCTCTGACCGTTGTCACGATAGCTCTGAAGTCTTGCTGCCTGATCCAAAAGAGCATCCTGTCTTGAATAGGGATTCTTCTTATAGAAATCACTTGCAAGGTCGGTTCCTACATCCTGGAAAGAAGGACCGGTTGCACCATACTTTTCATTTGCCTTAACAAGATTATCCATCATCTTAAGGATGAGCTGCTCATGGAGCAGATAATGAGCATCAAGGTCATCTCTGTCGCCATATGTGATCTGGCTGAAGGGATAAAGCTTGCAAAGCTCACGGCTTATGAATCTGGATGAATCTCTGTAAGCGAAGAATCCGTCAAAAATATTGGAGTCATATGCGTACTCAACGATTCCGTCAAGATAGATCTGATTGCCCTGATCCTGAACGGTGCGGCAGAGATTTCCGATATCTCTTCCGGAACCAAGTGCCATTATAGGATCCACATCTTTGAGCATCTGCTGCTCGACACCGCCGTTACACCATCCGGTCATTCTGACGATCATATTATCGACACCGTCTGCATCAAGCTGTGTGAGCATATCCGACGCTTCTTTATATGTGGTGAGTTCAAGAGGTCTGGAGACGGGCATTCCGAGGATCTGCTTAACCTTATCAACTGCGCCTACCACTTCTACAAAACAAGGAGCTGAGGTATCGGTATTTGCTACCAGATAATCTCCATAATTCTTGAGAAGATAATTCTGATATTCCTTAGCCATATCGATATAGCTTCCGGAATTGATGAATGTATATCTCTGAGACATTACTTCATCGGGAAGGCTTTCCTGGAATGCAAAGATACGGCTGTTTGAAATCGATCCTACATCGTACTCTTCTCTCTCGATAACACCATACTCGGCATTTACGGAGTTGTAACTGTTAAATCTTCCGGCGATGTCCGCTTCAACTGCCGCGTAAGCAGCGCCGCCTTCTATAGTACAGATAAAAGAGTCGTTTCCGGTGGAAATACCGAAGGTACTGAACGCGGTACTGGTGGAATGAACAAGAGCATCTCTTGCATGAGCCATGTCCCATCCGTAAACATTCGCGTAATAAACACTCTGTGCAGTCTTTCCGTTATTGAAATTGATGAGTGCTCCGCTGCCTTCGGGAATGAGGAGGAATCCTTCATCATCCGTTCCGCCCGCACCGAAGAAAGGAAGAACATCAACCGACAGGATCGGCTTATCCTTGGGGAACTGCATTGCCGAATAAGGCATCTCGACTATAAGATCTCCTCCATCCAGCTTATAGACAACATCAACATTGTAAACTGCAGCACTTCCCGATTCGGATTCTGCAAGGTACTCTTTATCTCTGAGGAAATCTTCGTAAGTATATCCGACCGATTCCTCAAATATCTTCTGAAGCTTTGATTTGATCGCATCGGTTGCGGTGTCACGAAGTACATACAATACCTGATCTGCAAGTGCGGGATATGCCGCAAGGAGTGCTTCCGGATCGTCCTTTCTGCCGAGATCGTTGATATCGTACTTCTTGTAGTACTGTTTTACGATATTAAGATCACCCTGAGAAAGATTTGCCCAATAACCTTCCATCTCTTCAACGGTACAAGCTATGGGGATGACATATTCCTTCTGAACCTTACCGATGGAATAATGTACGGTGATGGACTCTCCGTCGCTCTCAACATCGTATGTCTGATTTTGGATACTGTAATCGTAGTTGTTATAAGCAACTTCGGATCCGATCTCACTTGAGTATGTAACATTCAGGGTTGATCTGATACGACCCTTCTCAGAACTCATTGCGATGGTATCTTCTTCCACATCTTCGGGAACCGAGTACCATACCTTGCCTGAGGATTTGACTTTAACGGTGAAATATGTGGTGGCAGGATCCATGGTCAATACCAGCTGATCGTTCTCCAACACTATCTCTCTGCCGTCACCCGCATAAGCATTGACGGGAATTATCACTGCCTCTTCTTCTTTGTTCGTATATGTAACAACAAAGATGATGAGTCCTGCCAGTATAAGAGCAATGATACCGGGCACGATCAAACTCTTCAGGAATTTGATCAACTCATTTCTTGCTTCTTGTTTTTGTTCTGCACTTCTTCTTCTCATACTTACTCCGGTAAGGCTGTAATGTATTCTTTAAATCTATTGGTCGGATCCGGACGCTATACCCTAAACATGAATTCTCTGTAAAGTGAATAGAAATATCCGAGAGCCTGAGTGATCATACTGAAAAAGATCATCAATATGAAGATTATTACCAGCATCGCAAACAATGAAAATACCATGAACAGGATGTTTTTAGCTCCGGAAAACTCATGAATCTGTCCCATTGCGGCTATTATGAGGAGTCCGCACCATACGAGTGACAGTGCAGCCAAAACCGTATAAAACTGTGACTCATTAACCGTGATGACGTTACTGATTATCATCAAAGGGAACTGCATGAGCGGGTAAGGAGTAAGAGCATAACAGGTACCTATATAAACCTGGCCAAGCTTTCCTTTACCGTCAAAGAGCGTGGTAGTAGCCCAGTTTCCGATAACAAACAGCAAAAGCGGGAAAAGAATACTGGCAATATACAAAAAGATATTTATGTCTTCCCAATAAACCCGAATAAAGACAAAGCTGGTGTATTTAAGGGCAAGTATCCTTACAAGGATCGTAAGGAACAGTATCGTATTTGCAGCCGCATAAGTTCCTCTCTTCTCATGAGTCAGATCCCAAAATCCGTCAAGAGGATGAGTTATACAATAAAGAGAGAATTTAAGCGAATCCCAATATTTGGGACCGAAGGTCTTCTTAAACCACCCTGCGATACCGCTTACTATAGTTTTTTCTTTAACAGTTGTCTGTTCCATGTTTTTTCTCTTATTACGTAATTATCTGTTGCTGCTGCTGAGCTTTGCGAGCTTACGTGCTTCTTTCTTGGCTTTTTCTCTTTCTCTGTATTCCTGTCTTTGTTTCTTGTGATATTCCCTGATCTCAGCCCTTGTCATGTTATCCTCGGGATCCGGGAATCTGAATACATCGGAAGTCGCAATCTCTATCTTCATATTTCTGAATTTCTCTATTCCGAGAGGAACCAGGAATATAAGGAGCAATACCAAAACTGTAATGAACAGATGACTCTGAACCCATTCTTTACGATACTCTTTAAAAGCCTTGGACCAGTTATCATCGTCATACTTGATCTCGAAATACTTCATGGCCTCTGCGTAATTTTCCTGACGAAGGTACGCACGTCCGAGACCGATATATGCAAGATCGTAATTTCCGTCAATATCCAGAACCTTCTGCCAAAGTGCGGCGGATTCTTCATATTTGCCGGAATCGAAATTATCTATCGCACCGTAGATATCTTTGCCGAAATCGCTGAGAACAAAATATGTTATGGAGCAGTCGGCAGAGTCAAGTACGAGCAAGTCATATCCGATATGGTCGATACCGATGGGACGTCTGAAATATCCGTCCATATTACCGTTTCCGCCGAAAGCAAAGACCATACGTCCCTGATCGTCATATCCGAAGAGACGTCCGCGGTTTCTGTCGAGACATACATAAATGTCATTTTCCATTGCGGTTACATCGGAGAACATTGAAGGTCCCGAATATCCGCCTGCGGAGCCCCAGTAGATATCACCGCAGTTAAGCCAGTTTCCGTTGTTAACCAGAATGTTGTTTCCGAGAAGGTTAAGTCTTCTTACGGAGTCAACCTTAAGGTCATCGAGTGCCTGTGCATCAGCTACGGGAACGCTGGCATAAATGAATCCCTCGTAATCCATGTAGATGTTACTATACTCGGTAGGAACATCAACCGGCATACGGTCGATCTGTTCCTGAGTAGCGAACTTCTTCCAGATATAATCGAGAAGATCGTAAGGAGCCTTGGTAGCTCCGATAAATCCTGCAAAAGTACCATCTGCTTCGTACTTAAGGAGACCTTTGTTAACACCGTCGCAGATGCAATAAACTCTCTCTGCGGTATCAACTACTACCTTATTGGGAAGGAAAATGGTATCTGCAGGTAATGCACTGTCAATGGGAAGAGTGAACTCCATCAGATAGTGAAGCTCGGGATCCACCTTAAGGATACGGTTATTACCCTTATCAGCTATGAAGATGTTTCCGTCTTCCGATACAGCAAGATCGGTAGGTCCGCTTAACTGATTATTATCGGGAGCACCCTTGATGGAATCGAATTCGTCAAGAAGAACAAGACCAACCTGATCGTCTGTTCCGAGAACGATTATGCGGTTATTACCGGTGTCGCAGATATAAACCTTATCTCCTGCTACGGTAATTCCGTTGGGGTTATTCATTCTGGTATCCAGTCCGAGTTCTGCGGAGGTGAATACGTTAAATACCTCATACAGATCGGGAGTGTCCTGAACATCACCCCAGTAATCATAGATGTAAGTATAGCTTCTGTGCTCCATAGCATGTGCCTGCATGGGAACAGACATGATTCCCAATGCGGCAGCTGCCATAAGTGCACCTATTCTTTTGATTGTAAAAGTTACGGGCTTTTTCATCAGTGTTAATCCTTCAATCCGGATGATGCCATGGTCTCGAGGATCTGGCTCTCAGAGAATATGAATATTGCAATAGGAACTACCATCAAAACAACAAGTACCGCTGCTGCCTCACCGGTTCTGGCAATACCGCCGGCCTGGATCTGCTGCATTGCGAAGGGCAATGTCTTCATTTCCTCGGAATAGATAACCGTTGATGCTTTGTTATTCCAAAGGTACTGAACCAGGAAGATGATCAGTGTCAGCCATGCGGGCTTAACATTAGGCATTACGATCTTGGAAAATACTGTCCACTCGGTTGCTCCGTCAATCTTGGCTGCCTCGATCAGTGAAGTAGGAAGACCTTCCATAAACTGCTTCATAAGGAAGAGTCCCATGGGATAT
>JAEEXJ010000113.1 GCA_016291475.1 Lachnospiraceae bacterium | reverse complement strand
TCACGTTGATGACAATGGAGATGACCATACCTACGCGGGAATAGCCGTTGCACCTGAGGATCTGGAGCATGACATTGTAACATGCCTGAAGGAAGAGGCCGCCACCGACTATATCAATGTAGAGGATCGCATTTGCCCTCATCACGGGCATTATATTGATCAGATCCAGCAAAGGTCCCGCCACAAGGCAAAGCAGACCGCTGAGGATTATTCCGAATACAAGGTTGACCCCCATAGCAAGGGTGTAGATCATGTTCATCTTCTCGTACTGTTTTGCGCCCAGATACTGAGCCACAACAACCGATGTCGCAGTTGCGATGACATTGAACATGATGATGACCAGGAACATTACCTGATTGGCATTTCCCACGGAGCCCACCGCATCTTCCGAATAATGACTGAGCATCAGCGTATCCACGTTATTCAGAAGGATGTTCAGGAACAGCTCCAGGAACATGGGGCCGGCCAAAAACATCAGCGGAGTATTTTCGTTTATCTCGATGGTTTTACTGTTTTTCATAGCAGGGTAATTCTATTACAACCGAATACAGAAAAATAGAACAAATCGGGATGAAAATAGACAGAATATACACAGTAGATATAATAAAAAGAGGAACGACGCCGTTCCTCTTAATTTCCCGATAATGTACTCATCATGATCTGCTGAACCTGCGGTAGTACCCCTGAACTTTCCGCCCTGGAAAAAACATCCATAACCACGGAATCAAACAATCCGAGTTGTATAAGGTTTTCTTTGTGCATAGCGATCATCTTACATCTGGTTTTATAATATGCTCCGATGTTTCTCGATACACCGTTTGCGGATACATACGAATCTATCAGAACATCATCTATAAAACCTATCTTATACTTATTCGAAAACCTTATTACAAATTCCCAGTCTTCAATACATCTTAAGCTTTCGTCAAAACCACCCACATCCAAGAAATTATCTCTTCTAATAAACATAGTGGGTGTGTCGATGGTATTTCTCTGAAGCAGAAAAGGATATAAATCGCCTTCGAGATCACCTTCCATGTCTTTACCCGGAAAGACAAAGGTTCTCTCAGGATCATTAACCCTTACTCGTCCGTATACCATACCGACCTCAGGATGTGCCTCAATATATGAAATCTGCTTTTCAAGCTTATCCGGAAGCCATTTATCATCACTGTCGTGAAAAGCTATAAATTCGGTATCAGCTAATCTTACGCCCTCGTTTCTGGCACCGGCAGCCCCCTTATTTACTTCCAAACGGTGATAGATTATCCTGGCATCCCCAAAGTCCTTTACAACTTCTTCGGTATTGTCCTTGGAGCAATCGTCAACAATGATCAGCTTAAAATCTCCGTAAGTCTGATCAAGTACGCTTTTTACAGAATAATCCAATTTATCGGCTCTGTTGTATGTAGGAATAATGACAGAAACTCTGCTCATTTTTTCACCTTCCGCACATCTTCTTAGATAATAGAAATATTACCATATATCCGGTTTCCTTGCATTAAAAGAGGAGACCTTACGGTCTCCTCTTGTAGCGCGTGAACTGTAAACTTTCGTCTTAAAAGGGCTATTAGCCGAGAAGGCTGAGAACGCCCTGGTTAGACTGGTTAGCCTGAGCGAGCATTGCCTGACCTGCCTGCTGAAGGATGTTCTGGTTAGAGAACTTAACCATTTCGGTTGCCATATCGGTATCACGGATACGGCTCTCAGCTGCGGTAGTATTCTCAACTACGTTGTCAAGGTTTGCGATGGTGTGCTCAAGTCTGTTCTGGATAGCACCGAGATCAGATCTCTGAGTGCTGACTGCGGTCATTGCTGACTTGATGTGATCGATAGTAGCTCTTGCGTTAGCATTGCTGGTAACATCAAGATTGCTCTTACCTACACCGATTGAGCCTGCGCTCATTGCGTCGATGCTGATGGTGATAGTCTGATCGTCTGCATTCTCAGAACCAACCTGGAGCTTCTTAGCCTTGAAGTTTCCATCAAGTAAGCTCTGCTCGTTGAAAGTGGTGGTGGTAGCGACACGGCTGATTTCCTCTGAAAGGGCATCAAGCTCTGACTTGATATAGGTTCTGTCAGTGGTCATGTTGGTGTCGTTAGCAGCCTGAACAGCGAGCTCGTTCATTCTCTGAAGCATATCGTGTACTTCGTTGAGAGCGCCTTCTGCTGTCTGTACGCAGGAGATTCCGTCCTGTGCGTTGGTAGATGCCTGGGTAAGTCCTCTTACCTGACGTCTCATCTTCTCGGAAATAGCGAGACCTGCAGCGTTATCGCCTGCACGGTTGATCTTGTATCCGGAAGAAAGCTTCTCAGTTGACTTAGAAAGAGTTCCCTGAGTAAGACCAAGCATTCTGTTAGAGTTCATTGCTGTAAGATTGTGCTGTACTACCATATTATTTCCTCCTTGAAATGTGTGATGCCGCTTCCCTGCGGCGGTTTGATAGTTGTTTCAGGCTTTTTGAATGTTCAGATCCGCGCTCATCCGAACTTTCCTGTTGCCTTACACTCATTATATCGGACTTAATATTAAAAAGTTAAGTCCAATTTTGAAATTTACAAATTGTTTACATTTGTTTCTAAAATGATAAAAAGAGGAGACCTTTCGGTCTCCTCTGATGTATTTATTTATCCGGTTATTACTGAAGGAGGCTGAGAACACCCTGATTGGACTGGTTAGCCTGAGAAAGCATTGCCTGACCTGCCTGCTGAAGGATGTTCTGGTTAGAGAACTTAACCATTTCGGTTGCCATATCGGTATCACGAATACGGCTCTCAGCTGCGGTAGTATTCTCAACTACGTTGTCAAGGTTTGCGATGGTGTGCTCAAGTCTGTTCTGAACTGCACCGAGATCAGATCTCTGAGTGCTGACCGCGGTCATTGCTGACTTGATGTGATCGATAGTAGCTCTTGCGTTAGCATTGCTGGTAACATCAAGATTGCTCTTACCTACGCCGATTGAGCCTGCGCTCATTGCTTCGATGCTGATGGTTATAGTCTGATCTACGTCATTTTCAGAACCAACCTGGAGCTTCTTGCCCTTGAAATTTCCATCAAGTAAGCTCTGCTCGTTGAAAGTGGTAGTAGTAGCGACACGGCTGATTTCCTCTGAAAGGGCATCAAGCTCTGACTTGATATAGGTTCTGTCAGTGGTCATGTTGGTGTCGTTAGCAGCCTGAACAGCGAGCTCGTTCATTCTCTGAAGCATATCATGTACTTCGTTGAGTGCGCCTTCTGCTGTCTGTACGCAGGAGATTCCGTCCTGTGCGTTTGAAGAAGCCTGGGTAAGTCCCCTTACCTGACGTCTCATCTTCTCGGAGATTGCAAGTCCTGCTGCGTTATCTGCTGCACGGTTGATCTTATAACCTGAAGAAAGCTTTTCGGTCGACTTAGCAAGTGAATTAGTTGTAAGACCGAGCATTCTGTTTGAATTCTGTGCTGTAAGATTGTGCTGAACTACCATAATATTTTCCTCCTTGATTGTGCCCACGCCCCTATTATTTGGCGGGGCATTACCGGTTTACAATTTCCATATTTGGCGGTTTATTTATTTTCCTTACCGCTTACACTCTATATATCGGCCCCTCACTTAAATACTTTACCCCATTAAAGAAAAAAATATAACTTTTTTTATAAATTTTCAAAAAAAGAGCGAAAACTCATGTTTTCGCCCTTTAAAAACACATTTTTTATTGTTTGGAATCCACGTACAGAGAGTCGGCACCACTTATGCCCCTTTGGGCCTGGAAATAACTGTAGGCTGCATTCAGGGAATTTCTGCCCTTTCCTATGCCTCCCCTGGCACTTCTGAAGTATTTCTCGACCAACGCCTTATTTTCAGCTTCCTGCTTCTGGATTTCGACGCTCTTATCTGTTATCTCACGGATAAGTTCCTGAAGTTTTCTGATCTTAGATGCATTCCCGGGTATATCACTCTTCAGTGTATCCGCAACCCTTTCGTAAAGAGCCTCAAATCCGTCATCCAGAGAATTCAATTCTTCTATAAGTTTTCCTTTTTCTTCTATATATGAATCAAATTTCTCGAAATCGGGGGTAGCATCGTCCGAAGAAAGTACCTCTTTTTGCTTCAGATCAAACTCTTCGATCTTGTCCAGCACTTTGATCTTCCTGACCAAAGATTCTTCCAAAAGCTGCAGATAATCTTCCATACTCTCTCCTATCAGGTTCTCCAGGTTATTCCGTTCTTCTTCATGACTTCCTTCCATGTATCTCTCACGGAATGAAGATGTCCGTTTACTTCCTGAATGATCTCGGGATCCTTCTTGAGGTTGGCCTCGATAAGCCTCTGGGACAGGTATGAATAAATATTTTCGAAGTCCTGAGCTACGGCATACTTCATATCAAGAGTCTGCCTGAGGTAATCGATTATATGCTCAGCCTTCAATATATTGGTATGAGCCTTCTGTATATCCTTTTCCTCTATGGCGCCGGAGGCAATGTTAAGAAATTTGATTGCCCCGTCATAGAGCATAAGAGTAAGCTCTGCAGGGGAAGCGGTCATAACTTTGTTGTTGGCATATTGCTGATACGCATTGGGTAAAGGCATTCCTTTATCTCCTTAGTGTATTTTATCACGAACCTGTTCCGAGAAGTCCGGCAAGTGCACTGCTCTTCTTCTGAAGATTTGCGAGCGCGGTTTCCATTGATGAGAACTGTCTATACAGCTTATCCTCATAATCATTGGCTTTCTGCTCAAGATCCTTGATAGTTTTATTGAATCCGTCATAATCGGATTTCATCTTCTTATCATCATAGAAACTACCATAGCTTCTGTATCCACTGACAGATTTCGAAATTCCGTCGAGTTTTGTATACAGATTCTGAGATAACTTAGTAAAAAACTCAGTTACAAGCTCAGGATCAGATGCGATCATTTCAGTCAGTTTATCTGTCTTATCCTTGACAAGAGAATCATCGGGGTCGCCATCAATATGAAGTGCATGCTTCTCATTGTCCGGAGTATTGAAATAGCTTCCCGTAGCAATTCCAAAATCCGACAAATGATATGTTTGGTCCCCAATCTCAATTCCTGTGCTAAAAGCCTCGCTGAAAAGACTACGAAGTGTGGACAAATTGGAATCACTTCTCAACAAACCTGATTTGATCTTATTCTCGTACTCTTCAACCTCTTTATCCTTCATTGCTTCCTTCTGTTCGTCGGTAAGCATGGAATATTTTCTGGCTGAATCGGCATTGTAATACTTATCAATCTCGTTGATAGTCTTGTTATACTGACTGATCATATTCTTGATCATGTCATATATGCCACTGGTGTCAGTAGAAGTGGTAAGAGTAATCTCCTTGTCTCCGGTCTCGTCAAGAGCTGTGATGGTAAGACCGTTTATCTTAAATGTATTGGTATCTCCGGTAAACTTGGCATCATTCAGATAGATTTCCGCGTCGGAACCGTCAATCTTGGAAGCATACTGTGTTTGATTGAAACCTGTAGCATTCTTCTGAGAATCGGTTGCAACCTGAAGTCCAAGAGCTGAAAGAGCTCCGTTTCCGCCATCGGAAAGAGTGAAATCTTTGGATGATCCGGTTGATTTAGCGCTAACAAAAAATCTCTGAGTTTCCTCATCAAAAGAGGCGTTCAATCCGGCATCCTTAAGGTACGTTAAAACATCGGAAATAGTCGTCTCACCGGTCACAGCCAGAGGATCCTGCGCCTTTCCGCCTATACTGAGACTAATGTTATCTCCCTCTCCGGTAAATCCAAGATCGGACAGTTTGCTTGAGGCGGTAAAGGTTTTATCCTTGCTTTCTCCGTTAAGGTCTTTTCCTGTCAAGTATGCGCTCTTGGCCAGTTGTTTTACGCGAAGCTTCTGAGTCGCATTAACAGCTCCGTCACCGGTTACAACACTTGCAACGGAAGTATTAGAAACAGACGTCTTCATCTTGCTGTACGAACTGGAAAATCTCATATTTGAAATATGGGATTGGAATAAACTCTTTATATTGGTATTTATGCCATCATAAATGGTCTGTTTCCACTCAAGTTTCTTCTGGTCATTCTTAGCGGTGGTAACTTTCTGCTTTTTGTTACTTACGAGGGCTTCTATTACGGAATCCGTATCCATGCCGGATATCAAGCCGCTCATTCTCATTTTATCTGACATAGCTCACCCTCCTTTATCTTTGTTCGTTTACAAAGAGTCCGGCCATCTCCCAAACCTTAGCGATCATATCAAGGGTCTTCTCGGGAGGAAGCTCTTTAATGACTTCTTTGGTCTTCTTATCTACTATCTTAATGGTTACTCTGTTAGTCTCTTCATGGAAACCGAATACAGCCTCAGAATCCTCCATCTGGGCTCCGTTGATCTTCTCAACAGCTTTCTTAAGCTGATCCATGGATGCCTGGGGATTATCCTGACGTGCATCCGAATTCTGGGAATTATCAGCATTTCCCTTCTGAGATGCGTTATCGACGACTGCAATGTCCTCAAGAGCAGGAGCTGCAGAGTCAACACTTGCACGAATCTCAGCAGAATCAGCAGACGTATTAGCCGGCTTAGATACCGGAGCATAAGTCTGCTGCTGAATACTCATTACACTATTAATAGGTTCGATTGACATTCAGATCACCTCCATGTGATATATCGGATGCTTTCCTTACCATCCTTAGGGTTAACGGTTTCTAATACCTTTCTCGTCTATAAAAGGGTACAAAAATAGCTGAATATACTTTTCTATCCCTTACATCGGCATTCCTTTGCCGAAAAATTACCCCTTTTTATAAAAATATAGCGTTTTTTATAAAAATACAAGTGTTATGGCTGAATGTGTTCATCAACCAGCCTGCTGACAAACCTCTCTGTCATCTCATAAACCAGAACATCACACTCTCCGTTTTCAAGAATGGAGGGATCCCAGTACTCTTTGGGGATCATATTGGTGGTATTGAACTGCTCTCCGAGGAAGTACCTCATGATATTACAGAAGGAATCTCTGTAGATCACAACATTTCTGGGGTCTCTTCCGGGATTCTGATATGACAGGATACCGTTCACGTTATCGGAAAGCATCTGCATTCCATCCACGGGATATCCCTCGAATTTATAATCCGTATCGTTAAAAAGATCGCTTGCCCCGAGATTCATGAGCATAACAAGGTCTCCAAAATGGAGTTCTCTGGGAGTTACATTTCTTTCATCGGGAGAAGGTATTTCGATTCCAAGCTCCCTGAGAAGGGCACGCGCACCCAAATACCCGCCCATATAGTTCCAATGGGTATCCAGATGATAATAAACAGGAGTATCGGGGTGATCGTTCTTATATTCGAGAAGATCCTCATAAGCCCAGACCACCCTGATATCGGTATTTTCCCTGAGGTATTCGATAAGCTGGTCAGTATTGCAATACTCCTCTGCGATTCCGGGAATATACTGATCCGGCATATATTCGGAATACATACGCTCCTTGTTGGGGCAGATCATGAGAACGAATTCCATGTCATGCTCCTCACACCATGCAGCGGTAGCTTCCAGGCTTTCGGCTGCCTGTCTGAGCTCCTCTTCCGTAAATGTAGCCATACCCTTGAACTGACCGATATTGGAACCGTCCAGACTGCTCTCGGAATTGTAAAACAGCCATCCGTCCTTGCCGACTATGGTGGATCCAACGCCTTCATTAAAGAGCTGATAAGCAATACGGCTGTTTGCGGTGATCAGCTTACTTCTGAAGGGGAAATTATCATTGTAATAAGCCTCAAACTCAAGAGGATAAATACTCAGTGTATCCCAGGTAAACTCAGGCATTTCTGCCAGATTTCTGTTCTCGTTATTTTCCTCGTTCAGCCTGGGCCCTACAAACTTATACACTACAGGGAGTAAAAGGATGAATCCCCAAAATGTGATGTGTACAAATATGGCTTTAATATTCAATTTCTTCTTGTTAGTGTTATCTGTCATAATTCCTGTAATATTCGGCTAATTCGGGCATCAGGACCCGTGCGGCTTTCTAAAATCTGAAATAAATAAACGGATTATACGTATTACTTGCCAGCAGCAATATACTGATTCCGAAGATCACCGCACACCAGACGTACTGTACTACCGGATTCGTTACAACCTTCTTAACCGCCGGCACCTTTTCGGGGATAAGCTGAAGTATTCCCGCACCGAGTATTCCGAGAACCGCGATGAGCATACATCTATGGGACATCATCTCGCCGAGGGTGTAATAATTCTTAAGTCCCGGAGTAAACATCTTGGAAACTACGATAAAAGCATTCTTAAGTCCGCCGACTCGGAAAAATACCCAGCCCAAATTCACAACGAAGAATGTATAGATCAGTGCAAGCGGCTTGCACTTTTTAAGTACCTTTGAAAATCCCAGTCTTTCGACGATACTGAAGAATCCGTGATAGAGTCCCCAGAAAATGAAAGTAAAACCTGCGCCGTGCCAGAATCCGGTAAGGAAGAATACTATTATCAGATTCAGATAGGTTCTGTTTTTACCCTTCTTATTGCCGCCCAGGGGGATATAGAGGTATTCCCTGAACCAGGTTCCGAGAGAGATATGCCACCTGCGCCAGAACTCTGAAATGGATGTGGACATATAGGGATAGTTGAAGTTTTCAAGGAACTCGAATCCGAACATTTTGCCCAAACCGATGGCCATATCCGAATAACCGGAGAAATCATAATAGATCTGAAGAGTGTAGAGAATGGAAGCAACCCATACAACCTTTGCGGACAGGGTATCCGGATTATATGCGTAGATCCTGTCTACAGCTTCAGCAACCGTGTTTGCGATGATAACCTTCTTGCCGAGTCCGAGGATAAAACGTCTGATCCCTTCAGCGGACTTTTCAATGGTAACTGTTCTGTTTTCCAGCTGGTCGTTGATATCCTCATATCTGACAATGGGACCTGCGATGAGCTGTGGGAAGAAGGAAATATAGAGCGCCAGATTTACGATCTTCTTCTGAACAGGGAACTTTCCTCTGTATAGATCGATGATGTAAGACATTATCTGGAAGGTAAAAAAAGAAATTCCGATGGGAAGTCTTACGCTCA
>JAEEXJ010000019.1 GCA_016291475.1 Lachnospiraceae bacterium | reverse complement strand
GTTTGACAGTTTGGTAAAGCCGGTGCTGGACGGATGGTCCGATATGTATTCATCGGAAAAGAAGGTCTTTCTTAAAATCAAATCTTCAGAGGATATCATCAGGGCCTTTGAAGAAACCTTTGATTCATCAAAAGCTTTGATAGGCTTTGTATGTAAAAACAGAGATGCTTTTCTGCTGATAACGGACTCTTCCGTGGGAACAGGATATGAGAACTTCATTGACACGCTGATAGAGGAAGAGGCTAAAAGCATGATCAGCTTCTTAAAGCTCAGCAGGAAATATGTGAAGAATCCGGATGTTATATCCGAAAATATCATCAAGATCGGATCATCATTTCTTATAAAGACTGTCTTTGAAGGCCTCAGAGCCGGCAAGAGTGCGGAGGATATATCAAAAGAAACAAAGCTTGTAAGTGACTACTGCATTGCCGGATACAGACATTTACTGGGGATTTAAAAATAGGCCCTTAACGGGGTCTAAAAAAATAAGCATAGGTTAGCCAGAACTAACCAAAGGAGGAATTATTATGAATAACAACAAACTTACAGGTAAAGATCTTATCACCGTAGGTATATATACGGCATTGTATACGGTCTGCGTTTTTATCACGGGTATGTTTAATGCAATCCCTATTTTTTATCCGATCTTTATGTTTCTCGGTCCTGTTATAACCGCAATTCCAATGAGTCTTTATTACATCAAGATAGAAAAGTTCGGAATGCTCACCATAAGCGGACTTATCATGGCAGCTTTTTGGTATGTTTCAGGCTATACCCTTATCAGTACAATCTGCATTGTTCCCGCCTCCATTATTGCTGATGTTTTGCTGAAAGCGATCGGATTTAAAAAGTTCAAAAGTTTTGTGATCAGTTATCCTGTTTTTTCTCTCGGATTACTTGCCGGACCCGCCAACCTTTGGTTTGCAGGTGTTTCATATTGGGACGGTATAAGAGAATCCATGGGTGATCAGTATGCGGAGCAGCTTGCCAAGTACATGCCTACATGGTTCATGCCTGTTGCCATAGTTTTGATAATTCTGGGCTCCGTCTGCGGAGCATTCATTGCCAAGAAGATGATGAAAAAGCATTTCAAGAAAGCCGGTATCGCATAATGAACGGATATGTTGAAAAGAAAAAATTCAAACTGGATCCGAGAACAAAACTGCTCATCATCATTGTTATCGCAACCCTTGAGATGGTGGATATAAATATATGGTTTACGGTTGCGGTGGGCACAATACCATTTCTGCTTTTCCTGAGTAACAGACAGTATCTTGGAGCCATCAAGTATTTTGTTTTATTTTCGCTTGCGGCGTTTATACATGTGCACCGCGTTTCGATACAGCTGAACATGTTCCTGAATATGATAGTTGTTTTGCTGGGAGGACTTGTGCTTAAGCTTGCGCCCGCATTCACCTGCGGAGATTACATCATCAAATCCACAAGTGTAAGTGAGGTCATAGCTGCACTTGGCAAGATGAAAGTGAGTCGTAAATTCACAATTCCCTTATCCGTTATCTTCAGATTTTTTCCGACAATGAATCAGGAAAGACATGCAATACACGATGCCGCAGCTATGCGTGGGATCATCATCACGAGAAAAAAATTCTGGGAAAATCCCATGAGAGCCATTGAATACCGAGTTGTTCCATTGATGATATCAATCGCAAATACGGGAGACGATCTTTCTGCGGCGGCGCTTTCAAGAGGTTTGGATAATCCTGCGGAGCATACTACCTATGCGGATGTTAAGTTTACCGGCAGGGATCTTTTTGCGGTTTTGTTTGTGGTTATATTTTTAACATCGGTATATTTGATATCCCGATGATCAAAGGTGATATAAATGATCAATTTCAAAAATGTGTCCTTTGAATATGAGGATGGGGCAGATAATATCAAGGACATTAACCTTCATATCAATGAGGGTGAGGTTGTGCTCCTCTGCGGAGAATCCGGGTGCGGTAAATCAACGCTTATCCGAATGATCAACGGCCTTATCCCTAACTATTACAAAGGGAAAATGACGGGATGCGTAACTGTAAACGGACTTGATACGCAGAAGACTATGTTGCATGATCTCGCTCCGTTTGTTGCCTCGGTGTTCCAAAATCCCAAAACACAATTCTATAACGTAGATTCAACGGAAGAGATGGTCTTTTCGCTTGAGAATCGCGGTGTCAGCCGCGATGAGATGAGAGCGAGGCTGGAAAGAACCGTAGATAAATTCAGAATGGAATATCTCCTTGGAAGAAATCTTTTTAAAATGTCCGGAGGGGAGAAGCAAAAGGTTGCCTGCGCATGCGCAGACACTTCGGATGCACGTGTCATCGTATTGGATGAGCCCTCATCAAATCTGGATCTGCATTCCATCAGGGAACTGGCGGAGATAATAAAAATCTGGAAGAGAGAAGGCAAAACTGTTGTAATAGCGGAACACAGGCTGTACTACGTACTTCCCATTGCGGACCGTGTTCTTTATATGAACAAAGGAAAAATAGAACTGGAATGCACTCCGAAAGAACTTACGGATCTGGGAAGTGTTAAGATGGCCGAGATGGGACTCAGAAGTTCCGACATAATGAATCTTCCTCTTAAAGGCCTTGATGTGGGAGATAACGAGAAGATCATTCTTTCGAATTATCACTATATTTATCCCGGAACACTTCAGGAGGCTCTTAATGTTCCATACGTGAGAGTATCTCGCAATGCCGTAATAGGACTTGTCGGAGATAACGGTGCGGGTAAGTCAACTTTTGCAAGAGCTCTTTGCGGATTGGAAAGAAGGGCTACCGGAAATATAGAATTCCGTGGAGAAGTATATGCAAGACGAAGAAGACTTAGGAATACATTCATGGTAATGCAGGATGTGGGGCATCAGCTCTTTACCGATGAAGTAATGGAAGAGATGGTCTTCAGCCTGGTCAAAGAGGAAGAGGATTCTGAGGAGAAGATAAGAGAAGTTCTTAAGGAACTGGATCTTTCCGATAAAGAAGAAAGGCATCCTCATTCGCTTTCCGGCGGAGAAAAACAAAGAGTTGCTATAGGAAGTGCCGTCGTATCCGAAAGGGACATCATCGTATTCGATGAACCCACCAGCGGACTTGACTATCGCCATATGAAGGCAGTATCGGAGCTTATCAAAGGACTGAAGGAAAAAGGCAAGACTATTTTTCTGGTTACGCACGATCCGGAGCTGATAGCCGAGTGCTGTGATGAGCTTATATACATGCAGAGCGGTAAGGTTCTTGAGTATGGAAAACTCACTCAGGATATGTATGACAGATGGCTGTACAGAACAAGTACGCTCAAGGAAAAGAGAAGGAAGCCTAAAGATGACCAGCTCACTTCTATTAAACGGTTGTGGCAGCTTGCATATAAAGAGCATGCCAAACTTGTCCTTTCGATCGTGCTTGCTGTAATAGGGGTTCTTGGAAATATGCTTCCGTATATTGCCGCAGCTCAGGTGATCACAAAACTTCTGGGAGGAGTAAGTGATCTGACCGAGTATGTTAAATGGTGCATTATCGGAGCGTCGGGATTTGTTATAAAGTGTCTGTTCTATTCCGCGGGACTTGGCATCAGCCATAAAGCAACTTTCAATACACTTGCGGATATCAGAAAAGCTATGTTCGACAAACTTCCGAGAATGCCACTCGGAACCATCATTGATACATCCAGCGGAAAGTTAAAACAGATAATCGTGGATGAAGTGGAGAGCATGGAAAGACCTCTTGCTCACATGATCCCTGAGATGACAGCAAATATTCTCGGTGCGATTATCACGTGGCTGTATCTTATGAATGTTGATTGGAGAATGGGTTTTATCTGCCTCATCTCCATTCCGGTCGGACTTATCTTTGCACTCTTCATATTGATAGGATACGCCACTGATTATGAGAAATCCGTAAGAACGGTTCAGGATATGAACTCGTCCATTGTTGAGTACATTAAGGGGATCGAAGTTATCAAGGCATACAATCAGGGAGACGGATCATATGCCAAATTAGGGAAAAAGGTAAGAGCGACGGCAGAGTATTACTATAACTGGATGAAGAAGATCCAGTACAAGTGGTCGCTGACATATGCCATAGCTCCTTCAACGCTTATCACCGTTCTTCCCATAGGATGGATGATGCTTATAAAAGGAAATCTGTCTGCGGACGCATTCATCACATCTATCATGCTTTCAATGTGCATAGTGGGACCTGTTATTGAAGCAATCAATTTCATGGATACGTTTTCGAAAGTTAAGACGATCGTTGCAACCGTTGATGAAATCCTGAACGGAACCGAACAGATACATTCTGAAAAAGAGGTGGAGCTAAAAGATCATTCGATTAAAATGACTGACGTGTCATATTCATATCATGAAGGCACACAGGTACTTCATGATGTATCACTTGATATCCCTGCGGGAACAATGACTGCACTTGTTGGCCCTTCGGGAAGCGGTAAGTCCACCATAGCCAAACTCATAGCAGGATTCTGGGATGTGGAAGATGGCAGTCTTACCATGGGAGGATATGATCTTAAGGATATCCCTCTTAAAGAGCTTTATGATCAGACTGCATTTGTTTCCCAGGACATTTATCTGTTTGATGATACCATTATGAACAATATCCGTATGGGAAGAATGTCTGCTACTGACGAAGAAGTGATGGCTGTGGCTGAGGCTTCGGGATGCAAAGAACTTATCGCCAATCTTGGAGACGGTTATAACACCATGGTAGGTCAGGGCGGAACACATCTGTCCGGTGGTGAGAGACAGCGCATAGCAATTGCCAGGGCAATGATCAAGGATGCTCCCATAGTCATATTGGATGAAGCTACTGCTTATATAGATCCGGAAAATGAAGCCGTGATCCAAAATGCCATCGGAAATCTTATCAAAGGCAAAACGGTTATCGTCATAGCACACAGATTATCCACCATTACAAATGCTGACAATATTGTGGTGGTTGATAAAGGAACGATAGTTGCTTCCGGAACACATGCACAGCTTCTTAAAACCAGTGAACTTTACAGTTCAATGTGGAATGCCCATATCGGCGCGGAAAGCAGAGGTGCGGCATGATAGAAGCTTTACACAAGATCTTTGTTTTCGCCGGGCCGGAAAAAAAGAATATATACAGATCCATCTTTGTCGGCTTTCTCAAAGCATGCTTTAACATGCTTCGAATAGTTGCAATCTATGTGATCGTAGATGCGATGGTAAGCGGAAATCTTTCGAGTACTCCCGCTCTGACAGCATTCCTCCTGATGCTTGCGAGCATACTCGGAATGACTTTTACCCGTAACATATCTCTCCTTCAGCAGACCCATGCCAGCTTTTTCATGAGCGCAAACAAGCGCCTTGAAATAGCCGGCAGGCTGAAGAAAGTGCCCATGGGTTTTTTCAATGACAACAGTGTGGGCGAGATTACGGGAATATCCACCACGGTGCTGGAGACGGTAGAGAATATCGGTGCAAACGTACTTGTACTGGTGCTGGGAGGCCTGATAAATACTGTACTGTTTTTCCTTATGATACCTGCACTTGATGTGAGAATAGCACTTGTGGTACTTGTAGGCATGATAGTTTATCTGGGATTCACCTCCGCGCTGGAACATAAGACCCGTGTGCTTGCTCCGAGGAGAGAAGGAAGTAAGACCGGAATAGTATCCGAGGTTTTGGAAAATCTTCAGGGTATGAGCGTGGTCAAAGCTTTTAATCTGGCGGGAAGGGGAGATAAGAAGCTTCGCGCTTCCATAGACGAATACCGTGACAGCAACATGGATCTGGAAAAAGTATTCCTGCCCTATTCAATGTTTCAAAACATTGTTCTCGGATTTTTCAAGATATCCATTATTTTTCTGTCGGTTTATTTTTACCTGACGGGAAGTATGGATCTTAAGACGGCACTTATCCTTACGGTGGTTTCTTTCCAGATATTTGCCGAGATAGAGCAGACTGACGCAGGACTTTCCATGCTCAGGATCGTTACAAGTTCCATTGATCAGGCAAATAAGGCTGATAAGATGCCTCTGCTTGATGAGGAAGGAGAAGCGATCATTCCTAAGGATCATAGCATTACGGTTGAGCATGTTAGTTTTTCATACGGAACCAAAGATGTGCTGGATGATGTAAGCCTTGATATGCGTTCGAATACCATGACAGCATTTGTGGGTCCTTCCGGTGCGGGCAAAACTACTCTGGCACTTCTCATTTCCAGATTTTGGGATGTTGATAAGGGGAGGATCATGATAGGCGGACGTGATATCAGAGAATATACTCTGGAATCACTCATGTCGCAGATAAGTATTGTTTTCCAAAATGTTTATCTGTTCGCAGATACGATCGAAAACAACATAAGGTTCGGATGCCCGAACGCGACCAGGGAAGATGTGATCAGGGCCGCCAAAATGGCATGCTGCCACGATTTCATAGAATCCCTTCCGAGCGGTTATGATACTGTGATAGGTGAAGGCGGAGGAACTCTGTCCGGCGGTGAGAAGCAGAGGATATCCATCGCCAGAGCGATACTTAAGGATGCTCCGATAATCATCCTTGATGAAGCTACCGCAAATGTGGATCCCGAAAATGAGGACAAACTTAAAGCGGCGTTCGATGCTCTGACCCAAAACAAGACCGTCATTATGATCGCACACAGGCTTGAAACTATTAAGAATGCGGATATGATCGCTGTGATAAACGGTGGCAAGATCGAATCCGGAACTCATGAAACTCTTATGAATACAAACAGAATATACAACAGGTTTGTGCGTATGAGACAGCAGGCTTCGGATTGGAAGATGGGATGATAATCTTAAGAAAAGGTTCGGGGATATGCCCCGGACCTTTTATGTTAGAATAATCTCATGGCAGAAGAACTTGGAAACAGCAGATATATTTGTTCCGATGAGGGTCCGGACAGAAGGACCTTTATTGCCATAGACTTAAAATCTTTCTATGCTTCAGTGGAGTGCGTCGAAAGAGGTTTCGATCCTCTCAAGACCAATCTTGTAGTTGCAGATCCAACACGTACGGAGAAAACAATATGTCTTGCGGTATCGCCTTCTCTCAAATCCTACGGTATATCCGGAAGAGCAAGGCTTTTTGAAGTTGTTCAGAGAGTAAGGGAGATAAATTCCGCCAGGAAAAGAGCACTCGGCGGAAAAGAATTCTCGGGCAAAAGCTCTTATGATCCCGATATCAAAAAGGATCCCGCACTTGAACTCGGTTATGAAATCGCACCTCCCCGCATGCGTTATTACATGGAATACAGTGCGAGGATCGTCAGCATATATTTAAGATACGTTGCGCCGGAAGATATGCATGTCTATTCCATTGATGAGGTCTTCATGGATGTGACTCATTATCTTAAGACTTACAGGATGACCGCACATGAATTGGCCATGAAGATGGTACGTGAAGTTCTTTCGGAAACGGGAATAACTGCGACAGCCGGGATAGGCACTAATATGTTCCTGTGCAAGATCGCCATGGACATAGTCGCCAAGCACATGCCTGCAGATAAGGATGGTGTAAGAGTTGCGGAACTGGATGAGAGAAAATTCCGGGAGATACTGTGGGACCACAGGCCGCTCACGGATTTTTGGAGGATAGGCGCGGGAACAGCACGAAAGCTTGAGAAAAACGGAATGTACACTCTGGGTGATGTGGCCAGATGTTCCGTGGGTGCAAAAGGAAATCATTACAGCGAAGATCTTCTTTATAAGCTGTTCGGAATAAACGCGGAGCTCCTTATAGACCATGCATGGGGTTATGAGCCCTGTGAGATCGCAGACATAAAGGGATATGTACCCAAGAGTTCTTCACTTTCAACAGGGCAGGTTCTCAAATGTCCTTACACCGCGGAAAAGGGATTACTTATAGTTAAGGAGATGACCGAACTGTTATCACTTGATCTGGTTAAAAAAGGTCTGGTGACGGATCAGCTTGTTATTTACGTAGGTTATGACATCGATAATTTTGCCGATAAGGAACGTATGAAGGACTACAGTGGTGAGATCGTAAGGGATTATTACGGAAGACTTGTTCCCGCACCCGCAGGCGGCAGTATGAATCTGGGTCACTACACTTCATCCACCAGAACTCTGGTCTCTTCCGCGGCGCAGCTTTATGAGGAGATAATTGATATGAACCTTCTCATAAGACGCGTAAATATTGTTGCAAACCACACCCTTACCGAAGAAGAAGGTAAAAAAGAAAACACGAGAGCCGTCGAATATGTTCAGCTTGATCTTTTTACCGATTATGAAGAACAGGCGAGGATAAGAGAAGAAAACGAAGAGGTTGAAGAAAAGGACCGCAGACTCCAGGAAGCGGTACTAAATATTCAGCAAAAATACGGTAAAAATGCTATACTAAAGGGCATGAATCTCGAAGAAGGTGCAATGACTGCAGAGAGAAACGGTCAGGTCGGAGGTCACAAGGCATGAAGAATGATTACAGTGACATAATAGGTCTGCCTGTCCATGAGCCTGATCCCATAAAGCATCCCAGAATGAGCAGGGAGGCCAGAGCAGCTCAGTTTGCACCCTTTGCGGCACTTACGGGATTCGAACAGGTGGTGGATGACGCCGCCGATGATGTGATGAACAAGGTTATAAACGAAACAGTTTTTGAAGAGATTGAAGACATTTGATTTTAAGAAAAGGAGATCACAGCCATGCCTACACCAACCGGTAGATCAAGGAATGTAACAGGTCCCGGAAGAGGAGTTCACAGAAGAGGATCCGGCCTTGGAACAGGTCCTGTGGGAAGTGGAAGCTTCGGAGGCGGAAGAAAGCCTTTGGGAAGCGGAGTTAATTTCAACTCAGGCTCGAGCGGTCGCCGCCCGGGAAGAGTTCCGAGAAGGGCGGCAGGTAGCGGAGGACTGATCTTACTTGTCGTATTTATCATTTTCTTAATTATCCGGATCAGGCTTGGCGAAAGCGGAGCATACGAAACCGCAAGTATTTTCAGTGAGCCGCATTTTACCGGATCGTCTTCACTGTTTTCATCCGTTTCATCCACCTCGAGTCAGTGGGGAGATGATAATAATACCAGGATCTTGGATCGCTCGGTTTCACCTGATGCAAGAGACAAATACACCACCATACTCGGAAACGGTAAGGATGTCGTTACGATCATGGTGTACATGTGCGGTACCGACCTTGAGTCCAAAGCCGGTATGGCATCCAACGACCTGATGGAGATGGCCAACTCGACTCTTTCTGACAACGTTAATGTCATTGTATATACCGGAGGATGTAAGAATTGGAAGAACAGCATAGTTTCTTCATCCGTTAACCAGATATACAGAATTGTCGGAGGCGGTAAGATCGAGTGTCTCGAAGATAATATGGGAACCGGTGCGATGACCGACCCTAAGACGCTGACTTCATTTATCGATTACGCTCATTCAAATTATCCCGCCAACAGAAATATGCTGATCTTCTGGGATCACGGTGGCGGATCCGTTACCGGTTACGGATATGATGAGAAGAATCCTACGGCAGGTTCCATGGATCTGTCCGAGATCGATTCGGCCCTTACCAAGTCCGGACTTAAATTTGATTTTATCGGTTTTGATGCCTGCCTTATGGCGACTGTTGAAACCGATCTCATGGCCTGCGAACATGCGGATTATCTGATAGGTTCCGAAGAGACAGAGCCGGGAATCGGATGGTATTACACAAACTGGCTCAATGCTCTCTCCAAGAATACGTCCATGGAGACTATTAAGATCGGTAAGATGATCATCGATGATTTCGTGGAAACCTGCGATAAGCAGTGCAGAGGTCAGAAGACCACCCTTTCTTTGGTTGATCTGGCTGAGTTCGGAGAAACCATTCCCGATGATTTCAAAGAGTTCTGTGCCGATACCAGAGAGCTTATCTCAGGCGGCGATTACAGAACCGTTGCGGATGCAAGAACCGGCGCCAGAGAATTTGCAACTTCTTCAAGGATCGATCAAATAGATCTGGTTGATTTCGCAAAAGCCGTGGGAAGCGAAGAAGGAAGAGCTCTTGCAGAGACGGTTTTGTCTGCGGTCAAATACAACAGGACTTCATATACAATGTCCAATGCATACGGAGTTTCAATCTATTTTCCCTATAACAGTAAGCCCGGAAAAGTAACACAGGCTATCGACACTTTCGAACGCGTGGGCGTGGGAGATGAATACTCGGATTGCATACGCGAATTTGCAAGTCTCGAAGTATCCGGACAGGCGGTTGCTTCTTCGGGAAGCGGATCGGGAAGTCCTCTTTCTCTTTTGTCCGGAGGATCTTCATCATCCACGTACGGTTCTCTCTCGCAGCTTACATCTTCATCGGGAATGTCGGATCTTTTGTCCCTGATCTCATCATTTACTTCAAGTGATCTGACCGGCGGACGCGCTATGAGCGATGAGGAAACTGCACAATACATCTCCGCAAATCATTTCGATCCTTCCGTTCTTACCTGGAAAAAGCAAGGGGATAAGACGTACATTCCCATTTCCGAAGAGCAGTGGACTTATGTAAATTGCGTCGATCTTGCGATGTATTATGACGACGGTTCGGGATATGTTGATCTTGGCCTTGATAATATCTTTGACGTCGATACTGACGGCAATCTGATCGCTGATGTGGATGGATCCTGGTTATCAATAGAAGATCAGCCGGTTGCTTTCTATCACACCGATTCTTATGTGACGGGTGGCTATCTGACGACCACGGGATATGTACCCGCGTTCTTAAACGGTGAGCAGGTAAAGCTTGAGATAATATTTGATGATGACAATCCTGACGGATATATCGCAGGCGCTCGTATCGATTACGAAGGAACCGATAACGAGACCGAAGCAAGGGGCCTCATAGAGCTTCAGGCAGGCGACAAGATCGATTTCATCTGTGATTACTATACATACGCCGGTGAGTATGAGGACAGCTATTATCTCGGAGATCAGCTTATTGTGGAAGATCCGGATAATATCAAACTCAGCTATACATATGTTGGCGGGGAATATCTGGCACTTTATAAATTCACCGATATTTACGGCGGTGAATACTGGACGGAAGTAGTTCCCGAATAAAGGCGTGGGGATTGGCTTTTCTTGTTTGGCACATCTTAAATGTGATAAAATTTTATTTGTTGTAACCTATACACCGGAGGATATTTAAGTTGAGTAATTTTGAAATAACATGCTGTTCCACCAGTGATCTTTCACATGAATATTTTAAAGAAAGAAATATCGGAGTTATCTATTTTCATTTCGAGCTGGGCGGAACCGACTATGCCGATGATATGGGCACCACCGTTCCACCCAAGGAGCTTTTTAAGAGAATGCTTGAAGGCGAGGATACCAAGACCAGTCAGGTTACGGTGGGCGAATATACCGAGTTTTTCGAGCCCATGTTAAAAGAGGGTAAAGATATTCTTCACATTGCTTTCTCCAGCGGTCTTTCCGGTTCTTACAATTCCGCAAGACTTGCCGTAGAGGAGCTTGCTCCCAAATATCCCGACAGAAAGCTCTATGTTATCGATTCGCTTGCCGCATCCACCGGACACGGACTTGTGATTGACAAGGCTGCCGATCTCAGGGATGAGGGAAAGAGCATCGATGAGGTAAGAGACTGGATCGAGGCCAATAAAAACAGAGCACATCACTGGTTCTTCTCATCGGATCTTACATTCTTTATCAGAGGCGGAAGAGTGAGCAAGACCGCAGGTGCCATCGGAACGGTTCTTGGTATCTGTCCCCTTCTCAATGTTAATGATGAAGGAAAACTGATCGCACGTGAGAAGGTAAGAGGTAAGAAGAGAGTCATCAAGCGTATCGTAGAGGTGATGGAAGAGCATGCCGAGGGCGGTCTTGACTATTCCGGCAAAGTGTTCATCAGTAATTCCGATTGCTATGAGGATGCCAGGGCCGTAGCGGATCTTATCGAAGAGAAGTTTACCAAGATGGATGGAAAGGTGCAGATCTACAGCATCGGAGCTACCATAGGAAGTCATACCGGTCCCGGTACGGTAGCTTTGTTCTTCTGGGGCGATGAAAGAGAAAGATGATCTCGGGAGTAAGGCATTGCATAAAGAAAAATCCTTGAAAAATAAGTACAGTGCAGGATCGCAGATGTGGTTTTCCGAGGAAAACGCATTTGATAAGAATCTCCGCAGAAGTGGTTGCGGAGTGATTGCTTTGCACGATCTTGCAGTGTACAAAGGATACATAAAACCGACAAAAGAACGCGAAGATTATATGGAGCAGGTCCGTAAGATGAAAAGGGGAGGTATGTATATCGTCCCCGGACTCGGGATCGCTCCATATTATTATCCTCTTTTATGTGATCTGTACCTTATCAGACACGGAGTACGATTAAGAGTCGGCTGGGGGCATACCGCAAGAAACCAGCTGAGGAAGAAGGCGGCTGACATCAAGGCTCTTCTTGATAAGGATTATCCCGTTATCTTCACGGCAGGTCCCAGAATACCTTTCCTGTTCAAGGACAAGGTGATCCCAATGTATTCTCAGGATCTTAAACCTACGAAGCAGACGGTCAAGTCTCACTACATGACCGTTGTGGGAGTTGTCGAGGACGGTGATGAGATATGGATCAAAGCCGCATCCTGGGGATATATCTACTGTATGAAACTTAAGGATATGGTTTCTTATTCCAAGTATGCATATCCTTTGACAACAAGGTTCTATAACATCTATGAGAAAAAAGGGAGGAAATCACATGGCTGTTGATACCAGAAAAGTTGCTCTTATAGGTTGCGGATTCGTAGGAAGCGCTTCCGCATTTGCTCTTATGCAGAGCGGTCTTTTCAGCGAGATGGTACTTATCGATGCAAATACCGATAAGGCCGAAGGAGAGGCTCTCGACATAGCACACGGACTTTCATATGCAAAGCCCATGCAGATATACGCAGGTAAATACGAGGATATTGCCGATGCAGCCATCATAGTCATCTCCGCAGGCGCCAATCAGAAGCCCGGAGAGACAAGGCTTGATCTTGTTAAGAAGAACATTTCTATTTTCAGATCCATCATGGGAGAACTTAACAGAGTAAAGGTAGAGGGAATCCTTCTTATAGTTGCCAATCCCGTAGATATTCTTACGGCTGCGGCTCAGAAACTTTCGGGACTTCCCGAGAACAGAGTATTCGGATCGGGCACTGTTCTCGATACCGCAAGATTTAAATACCTGCTCGGCGAACATCTCGATGTGGATGCCAGAAATGTTCACGCATTTATCCTCGGTGAGCACGGAGACAGTGAGATCGCCGTATGGTCTTCGGCCAATATCTCGGGTATTCCCGTAAACGAATTTTGCGAACTCAAAGGTCACTTCGATCATGAGAAGGCCATGAAGGAGATTGCCGATAACGTCAAGAATGCGGCATACGAGATCATTCAGAAAAAACAGGCTACATATTACGGAATCGCAATGAGCGTCCGCAGGATATGTGAGGCTGTCATAAGGGATGAGAAGTCAATTCTTCCGGTATCCCGTATGCTGCACGGAGAGTACGGACTTGACGGAATGGCTCTTTCCCTTCCCGCCATAGTCGGTAAAGACGGCGTCGAGGCGCCCATTCCCGCCAAGCTTTCGGATGAGGAACTTGCTGCTCTTAGAAAATCAGGAGAGACGCTTAAATCAATTTTGGACGAGAATCTTTGATCGGAGGGTGGGTTTTTATGTCTTTGTCGCAAATCTGCGTTTTGCTGGTCATTATTTTATATCTTTTATTTGTTTTGATAGTAGGTATCAAATTTTCCAAGAGCAATAAGACTACCGAGGATTATTATCTCGGCGGAAGAAAGCTCGGACCTATAGTTACCGCCATGAGTGCGGAGGCTTCGGATATGAGTTCATGGCTTCTTCTCGGAATTCCGGGCCTTGCTTATGCCTCGGGCCTTGCGGATCCTTTCTGGACTTCACTGGGGCTTGCGGTCGGAACGTATTTTAACTGGCGCATTGTTGCAAGAAAGCTGAGAAGATACAGTCAGATCAATAACTCCGCAACGATCCCCGCTTTCTTTTCCAACAGATTCGGGGATGACAAGAACATCCTGTCGCTTATCTCGGCAATCGTTATCATAGTTTTCTTCGTTCCCTATACTGCCAGCGGATTTTCTGCCTGCGGAAAGCTTTTTAATTCGCTTTTCGGGGTTGATTATATGGTGGCTATGATCATCTTTGCACTTGTTATCATCGCCTATACCACATTGGGAGGCTTTCTTGCGGCATCAACCACTGACCTTGTACAAAGCATTATCATGACCATTGCTCTTGCTACCATCCTTTTCTACGGTGCTTCACAGGCTGGGGGATGGAGAGCTGTTTTCGATAATGCGGGAAGAATTTCCGGTTATCTTAATTTTGACCATATGGTCTCCGGCGGATTCGCAGTCCCTTACAATCTGCTTACAAAGATCTCCACATTGGCCTGGGGACTCGGATACTTCGGTATGCCTCACATTCTTCTGAGATTTATGGCCATTGAGAAGGAAGAAAAACTTGAGCTTTCCAGAGAGATTGCCACCACATGGGTTATTATCGCGATGTTTACCGCAATTATCATCGGCTTTGTGGCAAGAGCAATGACTGCTAACGGCGCCATTGCAGCTCTGGACGACCCCGAAACAGCCATTATCAAGATTTCGGAGCTTCTTTCCTCTCACGGTGTGTTAACCGCATGCGTTGCGGGACTGATACTTGCCGGTATTCTTGCTGCTACCATGTCCACGGCTGATTCCCAGCTTCTGGCCGCAGCATCTTCCGCGTCGGATGATATATACGGCAAGTTCTTCTCTAAGGGCATGGATGATAAAAAGAAGATGCTCATCGCCAGAATGGCGGTTGTGATAATGTCCGTGATCGCCCTTTTTATTGCGGCAGATCCCGAAAGCTCCGTATTTCAGATCGTATCCTTTGCGTGGGCCGGATTCGGTGCGGCATTCGGACCTCTTATGATCCTTGCACTTTACTGGAAAAGAACCAATAAGTACGGTGCTCTTGCGGGAATGATCAGCGGGGGCGTTATGATCTTCGTATGGAAATTCTTGATCAAGCCCTTGGGAGGTGTTTTTGGAATCTATGAACTTTTACCCGGATTTATAATATCTTTTGTCTCTATAGTCATAGTCAGCCTAGCGACTTCCGCACCCGGTGGAAAAGTTATTGAGGATTTTGAGAAAGCGTCGGAAATTGAGTGATTCTGTACTTGTGAAATCAAAGCATTAATTTTATACTGTATACATAACGTTATAAGTAAGGGTAAGAAAGATCGGACATTTTTCTTACCCTTTTTTATCCTACTTGAGAGGTGCTTAAGTTGAATAAAACAAAAACCAGAGTGAAATTCATAAACTCAAGCATTACCAGAACCGTAGCGGCAGTAGCGCTGACTTTCGCTATTTCGGGGCTGATCCTTTCGACTATGGCTATTGAAAATGCGGAAAATACCATGGTTGAGGCTTACAAAAAGTACACCATGAACGTTGCTCAGGCCGCCGCGGACGGTATCGATGCTCTTTGCCAGGAGGGAACCGGAGATGCGGGAGCAGGTATAGATAAAGAAAATTCCCTGATAGATATGCTTAAGGCAGATCCGGATAACAATAAGTCACTCCTTAATGAGTATTTTGGCGGAGTGCTCGGTGATATCGAACTCAGCGGAGTTGAAGGCTCCTATGCATATTTTGTAAGTGCGGACGGAACGATGGTCTATCATTCGAATCCGGATAAGATCGGAAATCCTGTAGAGAACGCTGCGGTAAAGGGGCTTACTTCCAGGCTCTCTTCCGGAGAAAAGCCTTCTTCCATAGGTGACGGTTCGGTTGTATATGAATACAAGGGTGAGGATAAATTTGCGGGATATGCTTTTACCGGCGGCGGTAATATTGTCGTCGTGACAGGTGATTACGATCTTGTTATGTCCCCCATTAAGAAGCTCAGGATCTTACTGACCGTAACCGCTGCGATACTTCTTATCGTTACGATAGCAGCGTTTTACATCATCATTTCTTCAATGCTCAAACCTGTTAATCTGCTTGTTGAGATACTCGATGATACGGCCCGATTCGATCTCAGGCATAATCCTAAGTCGGGGAGCGTATGTAAGAGAAAGGACGAGTTTGGACTTATAGCGGGTTCCGTACGTGATATGAGGCAGAGTCTCAGAGAGATCGTCGGTCAGATCGATGGTGCATCCGGTGAGATTAAGAGCAGTATGGATGTACTGGATGAAACTACGAATGTAGTCAATACCATGTGTACGGATAATTCCGCAACCACTGAGGAACTAGCTGCTTCAATGCAGGAGTGTTCCGCATCTTCCGAGACTATCAATACGGATATAGGCGGTATCCATAATACGGCTCATCAGATCGAAATGCAGACAAACGACGGATTTACCGTATCCGATGAGATCATGGAGAGAGCAACTGGTCTTAAGAAAACTACCGAGTCCGCCTCCGTAAAGACAAGACAAAAATATAAGGATGTTAAGGAGAAATCCGACAATGCTATTGAGAGCTCTAAGGCTGCGGAGAAGATAGGTGAGCTTACCAATACCATCATGGCCATATCTTCACAGACATCTCTTCTTGCACTAAACGCATCAATCGAAGCCGCAAGAGCAGGAGAAGCGGGAAGAGGCTTTGCGGTTGTTGCTACTGAGATCGGCAATCTAGCAGATCAGACCTCTCACGCCGTTACCAATATCAATGGTATAGTCGAGGAAGTTAATTACGCCATCACTCAGATGCAGGGATGCCTTGAGGAAATGGGTGCATTCATAGAAGATACCGTACTTAAGGATTATGACGAATTCCAAAAGGTGGGAGATCAGTATCAGGAAGATGCCGATATCGTTAAGGACAGCATGTTCAGCATCAAGAACAGTGTTGATGAACTCATGGAGATCCTTGCAAATATCGTTGGTTCCATCGGTTCCATCAATACAGCTATCAGTGAATCCGCAAACGGTGTGTCCGATATCGCTGGAAAGACCACGGATATCGTGCAGGGAATGAGCGATACAGGCATAATGGTCTCCCGGTGTCACGAATGTTTGGATAAACTTGAGGAGGTTGTTAAGAAGTTTGTCCTTGATTAAGAAAAGAATGGCAATATGATCTCGTATACTTTCATGATCCTGCTCAGTATCTTCATGATACTGTATCTGGCAAGTATATACACGGTCAGAAAAAAGGATAATCCATACAAGGGGTTTATCCTTTGTCTTCTCGTGAGCAGTTTTGTACCTTTTATTGCCGATGGCGTGGTGACCATGACCAGATATGAGAAGGTAGCGGAGATCGGATATGCCGTTTTCTATATCGGCATGGATATCATGCTTTTTTTCCTTCTCAGATTCGTAATGGTATATTGCGAGATCCCTCACAGATTTAAGTGGTATGTATGGATATTCCGAATTCTGACCACGCTGGATGTTATTTCCATCATCAATAATTTCAAGTACGGGCATGTTTATAAGGTGGTCACCATAGTCCCGGAAACCAAACCTGTAACCGATATTGATGCCATTACAGCCGGTACCACATGGTTCTCCGACAGGATCTATTACGGAGTTATGGGCGGAACATATTATTATGTTCACGGATTTCTGGTCATCATTGCCGTTCTTTCCGGAGTTGCGATGCTTTTATGGAAAGCCAGCAGGAATGCGGCCATATACTGGATCAGGTATTTCATGATAGCCATTTCTCTTTTGGTGTCCGCCATCTGGACGGTAACCGTAATGATCTCCACAAGTCCCGTTGACGTTTCGCTTATCGGATATGCCATAACAGGACTTCTCATTGTTTTTTTCACTTTCTATTACAAACCTGCAACTCTCATCAATAACCTCTTATCCGCATCCATAAGATCATCGGATAACGGTATAGTCCTTTTTGATAATACGAAAAAGGTTGTTTTCTTAAACCAGAGTTTTGCCGATATGTTCGGAATTGAGGCCAATGATTTCAAGGCTGCGGCGCAGCTGTTCCGCGACCTTGTGGGTGGAGACAAGGTACCTTCCGGTTCATACAGATTCGTAAGACGTATCACCGATGAAAAAACAGGGAACGATGTCATATACGAGACAGAGGTGTCGGATGTATATGATAACAGACGGGAATACTGCGGCTTTTATGTCAAGGTAAATGACAGGACGGATGAAGAGGTTGAACTGGAAAAAGAAAGATACCTTGCAACCCATGATTCTCTCACCGGACTGTACAATGTGTCTGCACTGTACAGACTGACCGATGAAAAGCTTGAGTGCAGGAGGGATAAAGAGTATGTTGCCGTCGTTTCCAATATCAGCGGATTCAAAGTCATAAATGATATATTCGGAACTGAACGGGCGGATGATCTTCTGAGACAGATAGCGGCTAAACTGACGGAATTGACCGGCCCCGGGGATATAGTCGGCCGAGTTACGGCAGACCGGTTCGGACTGTTTATGGAAAAAGAAGCTTTCGATCCTGCGCGTTTTTCTTCACTGTGCAGATCACTTTATATGGATGGGGTGGAGAATAAATATCCCGTTTCCATGCACATAGGTGTCTGTGTGACTGATAAAGGGGAAATGACATCTCAGACAGTTTTTGACAGAGCATTCTTTGCCATAGACGGTATTAAAGATGACATGCAGAGGGTAATGGCGTATTATGATAAATCCGTGCGTGATTCCATAGTATGGGAACAGATGATAAGCGGAAGCATTCATGACGCCATAAGGGACGGAGAGATAATTCCCTATATTCAGGCGCAGGTTTCATCGGATAAAGTTAAGGGCGGAGAGGTTCTCGTAAGGTGGAATCATAAACAGAAGGGACTTCTTACTCCCGGAATGTTCCTTGATGTCCTTGAAAAAACGGGTCTTATAGTGGATACGGACAGGTATATCTGGGAAACATCCTGTAAGATACTCGGAAGATGGAACAGCGAAGGGTTTGACGATATGTATCTGTCGGTCAACATCTCCCCCAAGGATTTCTTTTTTACGGATGTGTACGGCGATATAACAGGGTATGTGGGGAAATACGGTATCAGACCGGAGCAGCTCAGGCTGGAGATAACTGAAACGGCTATGCTGGGGAACGAAGGATCGGTACTGGATACCATAAAGGCACTGAGAAGAGACGGGTTTATAGTGGAGATGGACGACTTCGGAAGCGGTTACTCATCACTTAATACTCTTAAGAACCTGCCGGTTGATGTGATCAAGGTTGATATGATGTTTCTTAGAAATATCCCTGATGCCGATACATATATTAAGTCAACGATCATTCTGTCAAACGTCATCAATATGGGACTTGAGATGGGGCTTGCGGTCTTAACCGAGGGAGTTGAGACAGAGGAGCAGAAAAATTTCCTGGAAGACTGCGGATGCCGTGCTTTCCAGGGGTATTATTTTTCCAAGCCCATTCCTGTTGAAGAATTTGAAGTTAAATTTATGGGTAAATAATCATGAGAATAGATCCGATCACCGCCGGTTCCGGCTACCAATCATATATCAGACCGCTTAATTATCCCGTGGGTAATGCGTCCGATACGTCTTCGGGTTATTCCGAAAGCGTTAGAAGGAACGGCGGAAAATATTCCGTGGGTGCTGTCGCTCCCGTAAAATATGCAGATTCGCAGACAGTGGGCCCGGGCCCTAAGAAGGGTTCCGAAAAAGCCCGTAAGATGGAGCAGGCGTTTAACAAGATCGCAAGTGACCACTATGGCGAGACTGTGTTATACGGTTCCAAGGGAGAAGGCTTCGGATATGAAGCTGAGGGCAGGATTTTTGATGCGTTTACATGATATAATTTAGGGAGTGCCGGACAGGTGCTCCCTTTTGAATAGATGGAAGAGAATATATCCGTAAAAGAAAACAATGAAAAGATAAGGACTCTGGCGGAGCGCGTTCTTGCGCTTGCGAGGGACGAGATCCTTATGTCCTTTCGCTTTCTTTCAAGAAGTCTTATGGAACTTAAATGGGAAGCGAGGTTTGGCCTGGGAGATGTAAGATCCGATATGGGACGTATGTATTACGATCCCGTATTTATCCTGAAAGCATCGTCCGCTGATTTTAAATATCCTGCCAGGATGCTTTTTCATGTACTTCTTCATCATATATTTGCGCATCCTTTTTCAGGCAGAAAGACCGATATGGTCCTGTGGGATCTGGCTTGTGACATAGCTGTCGAAAATGTCATAGCGGAGCTTTCGGAGCCGTGTATAACATTGGATTCTGACCTGTCATCTGCAGGAATGCTGAAAGTCTTAAGAGAGGATATAGGCTCTCTTTCTGCGGAGAAGATATATAAATACTTCCGAAAAAATCCCATGACCGTGTCAAGGGTTATGGAATACGAGAGAGCGTTTAAGAAGGATTCCCATGAGCTTTGGCACTCGGCTTCATCTGAAACGGAAATGGTCATTTCAGAGGAAGAGTGGAAGAAGATATCGAGACAGGTTCTTGCGGAGATCAAGAATTTTTCGGAAATCAAAACAACCGGTGAAGCTCTCGAAAGAAACCTGGCGGAAGGAGCTGCAGTCAAATTCGATTATTCGAAGGTGCTTGAGCATTTCCTGGTATCGGGTGAAACAAATCGTCTGAGCGATGATGAATTCGACTATATTTATTACGTATACGGTCTTGAGGAATATGACGGAATGCCTTTTATCGAACCGCTTGAATACAGGGATGAAAAAAGGATAAGGGATTTTGTCATAGCCATAGATACTTCCGCATCGACGAGCGGTGAGATCGTGAAGAAGTTTATCAGACAGACATTTGATCTGCTTAAGAATTCCGAAAGCTTCTTCAGGAAGATCAATGTACATATCATTCAATGTGACAGCGAGGTTAAGACGGACGATAAGATAACCGACTCCGAAGCTCTCGATACATTCCTGAAGGATATGAAGATCGTGGGCGGAGGGGCTACGGATTTCAGGCCTGTTTTTACATATGTGGAAGAACTGAAGGAAAATCATGAATTTGACAATCTGAAAGGTATTATTTATTTTACGGACGGATACGGAATCTATCCCGAGAAGAAACCTGACGAAGATGTCATATTTGCATTTTTGAACAACGATACAGCCAGACCCGCTCCGCCTGCGTGGAGCACGAAAGTTATAATAGAGGAGGATGAACTCGGATGAACATATCCCGTGCAAAACAGGTCATCAAAGATACTGTTTCTTTATATCTCAAGAAGGATGATGACGGCGATTATCATATCCCGATTTCAAGACAGCGTCCCATCTTTATGGTAGGTGCTCCCGGAATAGGAAAGACTGCGATCATGGAACAGATCGCATCGGAACTGGGGATTGCCCTTGTTTCTTATTCCATGACGCATCATACGAGGCAGTCCGCTCTGGGACTTCCGTACATCACCAAGAAGGAATTCGGCGGCAGGGAATATTCCGTAACCGAATACACCATGAGCGAGATCATTGCATCCGTTTATGATGCCATAGAAGAGAGCGGGATCAGTGAAGGTATTCTTTTCCTGGATGAGATTAACTGTGTGTCGGAGACACTGGGACCTTCCATGCTTCAGTTCCTGCAGTATAAGACTTTCGGCAGGCATGCGGTTCCGGAAGGCTGGATCATTGTGACTGCCGGAAATCCCCCGGAGTACAACAGGTCTGTAAGGGAATTTGATGTGGCTACTCTGGACAGACTTAAGGTTATATCCGTTGAACCTGAGCTTAAAGTATGGCGTGAATATGCTTCGGGAAGAAATATCCACGGTGCGGTAATGGGATATCTCGAGGTTAAGAAGGATGATTTCTATGTGATGGAAATGTCTCCGGAGGGAAGAAGCTATGTTACGGCAAGAGGCTGGGAAGATCTTTCGGACATGCTGCTATTATGCGATGAAGAGGATATTGCAACCGATGAGACACTTATATGCCAGTATCTGAGATGTGACAGAGTTGCCAAGGATTTTGCGGCATATCTTGACATGTATAAAAAGTACAAGAAGGATTACCGTATAGCTGATATTCTTGCGGGCAATCCTCTGCCAAACATTATCGCAAGGGCTTCCGAAGCAGGATTCGACGAGAAACTGTCGGTCCTTGGAATGCTGCTTGATTCCGTCAATGCGGATATGAGAAGTGTAATGGAAAAGGCGGACATGATCTCTCAGGTAACACCCGTGCTTCGCGGAGTTAAGAATAAAGCGGGAGAGGGAGCGGGATTTGATGATGCCATTGTCGTACTTAAGAGTGCATCGGATGCTGCTTCGAAGAGACTTCATGATCTTAAGGCAGCGGGAGCCCTAAGCGATCAGGACAGAAAGAAACTTAAAGGCTGCGCTGCATTATATGATGATATGATCCGGGCGGCGAACGCGGCGGAATGTGCCGATTCAAAAGGTGTATTTACGGTGGTATCCGGAATATATGAAAAGAAGGTCCATGCCCTCAAGGCGGAGTCCGATAACACGGGAGCCAAGCTTTCCAACATGATCGCATTTGTGCGTGAAGCATATGACGGAGGAAACGAGCCGGTCATACTTGCGGCAAGGCTAACCTCGGATCCCTGGTCCTCCAGATTTATCGGAACCTTCGGAAGCAGTGATTACGAGACCCTTTCCAAGGATATGGAGCTTTCGGAAAGAGGTAACGACCTTAAGCAGGAGATCTTAAAACTGGACCTTTAATTATTTCTTATTACATTGGTGGATGATTTGGAAAAAGAGATTGAATATCCCGAAGGAAGTCTTGTTTTCGATGTAAGAGGCGCGGAGCTGGCGCTCAGCAGGGTGACGGGAAATTTTTCTGTTTTTACCGTTCCGGATAAGTCTGACGAAGGCCTGCCTGTTACTATGGTTTTGAAAAAGGCTTTCCTTGGGAAACGTACGATCAAAAAAATAATACTTCCCGGGAGCGTAAGAAGCATCGGTGATTTCTGCTTTGCGCACTGCATTAACTTAACCGAAGTGGAAATGCCGGTGTGCAATGCCGGAGAGGGGATTTTTACGGGTTGCAGATCCCTGCGTAAGATATCCCTTCCGGGTTTTTCCCCGGATGTTAGCGTGTTGATCGCCGGGGCGGTGAGAAACGGAGCGCCGGCACATCTTACGGATATAGAAAAGATCGGTGATGATTGTCTTGCCAAATGGGACGCCTGGGCAATATCCGTTCTTGAAGCTCCGGATGACGACGGATTCTTAAACCAGATCCTGTGCGGTGAGGAGGATTACGGAAGCTCTGATAAAGGGGCATATGAAAGCTCCAGAAGAGTTCTTAAGGCTTCGCTTTCAATGCTGAGACTCCTTAATCCGGAATCTCTTTCCGATAAGGCTGGGAAAAAATATAAGGATTACATCTACGATCACAGAATGGGCGCTTGTGCCGGAAACGAGAGCTGGATAGCGGTCAGGGACCTTCATCCCGATAAAAAGCATTTCGATCTTTTGTCGGATCTGGGATGCATAGATGATTCAAACAGAGATGCAATGATAAAAGAGCTGGGAGATGACAAGCAGGAACTTAAGAGTCTGCTTGTTAAAAGTTCCGGCGAGGAGGCTTCGGACAGGTTTTTCTCCTCTTTGGAGCTCTGAGAGTAAAAATAATCCATATCTCATGCCAAAAATATTAATAATATCTTAAGAATTGCACAAAACTAATTCTTAAGATTTGATTAATATTTTTTAAAATAACTATTGTTCTTTTTGCTTTCACAAAGTATATTATTAATGAAGGGGTTGTACAGGGGCATTTTACTGTATACAAGGGGAGAGGATAGGATTATGGGAAAGAACAATAAAGGATTTTCATTAGTAGAACTGATAATAGTAATAGCGATTATGGCGGTGCTTATTGCTGTTCTTGCTCCGCAATTTATTAAATATGTTGAACAGTCCAGAAGGTCTAGAGACATCCAGACTGCCGACCAGATAAGGGAGGCATTTCTTGCTGATATTGCGGAAGGTAGTACTGTTGGACATGGAAGTATGGAGGTTGAGATAAATGCTTCATACCTTCCGGGAACCATTAATGAAACGCCTACCGTCGCAGGCCATGTATTCGCTCCTGGAGGAACATTTACAGCAGTTTACGATGCTGATGCCAATTCTGTGGCGGTCTACGTAACTCTTGATACTTCACAGACTTACGATCTTACATCAGAAGCAGGTATCGCTGCTTACCGAGCAGCTTAATATCTTGGAAGAAAACCCTATATGGAAACACCCGGGTATGGGATTGCCCGGGTGTTTTCATTTTTTTAAGTTTTTAAGTTTTATTAAGCTGTTTTTGTGTTATGATTCCTAAAGTGAACAATAGAATCCAAACAGGAGAAACATGATGAATTTAGAAGAAGCAAAAGCTAAACTTGAAAAATTCGGCCAGATGCAGGTTCTTAAATATTTCGATGAGCTTGACGATGCCGGAAAAGAGGCACTGATCGCTCAGATAGATGGTACCGACATGAGCATTCTTGCATCATGCAAGAATAAAGAAGATCTTGAGAAGAGAGGGGGTATCTCTCCTCTTGATTGCATGGAGCTTCCCGAGATCAAAGAGCACGAGAAGGAATATGAAGCTATCGGACTTGATGCGATCAAGCAGGGAAAGGTAGCGGCGCTTCTTCTTGCCGGAGGAATGGGAACCAGACTCGGCAGTGACAATCCCAAGGGAATGTACAATGTGGGTAAGACCAGAGAGCTCTTTATTTTCGAATGTCTTATCAATAATCTTAAGGAAGTGACCGACAAGGCCGGTGCATTCGTACATATATACGTAATGACTTCCGAGAAAAATAATGACACAACCATAGCATTCTTCAAGGAAAAGAACTACTTCGGATACCCCGAAGACCATATCCACTTTTTCATGCAGGCAATGGCTGCGGCAACCGATTACGACGGAAAGATCTATCTCGAGGAAAAGGGCCGCATGGCTACCTCTCCCAACGGTAACGGCGGATGGTTCGTAAGCCTTGTCAATGCGGGACTTCTCGATCACGTACATGCAAACGGTATCGAGTGGTTCAACGTATTTGCGGTTGATAACGTTCTTCAGAGAATCGCAGATCCCGTATTCGTAGGTGCCACTATCGCAAAGAAGTGCACAGTAGGCGCCAAGGTGGTCAGAAAAGCTGCTCCCGATGAGAAGGTAGGCGTTATCTGTCTTGAGGACGGAAGACCTTCCATCGTAGAGTATTACGATCTTACCGAAGATCTTATGAATGCCAAGAATGAAAAGGGAGATCCCGCATACAACTTCGGAGTTATCTTAAATTATCTTTTCACCACAGAGCAGCTTGAGAGGATCTTAAACGGCGCACTTCCTCTTCACATAGTAGAGAAGAAGATTCCCTGCCTTGATGAGAACGGTAATCTGTTTAAACCCGAATCACCCAACGGATACAAGTACGAGAATCTTGTTCTCGACATGATCCATCAGTGCGACAGCTGCCTTCCCTTCGAGGTTGAAAGAGAGAAGGAATTTGCACCCATAAAAAATAAGACCGGTGTGGATTCCGTAGAGAGCGCACAGGCTTTGCTTGAGAAGAACGGGGTTGTTCTTTAAAGATAATGATCGTTTGACTCTGCCCTTGGGGAAGACTGTAGGATGAGATCAAAGATTATTTATCTATAGGAGGTTTTATGAGTAAGATACTTGTTACAGGCGGTGCCGGATTTATAGGAAGCCACACGGTTGTCGAACTTCAGAACAGCGGAAGGGAAGTAGTCATCCTTGACAATCTCTCCAATGCCAGCGAGAAGGTTCTCGGAAGGATCGAAGCGATAACGGGCAAGAAACCTGCCTTCTACAAGGCTGATATCAGGGACAGAGCCGCACTTGATGATATCTTCTCCAAAGAGGACATCGGATGCGTCATCCACTTTGCGGGACTTAAGGCGGTGGGAGAATCGGTTGCAAAACCCTGGGAATATTATGATAACAACATCACCGGAACTCTTACCCTTGTTGATGTGATGAGAAAGCACGGATGTAAGAATATCATCTTCTCATCAAGTGCTACAGTATACGGAAATCCCGCATTTGTTCCGATTACCGAAGAATGTCCCAAGGGACAGTGCACCAATCCTTATGGATGGACCAAGTCGATGCTTGAGCAGATCCTTTCCGATATCCAGAAAGCGGATAATGAATGGAATGTGATCCTGCTCAGATATTTCAATCCCATCGGCGCACATAAGTCCGGAACCATGGGAGAGAATCCCAACGGAATCCCCAATAACCTGATGCCTTACATTACCCAGGTTGCTGTAGGAAAACTTAAAGAGCTTGGCGTATTCGGCAACGATTACGATACCCACGACGGAACCGGAGTAAGAGACTACATCCATGTTGTCGATCTGGCTCTCGGACATGTTAAGGCTGTTGATAAGATCGAAGAAAAATGCGGCCTGAAGATTTACAACCTGGGAACCGGTCAGGGATACAGTGTTCTTGATATCGTTAAGAATTTTGAGGAAGCAAACGGAGTTAAGATCCCTTATTCCATCAAGGAAAGAAGACCCGGTGATATCGCATCCTGCTATGCCGATGCTTCTCTTGCAAAAAAAGAACTGGGATGGACCGCGCAGTACGGAATCCGTGAGATGTGCGAAGATTCCTGGAGATGGCAGAAGAACAATCCTAACGGGTATGACGAATGAGCACGGGATTTAAAGCGTTTTTGATAGCTTATCTGCTGATAAACCTGTGTGTATTTGCTTTTTATGGGATCGATAAAGCAAAAGCTGTGAGAAATGAGTGGAGAATATCCGAGAAAAGCCTGATGACCTCAGCACTGCTCGGTGCCCCCGGAGCACTTCTTGCGATGTTTGTTTTCAGACACAAGATCAGGAAGCCGAAGTTTTATATTGGTGTTCCTCTCATCCTTATTGCGGAGATAATGCTTGCCGTATTTATATTTACCAAAACAGCCGGATGATCTTCATCCGGCTGTATTTATAAATCTTCATCTTCTTCGATGATCTGGATCTCCAGATAGTCAAAAGGAACATCCTCTATGAAGGAACCTTTTCTGAATCGTGTCTTCGCCGTACGCTTGAAGTCACTGATATTGTTGTCAAGCCATATAGGAACCGCCAAGTCGAATGCCGTACAGGCTTTTTCCAGCGCTTTCATGATCTTATGGGTACGCGTATCATGTGAATCGTCCTCTATGACGATATCCTTCAGCATATGAGTTTCTTTGAATTCCCTGACCCAGAGTCTGAACATCCTAATCCCTTTAAATGACCGAAATGGTAATTTACTACACATACATGCTTTAGTGTGCTAAAATAATTACGTATGCGTAAATGAAGAAACTGTACACTGGTGATTATATTTGAAAGACCGGAAATAAGCAATGGATAATGATATCAACGAAATAGCACAGGGAGACGGCATTGAGACATGGCAGGAAGTCATGCTCGTTTATAATGCCGCAATGAGACAGGTCCAGACCAAGATAGAGATCCTCAATGAGGAGTTCCAGCATATCCATCAGTATAACCCCATTGAGCATATTAAATGCAGAATGAAGACGCCTGAGAGCATCGTTAAGAAGCTTAAACGTCACAATCTGGATTCGACCATCGAGAATATGGTCAATAATGTTAACGATATTGCGGGAGTCAGGATAATCTGTTCCTTCTCCTCCGATATTTATCGAATCGCAGATATGATAGAGCACCAGCAGGATATCAAGATCCTGACAGTTAAAGACTATATCACTTTCCCTAAGGCGAGCGGTTATAAGAGCTATCACATGATAGTTACCGTTCCCGTATATCTGTCAAACAGAGTTGTCGATACCAAGGTGGAGATCCAGATCCGTACGGTTGCCATGGATTTCTGGGCAAGCCTTGAGCATAAGATTCACTACAAATTTGAAGGAGATGCTCCCCAACACATTAAGGACGAGCTTGTTGAGTGTGCACATCTCGTATCCGATCTTGATGAGAAGATGCTCAGCCTGAATGATGAGATCATCAAGCTCAGCGGCATATCCGGCCTTCCGGAAGATATGTTCTGAGAATAAAAAACTCCCCATAAAATGAGGAGTGCCCGGAAACCTTTCGGCCTCCGGGCTATTATGAAAAAATGATCGATTTCTTTCTTTCGTCTGCTTACAAGGTCATTATAGTAATGCTTTATGAATAAAATATGAACGTGCTGTAAAGAATCGGTAAATGTTTACAGATACGAGGTTATTTCAGGCGTTTATATGTTAAAAACAACCAAAAAATGATCATCTTTGTACGGTCATAACTTTCAAAAAACGGCCTTATGAAGTATAATCATAGGGATGCGGGATTGCTGAGGGAAAAGTTATCCCGGGACACGAAGTTTTTTCGGAGGCAATTTATGGATACATTCATGGATCAGTTATCACAGAAGCTGAATGCACAGCAGATCATCAGAGCAAACGGCGAGGCCGAATCCGAGGCCATGGGAGTGATGAGGGCTCAGGTACGCGAGTATCAGGACTGCCTTGATCGCATGAAGAATGTTGCCGACGAACTCGGAGGACTTCAGCAGACGATTGCCGCCCTTCCCGACCTTAGCAGCGGCGTCGGAATAGATGACAGAGCGCTTGAGGATCTCAAGGCTCAGATGGAAAACATGAACAGGGTCAACGAGGAGTACCTGCAGAAGATGCAGGGTGATCTCCTTGCCAGCCAGAATGATTTTATCTCCCGTCAGCAGGATCTCGCTCAGAGTCAGAACGAACTCATGAGCAGACAGAGTGAGATGCTCGAGAGCCGTAATAATGAACTCAGAGAGCAGATCGAAGCAATCAAGGTTTCCAATGAGGAGCACCTTGAGAGGCTCCGCAGTGATATTGAGGGAAGCGGAAACGGCGGAGATGAACTAGCAACCAGGTTTGATAATCTTGCTCTTCAGATCGAAGCAAAGATCGAGGAGATCAAGGTTTATTATAATGAGCAGCTCGAGAGAGTCCGCATGGAAATTGCAGAGAGCAAGAGCAGTGATCTTGCAGCCAGAATAGATTCGCTTGAATCCGGACTGGGTGCAAAACTCGGAGATATCGAAAACGGACTCGGAGTTAAACTCGGAGATATCGAAAGCGGTCTTGATGTAAGACTCGGCGATATTGAAAACGGACTCGGAGCAAGGCTCGGTGATATCGAGAACGGATTGGGTGCAAAGATTGGCGATATCGAGAACGGACTCGACGCCAAGATCGGAGGCATCGAAAACGGAATCGGAAACAGATTCGGTGATCTCGAGTCACAGATAGCATCGGGAATCGGAAATCTTGAATCCGGTATCGGTGCAAAATTCGGAGATATGCAGCAGGGCGTCGATCTTCAGATGGGTGCCGTAAAGTCTTCGAATGAGCAACTATTAACCAGAATGGAAGGAGCTCTTTCTAAGGATTCCAAGAGCGATCAGGTAATCGAACTCGTTGAAGTTCTTCGTGACGAAGTATCCGCTATCAAGCTTCAGGTGGAGAACACCAGTAAAAGCAGCGACCAGTATCTCCAAACTATGCAGAGTAACCTCAGAAGAGGCCAGGAGCAGATGATCCAGAGCACCAATACTCTGACTCAGACTTTCGGAAATACTGATATTCATAAAGAGTGTGTTCGTGTATATCGTAATGTTCAGGCTTCTATTCAGGATGAGAATGCCAAGCAGCTCGAAAGTCTCAAGCAGGAGAACGCTAACCAGCTTGAGAGTATTAAGCATGAAGGCAACAGAAACCTGACCGCTATCAGAGAGGAGAGTGCCAAGCTTCTCGGCAGCATCAGAAACGACAGCGGAAAGCAGGTGGAAAACATCCGCGAAGAGAATGCCAAGATCCTTGTCGGTATCAAGAGCGAAACTTCCAGACTTGAAGAAGAAGTCAAGAGTGTTAAGAAAGCGGTTGTATTTGCCATCATCCTGTCAATCCTCGGCGTTGCGGCTCCTTTCATTGCGTCATTCTTGATCTGATAACGGTTTGCGGTGAAGAAGTTATTTAATTCCAAAAAAAGAGAACTGATCTTTATCATCTCTACAGCCATCACTATATTTGCGTGTTTTATTTTCGTACGCGGATATTCTCCTTTTTCCGAAGGAACCGATGACTATTTCCATATGTATATCAATGATGTGAAGGTCGGAGATTTTTCCGATGAAGAGGAGGCTTTAAACCTCCTTCTTGAAGCGCGCAGAAATGTTGCCTCCAGATATGCGGGTACGGCATTTATGGATTTCGATTATCGCATCGAATCCGAGAATGTACTTACGGGTGATGTCACCCCGAGGAGCGAAGCTTTGGCTGCAGCTGAGGAACTTATGATAGCATCCCTCAAGGAAACTCTTTCGCCCTCCTATACGGTCAAGATGGGAGACTATATGGTCACCCTGGCCGGAGAGACGGAAGTCGAAACTCTTCTTAATGAAGCTATAGACAGATATAATCCCGGCGGAAGGTTCAAGGTCAGGCTTGTAAGAGATACCGACAGAAACTTCGGGGTTCTTACTGCAGAGGTAGTTGATACATATAATGACAGGGAATCCTCAAAGGGGCCTATGCTTCCAGAAGGCGGCATGCAGACTTATCTTGATGAACAGTGTGAGATAGAGATAGATACCGGTGAGGAGATAAACTTCCAGGAATTTGAGACAGGACTCATCTCGATCTCTTTTGTGGAGAATATAGTCATTGCAGAAGGATATGTTCCCGCGTCCCAGCTTACTTCTCTTGAGGATGCCGTTGAACAGGTTACCGCGGAGAATGATAAGCCTTTCGAGCATGTAATCCAGGCGGGTGATACCCTTAGCGGAATCTCACTTTTGTACGATAAGCCCATTGACGAGATAATGGAGAACAATCCGGACAAGCTTCCGAATGCGAATGCAACACTCCATCTGAATGATACTCTCATCATTACTCAGACTGAGCCTGAACTTTCAATCGAGCATGTAGAGAGAAACTATGTTGATGAAGATTATGATGCGGAGATCATAATCATCCCCAGAGATGACTGGTACACCACGGAGACCAATGTTATCCAGCAGCCTTCCGCAGGTCACCACAGAGCGATCGTCGATCAGCATTTTATTAATGATAAGGAAGCTGAAAGAGAGGTTCTTATCGAGGAAGTTGATATCGAAGCCGTTCCCAAGATCATGGAACGCGGAACCAAGATTCCTCCCACCTATATCAAGCCTATCTACGGCGGAAGGATCAGCTCTTACTTCGGATACAGAAATGCACCGACAGCCGGTGCCACAACTTATCACAGAGGAATTGACTGGGCTACACCTACCGGAACATCCGTCATGGCATCTTGCGGCGGTACCGTAACTCAGGCAGGATGGGGCGGAAGCTATGGATATACGATCCTGATCACACATCCGGGCGGAACCCAGACAAGATATGCGCATCTGTCCAGTATCGGCGTTTCCGTAGGGCAGAGCGTAACACAGGGACAGGTGATCGGACGAAGCGGTAACTCCGGAAGATCCACCGGACCACATCTGCATTTCGAGATAATAATGGGCGGATCGCCGGTTAATCCGCTGAACTATATTACTTAGCCGGACAAAACAAGGGAGTACAAGAAAATGCCTATTACAAGCTATCTGGAGAAGAATGCGCGGGAACACGGGGAAGAGGTTGCTCTTATAGAGCTTAATCCCGAGCAAAAAGAAAACAGGAGAGTCAGCTGGAAAGAGTATTCACTCATCGAGCAGACCGAGGCTCAGCCTTACAGGAGAGAGATCACGTGGCAGGTTTTCGATGAGAAAGCAAACCGTGTGGCCAACATGCTTCTCGGAAGAGGAGTCGGAAGAGGAGATAAGGTTGCAATCCTTATGATGAACTGCCTCGAGTGGCTTCCCATCTACATGGGTATCCTCAAGAGCGGAGCGCTCGCAGTGCCTTTCAATTTCCGTTATTCCGCGGATGAGATCGTCTATTGTGCCGATCTAGCGGAAGTTGATGTTTTGCTTTTCGGACCCGAATTCATCGGCAGAATCGAAACTTCGCTGGATAAGCTTTCGAATAAGGTACTCATCTTCGTCGGTGAGACCTGTCCCACATTCGCAGAGAGCTATAGAGAGCTGGTTGCGGATTGTTCAAGTGTAAATCCCGGCATCGAGTTGAAGGACGATGACGATGCCGCAATCTATTTTTCGTCGGGAACCACCGGATTTCCCAAGGCAATCCTTCACAAGCATTTAAGCCTTATGACTGCCGCGAAGGTTGAACAGAATCATCATCAGACGGGCCGCGATGACTGCTTCCTCTGCATCCCTCCTCTTTATCATACCGGAGCCAAGATGCACTGGATGGGAAGTCTTGTAAGCTGCTCACGTGCGGTACTTCTGAAAGGTACCAAACCTTCCTATATATTTGATGCCGTATCGCGAGAAAAGTGTACCATTGTGTGGCTCCTTGTGCCTTGGGCTCAGGACATTCTGGACTCACTCGACAGTGGGGATCTCAAGATCTCTGATTATGAACTGTCACAGTGGAGACTGATGCACATCGGTGCACAGCCCGTACCTCCTTCACTTATCCGCAGATGGATGGCGTATTTCCCCAACCACAAGTACGATACCAACTATGGACTGAGTGAGTCCATCGGACCGGGCTGCGTACACCTCGGAATGGAGAATATCCACAAGGTAGGTGCGATCGGTGTTCCCGGATACGGCTGGGAGTGCAAGATCGTCGACGATAAAGACAACGAGGTTAAGCGTGGTGAAGCCGGAGAACTCTGCGTTAAAGGCGACGGTGTAATGACCTGTTACTACAGAAATCCGGAAGCTACCGCGGAAGTCCTTAAGAACGGCTGGCTCTACACCGGAGATGTTGCAATGCAGGATGAAGACGGATTCATCTATCTTGTAGACCGTAAGAAGGATGTCATAGTATCCGGCGGTGAGAATCTTTATCCCGTCCAGATCGAGGACTATCTCAGAAAACACGACAAGATCAAAGACGTTGCGGTCATCGGACTTCCGGATCCCAGACTCGGAGAGATCGCAGGCGCCATTATTTCCATTAAAGACGGCATGACCTGTACCGAAGCTGAGATCGAGGAATTCTGCAACGGACTTCCCCGTTACAAGCGTCCCCGCAAGATCATCTTCGATGACGTGCCCCGCAACCCTACCGGCAAGATCGAAAAGCCCCTCCTCCGCAAGCGCTACAGCGTAGAGGGCCTCGTCGGTAAAGAAAACGAACTGTAAAAGAATAGTTACGGGCCGGCACTCGCATATATAATTCATCGAGCACGCGCCTTTCGGCTCCGCATTTTCACGTAACGGTACTAAATTCGAACTTCGCAAAGCTCGTTCTCATTAAGTACCGACGCGAAAATAAGGGTGCTCTTATGAATCATATATGCGAGTACCGGCCCTTGATTATTCCATCCGTTCGTTTCGTTTTCTTTACCTCCTCATATGGCAACAAGATCATGGGCGGGCTTCGCCCTTTCTCGTCCTGCCGAGGCAGGACGGTTTTGGATTTGACATCAGGTAAACGCTATGAAACAGGTCGGCACTTGCTTTAAGTGTTTGCAAGCGAACCCTTATTTTCCTGTCGGCACTTAACGAAGGCGAGTGTCAGCGAAGCCTGAGTTTAGTACCGCTACAGGAAAATGCGGAGCCGCGAGGCGCGTTCGCGGGAAACACTTAAAGCTAGGGGTGACCGTGACCAAAGGAGGCCCTGGAGTAGGCAAGGCCTTGGGGGAGAACCCATGGTGGATGCGGGTCGGAAAAAAGTGCTTGACGATTTAAGTGAGACTGTGATACATTACTTTAGCGGCTGATTATAGGCCTATTTTTTTCGCTCTAAGTTTTTACGGGCAGGAGGAACAATTATGCGTACAAAGATTACACTTGCTTGCACCGAGTGCAAACAGCGCAACTACAACACTACCAAGGATAAGAAGACCATGCCTGACCGCATGGAGATCAAGAAGTATTGCAGATTTTGCAAGAAGCATACACTTCATAAGGAAACAAAGTAATCATATCCTATAGAAGGAGATCGGCTGATGGCAGATTCTAATAAGGAAAACAAGATCAGCTTCTTTGACGGTGTGAAAGCAGAGTTCGGAAAGATCGTATGGCCGAACGGAAAAGGTGCTTTCAGACAGTCTGTTGCTGTTATCGTCATTTCGGTTGTTGCAGGCCTTATTATCGCTCTTATCGACTTTTGCGCTAAGAGTGGTGTTAATTGGCTTACATCTTTATAAGGAGGACCGCTCGTGGCAGAAGCAGAAGCAAAATGGTACGTGGTCCACACTTATTCCGGCTATGAGAATAAAGTAAAGCTGGATCTTGAGAAGACCATTGCCAACAACAAGGAATTAGCTGAGAAGATTCTCGGAGTGGAAGTTCCTACCGAGAGTGTTATGGAAGTTAAGGACGGCAAGAAGAAGGTTGTTGACCGTAAGATGTGCCCCGGTTATGTCATCGTTCACATGGAACTCAATGACAAAACCTGGTACGTGGTCAGAAATACCAGAGGCGTAACCGGATTCGTAGGACCCGGAAGCAGCCCCGTTCCTCTTACTGAGCAGGAGCTTGTAAACCTTAAGATCGGTAAGCCCGCTCCCGGTGCAGGAACCGAAGAGAAGGCTCCCAAGAGAGATTACGGTATCAAGGTCGGTGATCTTATCGCTGTTGTTGACGGTACCTGGAAGGATACCGAAGGTAAAGCTCTTAAGATCGATGATAACAAGCAGACCGTTACCATTAATGTCGAGATGTTCGGAAGAGAGACTCCTCTCGAAGTTCCTCTTGATAACGTCAGAAGAATGGGTTAATTAAGATATTTCCGGGTATGTCCCGTAAATATATATGTAATTTAAACAGTGGGAGTGTGCTCCGGCACGATCACCACGGATCCGTAGTAAATACGGAATAATAACAGGAGGTGCCGTTATGGCAAAAAAAGTAGAAGGCTATATCAAGTTACAGATTCCGGCCGGCAAGGCTACACCCGCGCCCCCGGTAGGTCCTGCACTTGGACAGCACGGTGTTAACATTGTAGAGTTCACCAAGCAGTTCAACGCAAGAACCGCTGACAAGGGAGATACCATCATCCCTGTTGTCATCACAGTTTATGCAGACAGATCTTTCAGCTTCATCACCAAGACTCCCCCTGCAGCTGTTCTTATCAAGAAGGCAGCTAAGGTTCAGAAGGCTTCAGGTGTACCCAACAAGAACAAGGTAGGAAGCATCACCAAGGCTCAGGTCAAAGAGATCGCAGAGACCAAGATGCCCGACCTTAATGCAGCATCCATCGAGGCAGCTATGAGCATGATCGAGGGAACCGCACGCAGCATGGGTATTACAATCAGCGAGTAAACTTTCGTAGGAGGATAATAAAATGAAGCATGGCAAGAAATATTCGGAAGCTGCTAAGCTCGTCGAGCGCGGAACTTTCTACGATCCCGCTGATGCAGTAGCACTTGTTAAGAAGACCGCTTCCGCTAAGTTTGATGAAACTGTAGAACTTCATATCCGTACAGGATGTGACGGAAGACACGCTGACCAGCAGATCCGTGGTGCAGTAGTTCTCCCCAGTGGTACCGGTAAGGACGTAAGAGTACTGGTATTCGCAAAGGGCGATAAGCTGACCGAGGCTCAGAACGCTGGAGCTGATTTCGTAGGTGGAGAAGAGCTCATCCCCAAGATTCAGAACGAGGGATGGTTTGAATTCGACGTTGTTGTTGCGACTCCCGACATGATGGGTGTTGTAGGACGTCTCGGTAAGGTTCTCGGACCTAAGGGCCTCATGCCTAACCCCAAGGCAGGAACCGTTACCATGGATGTTGCAAAAGCTATTGCAGACATCAAAGCAGGTAAGATTGAGTACAGACTCGACAAGGCAAACATCGTACATGTTCCCGTAGGAAAGGTTTCTTTCACCGAGGATCAGCTTCAGGCTAACTACGATGCGGTTATCGATGCAATCCTTAAGGCTAAGCCCAGCACCATCAAGGGACAGTATCTCAAGAGCGTAACTCTTGCTACTACCATGGGCCCCGGCATTCACGTAACCACCGCTAAGTACTCATAATTTCATCAATAAGTATTTGTCCTTGACGTTTATCCCGGTAATGTGATATTCTGTGCAAGGTCTAAATAAGCCGAAGACAGCAGGCATACGTTAAACGTTGTAAGTCCAGCCGAGGTGATGAATATAGAATCATCTTCATCTCCCGTGTCTTCAGATGCGGGAGATTTTTTTCGGCCTCGTATTAAAAATCTAACAGGAGGTAAGAAAATGGCAAAGATCGAAGAGAAGAAGCCGATAGTCGCTGAGATCAGCGAGTACATCGATGGTGCACAGTCAGTTGTTGCGGTAGATTATCGCGGACTTACCGTTGCCCAGGATACCGAGCTTCGTAAGAGCCTTCGTGAAGCAGGAGTTGTTTACAAGGTTTACAAGAATACTTTCCTTACAAGAGCATTCGAAGGAACCGATTTCGCACAGCTCGATCAGGTTCTCGAAGGACCCACCGCAGTTGCTATCTCCAAAGATGATGCAACCGCACCCGCAAGAGTACTTGCAAAGTTCGCTAAGAACGCACCCGCACTTGAGATCAAGGCAGGCGTTGTCGAAGGAACATTCTATGATGCAGCCGGAATGCAGAGCATTTCTCAGATCCCTTCAAGAGAAGAGCTCCTTTCCAAATTCCTTGGAAGCATCCAGAGCCCTATCACCAATTTTGCACGCTGCATCAAGCAGATTGCAGAAAAAGATGGCGAAGCAGCTCCCGCTGAGGAAGCAGCACCCGCTGAGGCTCCCGCTGAAGCTTAATGCTTTCGGCAATTTCAATTTTGTAAATATCTAAATCTTTTATGGAGGAAAATTATAATGGCTAAATTATCTGCACAGGAAATTCTTGATGCAATTAAGGAGCTCAGCGTTCTTGAGCTCAATGATCTTGTTAAGGCTGTTGAGGATGAGTTCGGCGTATCTGCAGCAGCAGGTGTTGTAGTAGCAGCAGGCCCCGCAGCAGGCCCTGCAGAGGAGAAGACCGAGTTCGACGTTGAGCTTACTGAAGCCGGCGCTGAGAAGGTTAAGGTTATCAAGGTTGTTCGTGAGATCACCGGACTTGGACTTAAGGAAGCTAAGGACGCAGTTGAGGCTGCTCCCAAGGTTATCAAAGAGGCAGCTGCTAAGGCAGAGG
>JAEEXJ010000112.1 GCA_016291475.1 Lachnospiraceae bacterium | reverse complement strand
ACGCATACTCCCGCAGTTATTGCGTGAACCGTTCCCGAATCGATCCTGATCATATCACCCGGTTTTACTTTAACTCTCCGGATCAGCTCATCCCATCTTCCGTTATCGATCATGTCGACAAGCTCTTCTTTGGTAGTAGCATTGTGACCTGCGATCAACTCTCCGTCTTCGGGACAATCAAGAACATACCAGCACTCATTCTTACCGAGAGATCCGTTCTCATGCTCCGCGGCATAGGTATCATCCGGATGAACCTGGATACTCAGATCTTTATTTGCATCAATGATCTTGATAAGAAGCGGAAATCTGTCACCTTCCGCATTTCCGAATATTTCTCTGTGATCTTTCCATAATTCGGACAGCTTAAGACCGATAAATTCTCCGCTTGACGCAACGCTCTCACCCGTAGGATGAGCAGAGATCCCCCAGCACTCACCTATATCATCACCCGGTTCGTCATAACCGAATTCATCTCTGAGTTTTTTTCCGCCCCAGATGGTATGTGCAAAATACGGTTTTAATAAGATTACTTTATCCATCATTTATTTCCCGATACGATAATGCTTACCAGATAAAAAGGAAGCACATCTCCTTCATGCGTCTGCGTAAGTTCGATCCTTACCGTATGCTCTTTGTTTTCACCATGTTCAAGTGCGGTGCAAAGGCAGAGCTTATCTCCCCAGTCCTCATCGAATTCCGCATTCAGTTCAACTGCAGATGATTTATCGCCGTCAACGGTAAGAGTCGCAACAGGTGCAGGTTTCTTTATGGTTCTCCTATACTGAACACCGATACATGAACCCTTTACCTTAAACATTATATACGACCCTTTTTCGGTTGCCGTCCACCCTTTTCTGAAGATGTCAGTAATGACATCCTGAGGAAGGTTATCTGCCGTAAATCCGCTCATGCCCGACAGTATGCTGTCGGCATTATCATTTCTGTATCTTACGGAAGATTCATATGCATTTTGAGTTTCAGCCGCAGGCAGTTCTTCTTCCGGCTGTTCAGCCTCATTCATATGCTCTTTGATATCTTCCAAAACGGATACGATGATCTTTGAAACCATCTCGTGTCCCGCATCATTCGGATGAAGATTGTCTTCCGTGATGGTCTTGTTTTCCAGCCTTCCGCTTTCCAGCTCAGGGATTATAACATCTCTCATGCTGACCGCAGGTACGTGGTATTTCCTTGCCACTTTCGAATGAATAAGCTGGGCACTTCCTCCGTCATCGAATCTCACATTGTGAATCAGCATAAGAGCTCTTCCGGAATCCGAGGAAAGAATCTTTCTTATCAAACCTTCATACGTCTCATGGAAATGCTCTGTAGCTTCATCATTAACGGAAAATTCAACAAAGCATATATCCGGATTCTTGGAAAGCAGATCTTCTTCTGCTCTCGCGCAACCGAACTGGGAATCCGTAGCCCCTATTCCCGCATTTACATATTTTACATCAGATAGAGGAAAAGAGCGCTTAAACCACTCAAAAACTTTATAGGCATAGCATTTATCATAAGAAGTCGCTGCACATCCCTGGGTGATCGATCCTCCCAGAAATCCTACGGTGATCGCCTCCCCCGCCAGAGCCTTCTTATATACATTAATGATCCTGCTTCTGTTTCCTCTGTTAGACTGTGCTTTTTCGTTCATCATTTTCTCGCAAATAGTGCTTCGTTTTTCTCTATCAGTTCGATCCTCTGTTTTACGCAGGATACGCTGTGACCCGGATCTGCGGGAGTATTAAACACGTAGTCTTCAAGCCTTTCGAGAGAGGTTCCCGCAACATGGAGCCTGGTATCCGAGGACGCATAATAGATGAACACATCACCCATCTCATTTACCACGGCTCCGTTGGTAAATACAACGTTGCTTACATCGCCGAGTCTTTCATATCCTCTGGGTCCGATAAGAAGGCCCGAAGGCTCTGCTATAACCCTTGCAGGATCATCAAGTGCTGTGGCAAATGCATAAATGACATATCTGAGTCCCGCCGCTGTATTTCTGACGCCGTGTGCTATGTGGATCCAGCCTCTGTCCGTTTTGATAGGTACAGCTCCGGCACCGTTCTTAACTTCGGTAATGGTGTGATACTTTCTCAGCGAAGTAAGTCTTTCTTCATTAATAACCGCATGCTCGATATCATCACAAAGGCCGAAGCCGATTCCTCCGCCGGAACCGGTATTGATGAAATCATCCATGGGTCTTGTATAGAAAGCGTACTTTCCGTCTACAAACTCAGGGAAAAGCACACAGTTTCTCTGCTGGGGACTGCTCGTTGTAACAAGGTTATCCAGTCTCTCCCAATGCTCCAGATCCTTAGTCCTTACGATTCCTGCGGCTGCAACGGCAGCAGACAGATCGTTAGAAGAAGTATCCTTACTCTCTGAGCAATAAACTCCGTAGATATATCCGTCCTCATGAAGAGTCAGTCGCATGTCATATGCATTGACCTCTTCGGGATATTTGGAGTCATCGATAAGGATGGGCTTTCCGCGGAATCTGAACCCGTCAACCGGCGAATCACTTTCCGCTATCGCAAAAAAGGACTTCCTGTCATCCCCTTCTATCCTGGGACAAAGGATATATTTTCCGTTCAGATAAAGAGCTCCGGAATTGAACACTCCGTTTATACCAAGCCTGTTTTCAAAAAAAGGATTGGTCTCTTCATCAAGATCATACTGCCACTCTATGGGAACGCTTTCCCTTGTAAGAACCGGATTGACATATCTGTCATAAATCCCGTTGTACATATTTTCATCAATTCGATTCTTACGGGACAGGTATACTTCCTGCTTTGCCTTTAATTCAAAATATTTAGGATGAATCATATTAACCTCATCTGATTCCAAGCTCTGTGTCGGTATCTGTTACATGGCTGTGAGCCTTGATATAGTCAACGATCAGATCAACCTTGGTAAATGCAAGGGATACATAGCTGTCTGCACATCCGTAGTAAAGTGCGATCCTGCCGGTAGAAGGATCATGAACCGTTGCACAAGGGAAGGTTACATTAGGTACAAATCCTCTTTCCTCATACCACTCTTCAGGGGTAAGAAGGAAGTTCTCACATCTGTAGAGAACTTTGGAAGGCTCATTGATATCGAGTATCGCACCGCCGATGGAATATACATATCCGTTGCATGTTCCGGCAACACCGTGATAGAAGACAAGCCATCCTTCGGTGGTCTCGATGGGTGCTGCGCCTCCGCCTATCTTAAGAGACTCCCACCACTCCGAGCATCTGCTCATTACGTGTCTGTGCTTTCCCCAGAAAACCATGTCAGGGCTCTGTGACAGGAAGATATCTCCAAAAGGAGTATGTCCGGAATCCGAAGGTCTTGAGAGCATTACGTAATTGCCGTTTATCTTCCTGGGGAAGAGAACCGCATTTCTGTTAAAAGGAATAAAGGGATTTTCAATTCTGGTAAAGGTCTTGAAATCCGTGGTCTTGGCAATGCCGATCGCTGCACCGTAGAAATCCTGGCACCAGATCGCATAATAAGTATCCTCTACCTTAACAAGTCTGGGATCATATGCATAAACGGGCATGAACTCTTCGCCCTTTTCATTGACGAATCTGATCTTATCCTTCTCAAAATCCCAATTGATTCCGTCTTTACTTCTTCCGAAGTAAATATATGAAACACCGTTTCTCTGTTCTCCGCGGAATACTCCTACAAAAGCTCCTTCATATGCTACAACTGCACTGTTGAAGATTCTTGCAACTCCCTCAATGGGATTTCTTCCTATGATAGGGTTCTGAGAATATCTCCAGATAGGTGCATCTTGAAATGTTTCGGGACCGTCCTGCCAAGGCATGTTGGGTACATCGGGTGCATTCAGGATCTTAACGTCACTCATTTTATTCTCCTTTAAAAATAAATCGATTAATGTTTAACTTGCATTTAGTTAAATTTAACCAGATGCTTTTGCAGTGATTATATATCCCGAAATTCAGATATTCAAAGGAAATTTGCCACAAATTCATCATTTCGTCGTTTAGGATATTTTTAACTAAATTTAACTATGCAACTTTTTAACACTCTCTTTTTCAACCAATTTGCCGCATACAATGTGAAGTCCCTTTTTATAATCCTCGCCCCAGACATTTTGAAGAACTATTTCCACCGCCTGCTTGGACATCTCCTCCAAGTCAACTTCATATGTGGTGATCTCCGTCTCACATATTCCCGGGTAAGAGTAGTTATCATAGCCGGCTACGGAGATATCCTTCGGAACCCTGTATCCGTTCTTCTCAAGCTTTTTAATAAGAAGAGCGGCAGTAAGATCGCAGTTACAAAAGAACGCCGTCGGCATATCTTTAGGGAGAGTTAGCATTTTATCTGCATCGGTTATTCCGGTCGCCGCATCTCTGTCGTCAATAACCCACTCTTTCTTAATCTTCCCGCCATGCTCAAGTACTGATTTCTGATATCCCAGATATCTGTCCGTAATCGATCCGGTGGCCATAAGCGTTCCTACATACGCTATCTTGGTGTGGCCCATATCATAGAGGTAATTAGTCATGGCATATGCACCGAAGAAGCTGTCGGATACGACACAGTCCATGTTCAGATCACTTCCGGTAAAATCTAAGTTTACAAACGGAACGTCATATCTGTCCCTCATCGAGGCCAGATATTCTTCCGGCATGTTTCCCATTACGATGCAGGCATCAACCTTGCCTTCTTCAAGTATCCTGGGCATTTCTCCGATCTTCTCCATATCGGAAGTCAAAACCTCAAGCATCGCAAAGCTTCCCATCATGGATGCGATCTTATTCATATTCTGATACATCTGCCAGTAAAAGCTGGAAAACCTGGTCAGATAGCTTTCCCTGCAGATGACACCTATATTTTTACTGGGATGCCTTGCAGCATAAGTATGGGGTTCATACCCCAGCTCCTTAGCTACCCTTTTAATCTCCTCAAGTTTCTGTCTGCTCACCCCGCCTTTTCCGGAGAGAGCTTTCGAAACAGACACTATCGAAACCCCTGTTTTCTCGGCTATATCCGCCAGTCTTACCTTCTCGCCCATTTATACTCCTCTGTAAAAAAATACCTGTGCAGGTTTATGCCCACACAGGTATTCTATCTTATCTCAGGTTAAAGTTAAACTAAATTTTAATTAAACTTAACCAATACTCACTTAATGCTTAAGGTTTGGGAATACATATAGAGAAAGCAAATTCCCTTTCATCGTGATTTATGGAATAAGATCCACCGTATTTTTCCACTACTTCTATGACATTTTTGATGCCTATGCCGTGTTCTGCCGTATCACTTTTAGATGTCTGAATTTCCTCGCCTTTCATTCTGATCTCTCCGTTGTAAGTATTTCTTACTGAGATAACTATATCATCAGACTCCTTCATAAGTTTCATCTTAATAGTTTTTTCTTCGCATTTTTCACACGCTTCAATGGCGTTGTTTAAGAGATTTGACAAGATGACAACAACGTCCTCATCTTCAATCCACAGATTCGCCATCTCGTTAAATTTCATAACCAGTAGGATTCCCAACTCTTCCATTTCACGATACTTGGTATTGATTATGGCATCTATCAAAGTATTGTTAGTATTGATATTACTATCTGCATCGGTAAGCTTTCCGCCAATCTCAGTTATATACTTTTCCAACTCAGCGTACTTTTTATTTTGCAGAAGACCCTCCATACACATGATCTGATTCTTATATTCATGGGCACGCTTTCTTTGCATTTCATAACTATCATATACCGAGCGATACATCTCAGCCTGATTTTTTACCTTCTCTCGATATAGATCATCCTCGCGAATCCTTTGCTCTCGTCTTGCTATGTCACCCATTAGGTAAAAAGCCACCATAGTAATAATTACTAACCCGATCGATACCAAAAGGTATACATTCTCCAAATGAGGATCGGCAGGAGCAACTGAATCCCCCATCATCGCAATAATTAAAATCAGCGTAAGCATTGGAAAAGGAATAAATCTAAACCATTCCGAATCACGTAAAACATCCTTGGAATCATTTTTTATAATAAATTTTCTGAGAGCTACAACGGCGAAGAAATCACATAATTTGGCAATGGCAGCGGAAAGACTCCAATTAATTATTTTCTCAGGGTGGTATAGTAACATCCTGTCATATATAACTACAGTAGCCAGATAAAGCAAAAGATCAATAGCCCCAAGCAATCCCATATACAACGTTGAAATCAACATTGCTTTCCAAAGTTTCAATCTCATATATACCGTCATCGCAAAGCCGATTAACAGTATAAAAACCACTATTCTGATAACAAGATAATCGCCTAACAAAAAAGCCACAAATATGTATGCAAATGAAAACAAGCAAACAATCGTGGCGTTAATCGGTTTGTAGGCAGATCTTTTTTTTGCAAAAATTTCAAAAAAAATCTTGCAAGAAAACAATTCAACAGCAATAGCCAAAAGACTCTGAAGATAATAAATCATCTATATCAGATTGCTCCCTTATACTCGGCAATAGATTCCCTGACATCTTTGTATCTTATCTTAGGCACACTCAGTTCAGCACCGTTATCCATGATCACAGTGTATCTGACCAATTTTTTTACATGGATACAATTAACCAAATAGCTTTGATGAATTCTCAGGAAACCCGATTCTCGTAGCTCTAATTCTATTTCATCAAGTTTCTTATACATGGTGTACTTATTGATGGTATCTTCCATCACATAAAAGGTCAGCATGTGGAGATTGCTCTCAATATACAGAATGTGTTCCGGAGAAATTTTCAGGCGGCACTCACGGAATTCAAACTCCATTAGTGAGACCGAATGGTTCATTTTCTCACAAATTGCATCCATACACTCTATAACTGCGCTATTGAGAGTATTATTATTCTTCAAAATGTAGCGAACAGCATCGACCTTATATCCTTCCAAGGTGTAATCTATGTACGCTGTGACAAATACTATATAGACATCCTTGCTATACTTACGTATTATTTGGGCGGTTTCAATCCCATTCATCTGGTTCATATTTATGTCCAGAAAGACAATATCATACTTAAGCATTTCAATCCCCAGAAGAGAAAATTCCTTCCCGGACTGAAATACATCAATAGAATAATCTATTCCGCAAAGGTTCAAATATGAGATAAGTATAGTTTCGATTTTATGGCAGAAAAACAACTCATCATCGCAGATAGCTATATTAAGCATAGAACCTGTACCGTCCCAAAATATACACCCACTCTTGGATGCCCCTTGTACATTATATATTAGGCCCCAGAACAGATTCAATTATTTAGTTATTGTATTTTACCTTTCTGACCGCTATAGGTTGATGAAAAAACAACGTACACGTAGGGGGATCCGGTTCTTTCTTTTGGGCATTTTTTCCACTAACTAGTTTTTTACGATTTTCAGTAGCTTATTAACCTCGGATCTATTTTTATATATCCATTTATACATGTTTTATCCTTTGACGAAATATCAGATTCCCTGCTCATCCTGAATCCTTCCATCCCGTATCCTTACGATCCTGTCTGCCTTAGTCGCGATCTCTTCGTTGTGTGTGATCATCACAAGTGTCTGACCATATTTTCGGCAAGTTTCAAGGAAAAGAGATAATACCTTTTCACTTATTTCCGAATCCAAATTACCCGTTGGTTCATCAGCAAGTATAAGAGACGGTTTATTCGCGAGAGCTCTTGCAATCGCAACCCTCTGCATCTGCCCTCCCGAGATCTGCGAAGGCAGCCTCTTCAAAAGGTCATCTATTTCAAGTCCCTTTTCTATCTCTTCAAGATATTCCTTATCTATATCGCCTCCATCAATGAGCACCGGCATCTCGATATTCTCCCTTACGGTAAGTGCCGGGAGGAGATTAAATGACTGGAATACAAACCCAACTGTTTTACTCCTGTATTTAGCGAGCTTCTGATCCGAATATTCGGATATATCGGTTCCATCAATGATAACAGATCCCTTTGTAGGACTATCCAGCCCTCCAAGTATATGAAGTAAAGTGCTTTTTCCGGATCCGCTGGGTCCCAGAATTGCCAGGAATTCTCCCTGATCGATCTCTGCTGAGAGACCGTTAAGTGCAAAGACCTCATTCTGACCCTGTTTGTAGATCTTGTATAATGATCTTAATTCGATAAAACTCATGACATATCACTCCTGTCTTGTCAGCATTACGATATTTTTAGAAAATTCATGATTGCCTTTCAGATAACAGATCAGATAGTTGATCGCATAGATTGCTACACCGGTAATAACTGCCACCAGTGACACATTCAGTTTATTAACCTTACCGGCATTATCCATCACCCTACATGTAAGCGGGACGCTTAGTATAACCCCGGCAACCACAGCTATGCCCGTAACAGAAACGACCTCGGTAACGATCAGCTTAACAATTCTCTTCCTGTCCATTCCCATGGCTCTCATTATCCCGTATTCGCGAAGACGCATGCTTATATTGATACTCACATTACACAGGATATTAATGACTGCCATGAAACCAACGCAGACAGCAACATATATATATGAATATACTTCTGCTTTAGTCTGTAGTAATATTTCCGACTTCATATCCTTAAGATCTGAATAATACAGATTTGCATCGATTGCTTCCAGATAGGACTTGATTGTCTCCAGTGCATCTCTTTTATCGGATGTAATTACATATATTGTGTTATATCCATATTCTCCTAGAAGTTCCTTAGCGGCAGCTTCATTCATTATAAGTGTCAGGCTGTCCTTTCCGGCCAATGGACCGTCTGTATAAGGATCCACAGTTACAGATGCGAGTATCGGAATACTTACTTCTTTACCATCGTCTGTATAGATCACTGCTTCTTCAATCGGCTCATTCTCACCATTCAGCATCTGGAGATATAACGGTTGTTCCGACACTTCACCAGGATCGATGTCATTATCCCTGCACACATCCATGAACATCTCATCATCATAGACCCTAGTCATGACATAAACATTTCTTTCTGCATCAGCATGCAGGTCATCAACCGAACGTCTGCAACACTTAACCCCCGTCACGGAATCGATTTTTCTAATCTCTTCAACATCTTCCGCGGAAATATATACCCCATCATAATCGTTATAGAATTCCAGATCATACAGA
>JAEEXJ010000111.1 GCA_016291475.1 Lachnospiraceae bacterium | reverse complement strand
AGGTATGGGTAACTACCGGACGTGACCAGGGTACCATTCTTAAGACGATGATCGACGATACCTTTACTCCCGAGACCGGAATAAGGGTTAACGTGGAAATAGTAGATCCCAATGCACTTCTGAATGCGGTTCTTGCAGGACGAGGACCTGACGTGGTTCTTTCCATAGGTGCCGACCAGCCTGTAAACTACGCACTCAGACATGCTTCGGAAGATATCACTCAGTTTGAGGGATGGGAAGAGGTTCTCAGTCACTACTCAGAGAGTTCTTACGAGCAGTACAGACTCGACGATCACATCTATGCGATCCCCGAGCAGCAGCAGTTCAACGTTATGTTCTACAGAAAGGACGTACTCGACGAACTCGGGCTTGAACCGCCCAACACCTGGAAGGAGCTTATCGAGATGCTTCCCACCATTCAGGGAAATAACCTTTCGATAGGAATTCCTACAGCCGCAGGATCCGCAAGCACCGCGACCGCATCCACGGCAATCGCTTCCAGCGTCCCCGATCTTTCGCTTTACTTTACACTTCTCTTCCAGTATGGCGGAGATATGTATAACGATGAGGGAACCAGAACTACGGTTGATACGGAAGCCGGAGTAAAGGCATTTGATGATTATCTCAGATACTTTAACGACTACGGTCTCCCTGTAATCTATGACTTCGTAAGCCGTTTCCGTTCCGGTGAGATGCCTATAGGTATCTGTACATACGCACAGTACAACACCCTTATGGTATCCGCACCCGAGATAAGAGGACTTTGGGACTTCACGGTCATCCCCGGTACCGAGCGAATTGATGAGAACGGTAATGTCTACATCGACAGGTCCGATTTCATAACCGGTAATGCGACCATGATGATCGCTACGGATGACGAGCAGGTTAAGCTTAATTCCTGGGAGTTCATGAAGTGGTGGGCTGAACCTGAAACTCAGGTAAGATTCGGACGTGAGATCGAGGCACTCCTCGGATCATCCGCAAGATATGCTACCGCTAACAGAGATGCATTCTCACAGCTCTCATGGAGTTATAACGACATAAATGTTCTTAACGAGCAGTGGGATTCAACCGTAGGAATCAGAGAGGTTCCCGGCGGATACTACACCGGACGTCATATCGCAAATGCCTGCAGAAAGGTTATAAACGAGAAGACGGATTCAAGAGAGACCATCATCGATTACTCGATCATGATAAATGATGAGATCGACAGGAAACGTAGAGAATTTGGTATGCCGATTTACGGAGAATATTAACCAATGTCACAATTTTTAAAAGACTACATCAAAGTTAAAAAGCATAATTTCAGGATCGGGGTCAAGAGAGCAAGGCTCTCAAAGAGCTGCTATCTTTTCCTCGCCCCCTATGCACTCATTTTCACGATGTTTTATATCCTTCCCGTCGTGATATCGATCGTTTTCAGTTTTACTTATTACAATATTCTGGAAGCTCCCAGATTCGTTGGTCTTCAGAATTACATTTCTCTGTTTCTTGAGGATGATATTTTCCTGATATCCATCAAGAACACCTTCATGATAGCAATCATAACCGGTCCCTTGGGTTATTTGGGCAGTTTCCTCTTTGCCTGGCTCATAAACGAGCTTCCCAGATGGGTTCGAAGCGTGGCGGTCGTTATCTTCTATGCTCCTTCGATAGCAGGTAACTGTTATGTAATCTTCTCGGTATTCTTCAGAGGTGATGCATACGGATATGTAAATGCATTCCTGATGGACACCGGTATAATCGATACACCTCAGCTGTGGCTCATCGACCCAAGATACATGCTTCCCGTATGTATGGGCGTTATTCTCTGGATGAGTCTCGGAGCAGGATTCCTTTCATTTGTTGCAGGTCTTCAGGGTATAGACAAAGCCCAGTATGAAGCAGGATATGTGGACGGCATCAAGAACAGGTGGCAGGAGCTTTGGTTCATCACTCTTCCCAATATGAAGCCCATGCTCATGTTCGGTGCGGTAATGTCCATAACTCAGGCATTCAGCGTATGTGATGTCACCAGAAATTTGTGTGGATTCCCGTCGACTGACTATGCCGCAAGAACAATAGTCACTCATCTTTTCGACTACGGTTTCACCAGATTCGAAATGGGTTATGCATGTTCCATCGCTACGATCCTGTTCCTGATGATGATACTCTGCAATAAAGCAATCCAGTCACTCTTAAGCAGGGTAGGTACCTGATATGTCCGATATGAAGAATAATAATATGACTGAAAACAAAAACATAAATACGGAAGTTCAGGAGACGGAAGAAGAGGTTCTTCAGTCTGTGACCGAATCGGAAGAGACAGTTGAAGAGGTTGCGGAAGAGACTTCCTCAGAAGAGGCTCCGAAGAAGAGTCTGATCGACGAAGAAGAGGAAGATGTCCTTAAAGCTACTGTCGTAAAAGAGACTTCCGCCAAGAAAACAAAAAAATCCAGGAAGAAAAAGGATGATGAAGAGGAAGCCTATCACAAGCCTCTCATTAAGCGCCGTAAGCCTAACAGAAGTATAGCGGGAGACCTTTTCTTATACCTCTTCCTAATTCTGGTAGCAGTGCTTATGTTCTTCCCAATCATCTATGCGGTTGAATCGGCGCTTAAACCTCTGGATGAGCTTTATAAGTTCCCTCCCAGAATCTTCGCACAGAATCCTACGTTGGATAACTTCTCGGATCTGTTCGTAACCATGAGTAAATCGTGGGTATCTTTCTCGAGATATATTTTCAACACAGTATTTATAACAGGCGTAGGTACGGCAGGACATCTTATCTTTGCATCCATGGCAGCATTTGTTCTTGCAAAGTATGATTTCCCCGGCGGAAAGACATTCTTCAAGATTGTAACCGTAGCAATGATGTTCACCGGTTATGTAACCGGTATTCCCAACTACATCATCATGAGTAAGTTCCACATGATCGATACTTATTGGGCAATCATCATTCCCGCGTTTGCATTCCCTATGGGACTTTTCTTGATGAAGCAGTTCATGGAAGGTCTTCCCACTTCACTTATCGAGGCGGCTAAGATCGACGGAGCAAATGAGTGGACTGTTTTCTCGAGGATCGTTATGCCCAATGTTAAACCGGCATGGCTGACAATGATCATATTCTCGGTTCAGGCTCTTTGGAACAATCCGGCTTCTACGGTTATCTATTCCGAGGAAATGAAGACACTTCCTTTTGCAATGCAGCAGATTCAGGCCGGCGGTATCGCGAGAACCGGTGAGGCAGCAGCGGTACTTGTCGTTTTGATGATAGTTCCCATAGCAATATTCATATTCTCTGAGAGCCAGATCCTCGAGACCATGGCATCCTCCGGATTGAAGGATTAATACTGATGAAAAAGCCTGTAATGTTAACAATCAAAAGAATAGGTGCACTGATGGCTGCAGCGGCATTGGGAATCATGGCTGTTCCCATGCATTCTCAGGCTATGGAGCACAGAAGTTATACCTACATTTATGATTATTGGGGTGATGTTCAGGATACTCCCGATGTATATGAGGTATTTAATGTATATACCTCTGCAGAACTCGGATTGGATGTAAGAATGAACAATCCCAGCGGTCTGACTGTAGCCGGAGATAAAGTCTATATCTGTGATACCGGTAACAACCGTGTCATAGTTCTGGGGACCGATCCCGAGCTCGGACTTGTACTTCTCTCTGAGTTTGATTCCATAAAAGGAGCACCCGATAATAATTCTTTGAGCGGTCCTACCGATCTTGCGGTTTCGGAAGACGGTAATATTTTCATCGCCGACAAGGGTAATAATCGTATTGTAAAAGTGGATCCCGATCTTCACTATCTCATGGAGTTTACTCTTCCTGTTGACAGTGCGCTTTCGGCAGATACCATTTTCCTTCCCAACAAGGTAGTCGTCGACACCGCAGAGAGAGTTTACTGTATCTGCGACGGTGTTAATAAGGGACTTCTTAAGTATGAAGCCGACGGAACATTTGCCGGATTCATCGGAGCTACCAAGGCACCTTACGATCTTATCGATTATATTTGGAAGAAATTTGCGACTCAGGAACAGATCGACCGTATGCCTGTTGATGTTCCTACCGAGTACAGCAATATTTACATGGACTATGAAGGCTTTATTTATGCCAGCGTTCCCGTATCGGATGCGCAGGCACTTGATGATCTTAAGGTTGATTCCGTAAGAAGACTTAATCTTCTCGGCAACAATATTTTGGTCAACAACGGTGAATGGTTAAACTGCGGTGATATTTACTGGGGTTCAGCAGGCGGATATTCGGGACCTTCGATGTTCTCGGATGTAACCGCTATGGAAAACGACATTTATGTATGTCTTGACAGAAACCGCGGACGTCTCTTCGGATATGACGATCAGGGACGTATGGTCTTTGCTTTCGGCGGAAACGGTAATATGGACGGATATTTCAGACGTCCAATCGGTATCGATCATATCGGATATGATCTTATCGTTCTTGACTCCGCAGATTGTTCATTGACATATTTCGTTCTCAGTGATTTCGGTAAGGATATCTACGGAGCGATAGATAAGTTCGATTCCGGTAAATATGAGGAATCGGCTGCACTGTGGCAGAAGGTTCTGGATATTGACGGTAACTACGATCTTGCTTATATCGGTCTCGGACGTGCGTACCTTCGTCAGGAGAATTATGCTGAGGCCATGAAGTACTTCGAGATCAAGTATGATGACGATAACTGGTCCAAGGCATTTAAAGAGTATCGTAAAGAGTGGGTTCAGAGTCATCTTTTCATTACGGTTTTGGTATTGCTCCTTATATTCCTGGTTCCTCTCGGAATAGAGAAATTCAGAAATATGAAGATAGAGATTGCAACTTCCGATGTATTCAGATTCCCGGATCCCGAGGATAACATGACCAGGGCGGAGATCAGGGAGTATCACAAGAAACAGAGACAGGAATACAGGGAAAGAGAAAAAGCCAAGAAAGAAGCGCGTAAGCTGGCAAGGCTCAACAGTAGCAACAGATAATTACGTAATAAGAGAAAAAACATGGCACAGACAACTGTTAAAGAAAAAACTATAGTAGGCGGCATCACAGGGTGGTTTAAGAAAACCTTCGGTCCTAAATATTGGGACTCCCTTAAATTCTCTCTTTATTGTATAACCCATCCTCTTGACGGATTTTGGGATCTGACACATGAGAAGAGAGGAACTTATGCGGCTGCAAACACGATACTGTTCCTTACGATCCTTATAAGGGTTCTTGCCCTTAAATATACAAGCTTTATCTTTATTCAGGTTTATTGGGAAGACATCAATATCTTTTTGTATATTGCCAGTATTCTTTTCCCGCTTTTACTGTTTGTTATCGGAAACTGGGCTACGACAACCCTCTTTGACGGTAAAGGAAAACTTGGTCAGGTTTATATCGGAACCTGTTATGCTCTTACTCCCTATCCGCTCATGCAGCTTCCTTTGATGATAATCAGTAACGTCATCACGGTTAATGAGAGTCAGTTCTATACGGTTCTCGCTGCGTTGTCGCTCGTATGGTGCGGATTGCTGATAATAGCAGCCATGGGACAGATCCATGAGTTTTCCGGAGCAAAAAACATTCTGTTCATGGTATTTTCACTGTTTGCAATGCTTGTAATAATCTTCATACTGATGATCTTTTTCAGTATGATCACTCAGGCAATCGGATATTTCTATTCACTTTACAGAGAATTCATGTTCAGAGCTTAGCGGCCTGATCGTGATAACAGCTTTAAAGAATACATTACAGCCTTACCGGAGTAAGTATGAGAAGAAGAAGTGCAGAACAAAAACAAGAAGCAAGAAACGAGCTGATCAAATTCTTAAAGAGTTTGATCGTACCCGGAATCTTTGCTCTTTTATTAGCAGGACTCATTATCTTTGTTGTTACATACAATAACAAAGAGGAAGAGGAACAGATAATACCCGTCAATGCTTATGCGGGAGACGGAAGAGAGATAGTGCTGGAGAACGATCAGCTGGTATTTACCATGGATCCCACTACCACCTATTTCACCGTTAAGGTTAAATCCTCCGGCAAGGTATGGTATTCGGTTCCCGATGATGTGGAAAATGACACCATTGCCATGAGTACCGAGAAAGGTCGTATCAGATCAACTTTGAACGTTACCTATTCAAGTGAGATCGGATCCGAAGTAGCTTATAACAATTACGATTACAGTATCCAGAATCAGACATATGATGTGGAAACCGACGGAGAATCGGTAACCGTTCATTATTCCATCGGTAAGGTTCAGAAGGAATTCGTCATTCCTCTTGCCTGCCCCGTAGAAGAGATGGAAGGTTATTTCGCACTTCTCAGTCAGGGTGATCTTAATATCGTAAAGCAGTATTACAAGAAGTACGATATCAACGATCTAGGTAAGAAGGATGATCCCGAAGCACTCCTTGCCGCATATCCCGCTCTTGCCGATCAGGTAATGTACGTTCTTCGTGATACGGCAACAGATGCGATCAAGGCTAAGATTCAGAAGATCTTTGAGGAGTCTGTCGGATATACTTATGAAGACTTCCTCAGAGACAAAGAATATCTTGCAGCATCTGAATCGGGAAGTGCAGCGGTTTACAATGTTGATATTACTTACAGACTGGATGGAGGAGATCTCGTCGTAGAGATGCCCTATTCGGCAATGCAGTATCCCAAGGATAAGCCTATTTTGGCGGTGGATGTTCTTCCTTTCTTCGGAGCAGGCGGAACGGATGATGAAGGATTCCTCCTTATTCCCGAAGGCAGCGGAGCTCTTATCAATTTTAACAACGGTAAGACCGCACAGAGCGTTTACTACGCTAATGTTTACGGATGGGATATGGCACATGCGAGAGATGCTCTTGTTCATTCCACCAGCACCGCATTCAGTACCTTCGGCGTTTCAAACGGAAATGATTCCTTTATCTGCACCATAGAAGGCGGAGCTGCTTATGCGGCAGTAGAAGCGGATATCGCCGGAAGATTCAACAGTTACAACTCGGTTAATGCCGAATACGGTGTTATCGAGAGAGAAGAGTACGATGTAGGATCAATCTCCAACAGCCGTATCTTTGCATTCCAGGAAAGCCTTCCCGATGAAGTAATGTCTCAGAGATATACATTCATCAATTCCGGAAGCTATGTCGATATGGCCAAGGAATATCAGAATTATCTTCTGAAGAATTACGGGGATTACCTTGTAGCGAATACCGATACCTCTGCTCCTTGTTTTGTAGAAGTGGTAGGAGCCGTAGATAAGGTAAAGCAGATTCTCGGTATGCCCATTTCCAGACCTTTGGAACTCACCACTTATAAAGAAGCATCGGATATGCTCACCACTCTTGATGCAGACGGTGTGGATAATATGATCGTCAGGATGACGGGATGGTGTAATGGCGGCGTAGAGCAGCAGATGCTCAAAGATGTTGATCCCATAATGGCACTCGGTTCCGGAAGAGACATCAGTAACCTCTGCCGCACGGTACAGGATCAGGGCAATCAGATATATCTTGACGGAATCGTCGAGTATGCATATGACTCAAATATCTTTGACGGTTTCTTCGCTTACAGGGATTCATCCAGATTCATAAGCCGTGAACTTTGTAAGCTTTATCCCTTCAGCCAGATCACTTACGGCGACAGAGATGATCTTGATCCTCATTATCTGCTTCATGAACAGCTCATCCTTAAGATGATGGATAATCTTGTTAAGGTTAATGAGAAGTATGGAGCGACAGGACCTTCATTCCAGGATGTGGGAACCGATCTTGCAAGTGACTTCTATAAGAAGAATCCTTATTCAAGACAGGATGCACTTCTGGATCAGTCTGCAAGACTGAGAGGATATCGTGATAACGGTCAGAATATTATGATCTGTACAGGTAATACTTATGCAGCGGTTTATGCAAACTGCATTACCGATATGGATCTTAAGGGAAGCGAATATACCATAATCGATGAGTTTGTTCCCTTCTATGAGCTGGCTCTTCACGGATATGTGAACTACACCGGTGAGCCCGTTAATCTCTGCGGATCCGAAACCGATGAGATCCTTGCTTGTGTAGAATATGGTGCGGGACTTAACTACACCATTATGGCTGATAGTGTGGAGAAACTTCAGAAGACTCTCTATCCTCAGTACTACGGAGCATCACTTGATTCCGTTCATGACAGGATGGTTGAGACTTATACCAGATTCAATAACGAACTTGGTCATACATTCAATCAGCAGATGGTCGATCATGACAATCTGAACCAGTATGTATCGGTTACCGTTTATGAAGACGGAACCAAGGTTTACGTCAACTACGGATACTCGGATTACACTGGGAATGGCGTTACCGTTCCTGCAAGAGATTATTTGGTTGTAAAATAAGGGCGATACGGAGAGCCTAAGATGAAGAAGAAATTAAACGGAAAAGTTAGCGGACTTGAAAAAAGAAGGGCGGTAGCAGGATACCTGTTCATCTCGCCATTTATCATCGGATTTTTACTCTTCATGGTAAAACCCTTTTTGCAGTCGCTGTATATGAGCTTCTGTGATGTTCAGGTCGGAGCGGGAAGTTTTAATCTTATCTATAACGGCCTGTACAATTACAATTATGCTTTTAAGGTTGATCCCGAGTATTCGAGACTCCTCATCGAAGGATTTACTCAGATGATCATTTACTCATTTGCGATAATGGTCTTCTCATTCTTCGTTGCACTTGTACTCAATCAGGAATTCCACGGAAGAGCTCTTGTAAGAGCAATATTCTTCCTTCCCGTTATCTTATCGAGTGGTGTTATTCTTGGACTCGAAACAGATAACTCAGTCATTGCTCAGATGCATGCGACTGTTGAAGATACAATGACCGGAGTAAGCGTTACCGCTGTTCTTGAGAATATTCTCAGAACCGCCGGTGTCGGAACAAGGGCATATGAGACGGTTTTCGAACTTATCGATCATATATACGATATCGCACTTGCATCAGGAATTCAGATAATCGTATTTCTCTCAGGGCTTCAGACTATTCCCAAGAGTATGTATGAGGCAGCATCCATTGAGGGATGTACCGCATGGGAGAGTCTCTGGAAAGTAACATTCCCGATGGTAAGCTCCATCTTCCTTGTAAACTGGGTTTATACCATCGTCGATTATTGTATGAGATCGGATAATGAAG
>JAEEXJ010000110.1 GCA_016291475.1 Lachnospiraceae bacterium | reverse complement strand
AACAGGACCCAGGAACAGAGGAATCGTCTCTTTGTTTTGCCTACAAAAATAAGTGTTTTTATGGTAGAATTTACGTGTTGTGACTACGTAGATTCGGAGGGTTCGGAGCATGATCGATAATTTTGAAAGATTTGATATGAAGGCTCCTCCCGTGCGTACAAAATGGTACCTGAGACCTCTCACATATATTCTCAGCGCACCCGATGTTAAAAAGCATAAATGCATCATTACTAAAACAGGCACGGAGGGGCTAAAACCGCCCTTCGTGCTTTTGTGTAATCATAATGCTTTTATGGACTTCAAAGTCGCTACCAAGGCAATCTGGCCTTGGAGAGCAAATTACGTAGTTGCGATCGACGGATTCATCGGAAGGGAAAAGCTTCTTCGCGATGTGGGATGCATCTGTAAGAGGAAGTTTACCAACGATACCACGCTTATAAGGCAGCTTGTCCGTACGATCAAAAACGGCGATATTGCCATCATCTATCCCGAGGCAAGATATTCGCTTTGCGGAACCACGGCGGTTCTTCCCGAATCTCTCGGAAAGCTCTGCAAATTACTCGGAGTTCCCGTTGTTACCCTTATCTGCCACGGACATCACGTAAATTCCCCTTTCTGGAATCTTCACGACAGAGGCGTTAAGCCCACGGAGGCTGAGTTTTCTCTTTTGTATTCCGCGGAGGAATTAAAAAAAGCTCCCGTTGAAGAGATAAATGCCAAGATCGTCAAAGCTTTCCAATACGATGATTTTGCATGGCAAAAAGAACGGGGCATCAAGATCACATACGAAGGCAGAGCCGAGGGGCTTCACAAGGTTTTGTACCAGTGCCCCGCATGTAAGGCCGAGTTCAAGATGTCATCCAAGGGCTGCATTTTAAAGTGCAACGCTTGCGGAAAAGAATGGCGTATGACCGAACTTTCCGAACTTGAAGCGGTTACCGGAGATACTGAATTCTCACACATCCCCGACTGGTATGAGTGGGAGAGAAGCAATGTAAGGGCTGAGGTTAAGGCAGGCACTTATTCAAGCGGAGAGCTTCCCGTAAGAGTCGATTCCCTTCCCAATGCAAAGAAGTTCATACCTCTCGGAACCGGAACCATGATCCACGACATGGAAGGCTTCAGAGTCAGTGTTACGGATAAAGACGGTGATGTGCATGAGATGGTGAAAACAGTACCCTCCATGTATTCCTGCCATATCGAATACGAATATCTGGGAAAATACGGTGATTGCGTCGACCTGAACACACTCACCGATACCTGGTATACATATCCGGATCCTTCAAGATGCGAGTTTTCGGTGACCAAGATGGCACTTGCAACCGAAGAGCTATATTTTAACAGGTGACAATGATGACGCGAGTCAGAAAGAACCGCCCCCACTGACTCTGATAGGAGAGATTGTGAAAGATTTTAAAGCTGTGATCTTTGATATGGACGGAGTTATCTTTGACTCCGAAAGATGCATAATGGAGACGTGGATCGAGTTGGCCGAAAAATACTGTATCGAGGGCATAGAGGAAGTGTTCCTGGCCTGTACCGGGACCAATGCGGCAAAGACACGTCAGATCTGCCTTGATGCATACGGCGAAGGTTTTCCTTACGAGCAATACGAAAGCGAATCAATGAAGATGTATCATGAAAGGTATGACGGTGGAAGACTTCCCATTAAGCCCGGTGTATTCGAACTTCTCGATTATTTAAAGAGTATCGGTGTAAAGATCGCCCTTGCATCATCGACCAAGAGGTCATCTGTTGAGAGAATGCTCACAGAGGGCGGGATGATAGATTATTTTGACAGGATCGTCGCGGGAGATATGGTTACTAAAAGTAAACCCGATCCTCAGATCTATCTCAAAGCCTGTGAAGAGATAGGCGTCGCTCCGGAAGACTGCTATGCAATAGAGGATTCATATAACGGTATCAGATCTGCGGCAGCGGGAAAACTACGCCCCATTATGATCCCCGACTTAAGACCTGCGGATGATGAGATGAGAAAATTGTCCGTTGCGGTACTTGATACATTAAACGATGTTATCGATTATTTAAGGTGACAGGAGAGCCTGCCTGGAGGAGGCCTATGAGTATTTACGCAGTTTTGAAGATTGTGATCAGAATACTGCTGGTACTTGCAAGCGGTGGTTTTATTTTCTTTACTTTTAAAAGAGTGAAGTCTCCGGACAGGATATACTTTTATGCTTCGTTAGGGTGTTTTGTAGCGATCATATTGCTGTTTGTGTCGCATTTTGCCATTGCGGTAGCGCAGTACAACTCCACTCCACCCGCGGATTATTATGAATTTGAAGTGACAAGCGAGGATGTGCACGGACAGTACTGGGACGCAGCCATATCTCATGACAAGGGTGATGACTTATCGCCTCAGCTCTCATGGACACCGGTTGAAGGCGCAAGCTGTTATGCGGTTTATATGATCGATCCGGACGGAAATAACTGGATCCATATGAAGACGCTTACCACCGAAACCAATCTTGAAAGAGGTGCTGTAGAGGATTATATCGGACCATATCCTCCGAGCGGCTCACACAGGTATTTTGTTTATGTCTTCGCACTTCGCGAAGAGAAGAATCTTCCGAAGAAACTTGATGCCCCGAGCTCCGGAATAGATGAGATAACATCCATTCTCAACACCGGAAGTAATTCGGATATCGGAAATGTAATAGCCTGGGGCGGAGTTGCAGGAATGTACCCTCAGGAGTGACGTTACAGCATGAAACCGGGGTCCTGTCGCGGTACATGCTGTAACGTAGTTGTGAAACATCCCCACCGGAAAATAGGAGAAACAGTATGGAAATTTGGGATCTTTACGACAGAGAAGGAAACAGAACAGGCGACACCTGGGAGAGGAAGTTCAGAAGCTTTCAGGATATTCCCATGGGCAAATATCACCTGGTGGTTGATATACTCGTCAGACATAAAGACGGAACTTACCTTATCATGAAGCGTGATGAGAATAAGGACGTTTACCCCGGATACTGGGAAGCGAGTGCGGGCGGTTCTGCCATAACGGGTGAGGAACCTTTTGAAGCAGCTCAGAGAGAGCTTTTTGAAGAGACGGGATTGAAGGGATATGACTACGAACTTATAAACGTCTCGTTCAGTGATAAGAGTCACAGCATGTTCTATTCCTATGTATGCGAGACTGATGCGGACAAAGACAGCATAGTTCTCCAGGAAGGCGAGACCACGGATTACAAATGGGTGGACCGCGCGGGATTAATAGAATATCTGGATTCCGATACAGCAATCAAGTCACATAATGAAAGGAACAAGAAGTACATGGACAGAGTAAGATTTGATGAGATCCTCTCCAAAAGACCCGCAGCACCCTGGGCAGGTGATATACCCGAAGGGGATTTCGTAACTCCTTACCCCACATATCCCACGGGTAAGATCCTGGACAAATTCGCTAAGCATGAATTCGAAGATGCTTCCGGTGTAAAACTGAAATATTACACTTATGATCCCACGGAACACGGATTCAGCAAAGACGGAAAGTATCCGGTACTTATATTTTTCCACGGAACTTCGAATTCTTTTGTGGACGATCTGTGCATTAACTATACCGGAGCTGAGCTTTACGGAACCGATAAGTATCAGGCAGAAATGGGAGGCGCATATATCATCGTTCCCGTGGCAAATGAGTACAGAAACGAAGAAGGAAGAGTAAAGGGTTACTTTGGTGTAGATTACCTCGAGCCGGTTCACAACCTTACCACCAAAGTTATCGCTGAGTTCGGAGAGAGCGCGGGTCCTAAGTTTATTCTGGGTAATTCTTCGGGGGCATCATTTGTTTTCAGACTTATGGATGCGTACACCGATGATTACGATGTTCTCTTCCCTGTAGGAAGCACGGCAATCGCGGAAGAATCACTTCTCGATAAACTGGATGAGAAGGATAAATATCTCTTTTTTGCAATCGCCAAGAGAGATGAATTCCATAGTTTTACGGAAGAGGTGGAGCCCTGGCTTGACCGCCTGTCTAAGATGAAGCATTGTTTTATTTTCACTCCCGAGTGGACAAGAAACGGAGACAAGGGCATTGCTTCCATCGAAGGCGGAATTGAGATGGGACAGCACTGCCTCATGAACGCAATACAGGCAAATCTTATGTTTGACGACGGAACGCCCATGGAAGAAAGACTTCCCGGGGGTGTTACCGCATGGATCAAGGAAGTTACCGAAGAGTTATTAAACAGATGAGTGATAAAAATTCACGTAAAAAAATAATAGTAGTCGGAGGCGGCGCGGCGGGATGTATGGCCGCCATGGCCGCATGTTCAAATGGGGGTGATGTGACTCTCATCGAGAAAAATAAAACCGTTGCAAAGAAGATTCTTTCCACCGGAAACGGCAAATGCAATTACTGCCATGATGTGATAAGACCTGCGGATTACCACTTAAGCGATGAAGACGGATTTATCACCTCTGTGTTAAAAGCATATCCCGTCGAGAAATGCCTGGATGATTTTAAGAAGATGGGCATCACTCCCCTTATCAGAGACGGTTATGTATATCCTTATTCGGAGCAGGCTAAGTCCGTTACCGAGGTTCTCACCAGATCTCTTAAAGGCGTGAATGTAGTAACCGAGTGCTGCGTTACTTCGATCGGCAAAGACGGTGATAAGTATATAGTTAAGACTTCCGATAAGGATTATTATGCCGATGCGGTTATCGTAACCTGCGGCGGAGAAGCGGCGCCTGTAACCGGTTCAACCGGAGACGGATATAAATTTGCAAAGTCTTTCGGACTTAAGATGAATAAACCGGTGCCTGCGCTTACAAGCCTTACGGTTAAGGATCATCCTTACAAGAAGGCAGCAGGCGTACGTATCAGGGGAACGGTATCCCTTCTTACAGACGGTAAAGAAGCAAGTTCCGATACGGGGCAGATTCAGATAACAAAGACCGGATTTTCGGGAATACCAGTTTTCAATGTAAGCAGATTTGCATCGAGAGCGCTTGATGATGGCAGGAAAGTAAGTGTGCGGATTAAATTCTTACCGGAACTGTCCGACGAGGAAATCCGTGATGAATTTGAAACAAGACTGTCCCGGACAGGCCAAAGCGCATATGATGCGATGATAGGACTCTTCCCGGATTCTTTTGCGGATGCGCTTTTGAGAAATGCAGGGGTAGACCCTGATAAGAAAAACGTGGATGTATCGAAGGCAGCCGATAAGCTCTTTAACGCATCGAGGCAGATGAAAGCGGAAGTCACGGGAACCGGTGACATGGCATCAAGTCAGGTCACCTGCGGCGGAGTCTGTTTGTCTGAGATCAATGCCTCTACAATGGAATGCGATAAGCATAAGGGACTGTATCTTGCGGGCGAAGTCCTTGATATAGACGGAATGTGCGGCGGATATAATCTCTATTTTGCCTGGGCTTCCGGGTATATCGCAGGAAGAAGCGCGGCAGGGTGATGCTTTAGCCTGTGCCATTTGCAGAATAAATCCATGCAAAGTATAATAAGATGTTGGGTTTATAATAATATGCAATGGTGGTTTTACATTGAGAAATTCGGTTTTAGACAGTGAAAAAAATGATAATCTCGTAAAGCAGGCATCGGTGCTTGCCATTGCGGGAATAGTGAGCAGGATAATAGGACTTCTCTACAGGAGTCCCCTTTCCGAGATCATCGGAGATCTGGGACTGGGATATTATCAGTCTGCTTACGCTTTTTATACCATAATACTTCTGATTTCTACTTACAGCATACCTTCTGCGGTTTCCAAACTTATCGCCGGAAAACTAGCGTTAAAAGAATACAGAAACGCCCACAGACTGTTCATTGGTTCGTGCATATATGCCATGGCAGTGGGATTGATAGCTTCGCTGGTACTCTTTTTCGGAGCCCATTTATTTGTTGAAGACGCGGCTATACCCGTATTAAAGATCTTTGCTCCCACTATTTTCATATATTCGATCCTGGGAGTTTTAAGAGGATATTTTCAGGCACATAAGTCCATGTCCCAGACTTCGCTATCCCAGATAATAGAGCAGATAGTAAATGCTCTGGTCAGCGTCGGAGCTGCCGCACTTTTCATCAAGCTTACCATGAAGACCATGGAAGTTCCCGCAGATAAAGAGGGACAGATATTAAGAGCTGTAAGAGGTGCTCAGGGAAGTGCTCTGGGAACCGGAATGGGTGTTGTCGCAGCACTTATTTTCATGGCTCTGGTTTATTTCGTGAACAGGAAAGCCATTGTTAAAAGGGTAGAGGGCGATACTACCGTAAACGTGGACAGCGTAAAGCAGATCTTCGTAACCATCACTTGTGTGGTCACACCTTTTATTCTCAGCACTGCGGTTTATAACGTATTTGGTCCCGTAAACACCAAGATTTTCACCAAACTTTATCCCGTATGGAGAGAAATTGAACAGGAAGTTGCAACTTCTCACTGGGGGATTTTTTCCGGTAAGGATCAGGTTATCACCAATATTCCCATAGCCTTTTCTTCTGCCATGGCTGCAGCCATAATACCTCAGATAACCAGATACATCGCTGCCAGAGACATTGACTCTGCAAAGGGTAAGATCGGACTTGCAGTAAAGTCCACCATGATCATCTCCATTCCTTCAGCGGTGGGTATCTTCACATTTGCGGCTCCCATCATTCTCCTTCTTTTTCCGGGAACCAGACCCAACATCGGACTTGCAAGTCACTGCCTCATGGCACTGTCCGTATCGGTTGTACTCATTGCATTATCAACACTTAATTCATCCATACTTCAGTCCATAGGAAAGTTATATACGCCCATAATAAATGCGGTCATTGCACTTATTCTTCAGACCATCCTTACGGTGGTGCTGCTGAAATTCACCGCTCTTGACGTTTTTGCCGTAGCGATTTCTTACACATTCTATGCGGCGATAATGGCGGTCTTAAACCAGCTTGCTGTAAGACGTGCCATCGGATATAAGCAGGAGATGGTTAACTCCTTTGTACTTCCTTTGGTAAGTTCATTTATCATGTGCCTGTGTTCATATGGTATTTACAGGCTGATCCTCATGAAGGCAACGGATGAAAGGATCGCACTTATTCCTGCTATAATCATTGCGGTGCCCGTTTATTTCCTGCTTCTCATCGCTTTCAAGTGCCTTGATGAAAGAACTCTCAAGTCTCTTCCCGGCGGTACGAAGACTATTAAAATACTTAAAAAGGTTCATTTGATCTGATGGCTTTTGACGGAATAACAACGGCTGCTTTGTGCGCCGAATTAAATAACAAACTCACGGGAGGCCGCATCTCCAAGGTTGCGCAGCCCGAACCCGATGAACTCCAGATTCTGGTAAATACAAGTGAAGGCAACTACAGGCTCCTTCTGAGTGCTGAGCCTTCTCTTCCTCTTGTCTATATCACCGAGCAAAATAAAAAATCACCTTTGAACGCTCCCAATTTCTGCATGGTCCTTCGCAAAAGACTTCAGGGCGGCAGGATTGTTGGTGTATCTCAGCCCGGTCTCGAAAGAGCACTGAGGATAGACGCAGAGCACCTTGATGAAATGGGTGATGTTAAGCGTGTAAGTCTTGTCACCGAGATCATGGGTAAGCATTCCAACATAATCCTTACCGAGGATCAGGGCGGCAAAGAAGTGGTGGTTGATGCCATCAAGCACGTATCCGCCATCGTAAGCTCCGTCCGCGAGGTTTTGCCCGGAAGAGAATATTTCATTCCCAATACTCAGGATAAAACAGAACTTTTAAATTGCAGCGAAGATGAGATCAGGGCCATTGTCCTTAAATATCCCGGTCCCGTGTTCAAGGCAATTTATACTTCTTTTACCGGTCTTTCCCCCTTGGCGGCTCACGAGATTGCTTACAGGGCGGGAATTGACGGTGACGCTTCCGTTTCATCCCTTTCCGATGAGGAAATCGCAAAGCTTGTGAAGGAGCTCTCATCCGTTTCGGAGATGATCAAGAAGGGAGAGTTTTCTCCCTGCATCGCATATACCGGCGGAAAGCCACAGGAGTATGCCGCATTTGACCTTACCATGTATGAAGGCGGTGCCGATGAGGTTGTCAGGTCTGATTCAATATCAGAGATCCTGGAGAAGTTCTATTCCGAAAAGCAGCTTTACGTCAGGATGAATCAGAAGTCCTCGGACTTAAAGCGTGTGGTCAAGAACCTGATCGAAAGGGATTCACACACGCTGGATGAACAGCTTCAGCAGCTGAAAAAGACAGAGGGCCGCGATAAGTACCGCATCTGGGGAGAACTTCTGAATGCTTTCGGATACTCCGCTCAGCCCGGCGACAAGCAGATTGTGGTAGACAATTACTATACGAATGAAAAAGAAACCATTCCCCTGGATCCCACGCTTACGGCTCAGGAGAATGCGGTGAAGTATTTTGACAGATATACCAAGCTTAAGAGAACTGCCGAGGCTCTTGCGGTTCAGACTGAGAGCGTTAAGTCCAAGCTTGAGCACCTTGAGTCGGTCCTTGCCAGCATTAATATCGCTGTGAGCGAAGAGGACCTGGCCTGGATCAGACGTGAGCTTTCCCAGGCAGGCTATATCAAAGAACGTTCCGTAAAAGGAAAACCCGTAAAGCTCAAAGGTGAGCCTTACCATTACATCTCCACGGACGGATACGATATCTACGTTGGAAGAAACAATATCCAGAACGATGAGCTTACGTTCAAATTCGCGGTAGGAGCCGACTGGTGGTTCCATGCCAAGAAAATGCCCGGATCCCACGTGGTCCTCAAGGTCAAAGAACCCGGTGAGGAGCTTCCCGACAGAGCATTTGAAGAGGCAGCAGCACTTGCAGCCTATTACTCCGCCGGACGTGAGCAGAACAAAGTAGACATCGACTATGTCCTCAAAAAGGAAGTCAAAAAGCCCTCCGGAGCAAAACCCGGCTTCGTAGTCTACTACACCAACTACTCCATGACTATCAGCCCCGACATTTCGGGACTTAAAGAGGTCTAGGATATTTGCCCTGCGAGACACTGGGTCCTGTCGCGGTATATAATTTTCTCGCTTTTCGGGATCAGGCGGCCATGGGACCATGTGTGTTTTACCTCATGCCGCAGACCACCGAAGTCTCGAAAATCATATATCCGCGCCACCCGCGTGTCACGCAGGGCATCTTCGAAACCGCTTTAACTCCTCAAATGCC
>JAEEXJ010000109.1 GCA_016291475.1 Lachnospiraceae bacterium | reverse complement strand
GTGCCTCCTTGAAAGACAGGGGACTTTCCCCTCTAAAATTGGGTCTTATGACCCGTTAATGATACGAGTATGAGAGAAATAAAAAAAATCTCACATACTTTTGTAAATCATCACAGCAGAGCAGAAGTGATTTACAAAAACATGTGAGATCACACCCGGTACCAGAATCCTTAACAAATATATCACCCTTGTAGTGCAAAGTCAACGAAAATGCCGATAAATTCTAGGTTTTCATTGATAAGAATGACATATAATAAACGTTATAAACTTTACGATAGATATATTATCGAATAAAGTTCATTTCTTCAAGTGTATTACCAAAACTGTCATTAGTCAGAATTAATGTGTTGCTTCCGGCAAAGCCTGTTCCGGGGATGTTATAAGGGTTGTGAACGTAAATGGGTGAAGCGATTTCAGGGAGGAAATTTACATCATTTTCCGCAACATCGGTGATGTAGTAAATTCCGGGAAAACCGCTTGCAGAGCCGCTTCTGAGGGCTTTTATGCATTCGCCGTAATCAGCATTATCCATTACATATAAAGGTGTGGAATAAGGGACCAGACCCGATGCAACCATCTTAAGATCGGGGCCGTTATATGCATTGCCGAATGTGTAATTTCCGTTCATTGCGGAAGCATAGCAGTATGTTGTGACATTCTGGAAAGTGACTTCTATACGATTAGTGCAGTTGATGGATTTTGTAAATATAACATAGGGGTATCCGTAGTTTTCCCATACATTGTTTTTGAAGGAAAGATGCATATCGGTTCCCGCATACATGAATGAATCGGGATCGTGAACATAGAGGATTCCCGCTATTCCCACTGAACGGATGTAGCAGTTATTGAAGGATGCACTGAAGTGATCGCGCATTCCCAGGCCGATGCAGTTATTGTTTTCCGAGATTATATTGCAATTGTTAAATACTATGGAGCGTCCGTATTCGTAATCATCATCAATATGGATAACGTATCCGGGGAAGTATTCGTCAAGATTGTCGGGGCATATAAATGCACCGGTTGAATCGTTGCTTAAGGCAGCGTTTTTCGGTCTGTATCCGTAGAATGTAAGATTACAGAAAAGACCTGAGGCCCCGTTGAGAACAGGCTTTGAATATACGGAAGTATCGTATTTGATGATGCAGGAATCTTTGTCGAGCCCCATCAGGATAATGTCTTTATCCCTTATATCCAGAGTTTCGTTATATTCACCGGGGAAGATGACTATCATGTCTCCGTCTGCGGCATCGTTAACTGCAGAAACGATATTATTGTACGCTCCCGGTTTTTCATCCTTACTTACCACCAGAAGTTTATTGCCTGTTGCGGCGGCCATGGATCTTAAGGGGGTCAGAAGATCAACCTCTGCGGCAAGTGATTTTATGCTGAAAATAAAAAGAGACCCCAAGAACATGGCAATCGTTACAAGGGTCAGTACTATTTTGTATGAGTTATCCTGTTTTTTCATAAGATGTATTCTAATAGAAAACACCCACTCGGACAAGGGAATTCTTTAAGACTGCTTAATCAAGACTTAAATGATATTTCATATATGATATCGGGATAATTTATGCTATAATACTCCACGGTTGGCAATCAGAGATGCCATATCACAGAAATTTCATTTCAGGAGGAAAACAAATGAAAACTTGTCCTAAGTGTGGAGCTCAGGTAGCAGATGATGCAGCTTTTTGCACAGTTTGCGGATTTAACTTCAACGCAGCCGGCGCAGCAGCAGGTGCAGCAGCAGGCGCTGCTCAGGGCGCACCCCAGGGAGCACCTCAGCCCCAGTACCAGCAGCCTCAGTATCAGCAGGTACCTGTAACTCCTAATTTTGATCATACCGCTGAGTTTGATCCCAAGGATGTTTCTGACAATAAGGTAGTTGCAATGATCGTTTATCTTCTCGGAACTGTTGGTGTTATCATCGCAGCAATCCTTGCAGGTGATTCAAAGTATGCCGGATTCCATGTAAGACAGAGCCTTAAGCTCACCGTTTGCAACATTCTCGTTTACATCATCGCAGCTGTCCTTTGCTGGACCATCATTGTTCCCATTGCAGCAGCTGTTTGCTTCGTAATCCTCTTTGTTGTAAGAATCATTTGCTTCTTCAACGTATGCAGCGGCAAGGCAATTGAGCCTGCTATCGTAAGAGGACTCGGATTCCTTAAATAATCTGAATTTATCATAGAAAAAGACTTTCGGCTTTATGGCCGAAAGTCTTTTTTTTATGTGTCAGCTTACTTAACGCTCGCTACGTACTTACCGTCCTGCACATCGATCAGGATGGTCTCGCCTTCCTGAACTTTGTCCTCAAGCAGGAATCTTGCAGCAAGGGTCTCCACATGCTTTTGGAGATATCTCTTGAGAGGCCTTGCACCATAGACTGGATCGTATGCGGCATCGATTATATGCTGCATTGCCTCGTCTGTAAGTTCCAGATTGATGTCGCGGTCTGCAAGTCTGTTATCGATATCTTTGACCAGAAGTCTTATGATACCGCTTAAGTTATCCTTGGTAAGAGGCTTGAACATGATGATCTCATCAAGTCTGTTGAGGAACTCGGGGCGGAAGTGTGCCCTTAATTCTTCCATTACCATGTTCTCCGCATTATCTTCAATATTTCCCTCATCATCTATTCCGTCCAGCAGGAATCTTGCACCGATATTGGAAGTCATGATGATTATGGTGTTCTTGAAATCAACGGTCTTACCGTGGGAGTCGGTGATACGTCCGTCATCAAGTACCTGGAGCAGTACGTTGAAAACATCGGGAGCGGCCTTTTCTACTTCGTCAAAGAGAACTACGCAGTAAGGCTTTCTTCTGACCGCTTCGGTAAGCTGTCCGCCTTCATCATATCCTACGTATCCGGGAGGAGCTCCGATGAGTCTTGATACGGAGTGCTTCTCCATATATTCGGACATATCGATACGTACCATGTTACTCTCGTCGTCAAAGAGGGCTGCGGCAAGAGACTTGGCAAGTTCTGTTTTACCTACGCCGGTAGGTCCGAGGAACAGGAATGAACCGATGGGCTTGTCAGGGTCCTTGATACCTGCTTTGGATCTTATTATAGCTTCGGTAACCTTTGTGACCGCTTCGTCCTGTCCGCAGACTCTCTTGTGAAGTTCTTCATCCAGATGGAGAGTCTTGGTCCTCTCACCTTCGGTAAGCTTGGCAACGGGAATGCCTGTCCACTTGGATACGATACGTGCGATCTCTTCATCGGATACTTTCTCACGTACAAGCTTGTTATCCTCTGTCTGAGTGCTTTCCGCTTCTTCCAGCTGTTTTTTGAGAGCGGGGAGAGTGCCGTATGAAAGCTCAGCGGCTTTTTCAAGGTCACCTTTTGTCTGTGCTATTACTATCTGTGAATTGACCGAATCAATCTCTTCACGTAATTTGCTCAGACGCCCTGCGGCATTCTTTTCGTTGTCCCACTGGGCTTTCTGTGTCTCAAAGTTTTCTTTTAACTCGGCGAGTTCTTTCTGAAGATCTTCGAGACGCTCTTTGGAGAGATTGTCCTCTTCCTTCTTAAGGGCTGTTTCCTCGATCTGGAGCTGGAGGATCTTACGGTTCATCTCATCCAGTTCCGCGGGGAGAGAATCCATTTCTGTTTTGATAAGAGCACATGCTTCATCGACCAGGTCAATGGCCTTATCGGGAAGGAATCTGTCACTGATGTAACGGTTGGAGAGAACGGCAGCGGATACAAGTGCGGTATCCATGATCTTAACACCGTGATATACCTCGTAACGCTCCTTCAATCCTCTTAAAATGGAGATGGTATCTTCAACCGTAGGCTCCTCTACCATGACGGGCTGGAAACGTCTCTCGAGAGCCGCATCCGTCTCGATATACTGGCGGTATTCGTCAAGGGTGGTGGCACCTATGCAGTGAAGCTCGCCTCTTGCCAGCATGGGCTTAAGCATATTGCCGGCATCGAGAGCTCCGTCGGTCTTACCGGCACCGACTATGGTATGCAGCTCGTCTATGAAAAGAATGATCTGTCCGTCCGAAGCTTTTACCTCGTCAAGAACGGCTTTAAGTCTTTCCTCGAATTCTCCTCTGTATTTTGCACCTGCAATAAGTGCACCCATATCAAGTGCAAAGATCTTCTTATCCTTAAGGTTATCGGGGACATCGCCTCTTACGATACGCTGGGCAAGTCCTTCGACAACGGCAGTTTTACCTACACCGGGTTCACCGATGAGGACGGGGTTATTCTTTGTTTTACGGGAAAGAATACGGACAACGTTTCTTATCTCGGAGTCTCTGCCGATGACGGGATCGAGCTTTTGAGCGCGGGCTTTTTCAACAAGATCCTGTCCGTATTTTTCAAGAGTATCGTAAGTGGCTTCGGGATTGTCCGAGGTTACTCTCTGATTGCCTCTTACCTGAGAGAGTGCCATAAGGAATCGCTCCCTTGTGATGCCGTATTCTTTAAAGATCTCCTTCATAGTACGGGAAGGGTATTTGATCATGGCAAGGAAGAGGTGCTCGACCGATACGTATTCGTCACCCATAGCCTTGGCTTCGTCCTCGGCAAAAGTAAGGACTTTATTAAGATCCTGGCCTATATGCATCTGTCCCGCACCGCTTCCCGATACTTTGACGCATTTTGCCAGATAGTCCTCCGCGGTCTGAACGAAGTGCTCCGTATTGATCTCCATCTTCTCGATGAGTTTCAGTATCAGACTGTCATCGATCTGAAGCAGGCTCACCAAGAGGTGCTCCTGTCCGAGCTCCTGGTTTCCGTATTCGGTACCGAGCTTCTCGATACCGTTTATCGCTTCAATGGATTTTTGTGTAAATTTTTGTATATTCATATCTGCCTCCTTTTCAGGATGGTAAAACAAATTGTTTGAACTGTTCTATTAGGAATATAACACAGAAAAGAAAGAATGCAATATCCTAATTATAAAAATTCGGGAAAATTTAAGGCATTCATATATAAGTCGTTGAATGAGGGCTCTTCGGCAAGATTAATGACCGCAGGCTCCTTCAGCACTCTTTCGCCTTCGGCAAAACAAAGCGCTCCCTTAAGCGAGGTGTTTCCTCCGGGAATGCATTTTGACAGAAGCTTATCCGGAATAAGTCCGATGGAAGATGCATCCGCGGGGTTAAGGAAATATCCGAAACCTCCCGCAAGTATTACTTCATCAATGTCTTCAAAAGAAATCGAAGCTCGCTCGCAGATAATGTTTATTCCCGCATATATCGCACCCTTTGCAAGCTGAAGTGCTCTTATGGAATCCTGCGTGATATGCACGCTTCCTATATCAATACCCTCGTCAAAATAGGGATCTTTTAAAAGTCCCGTGTAATCCATGTATCCGTCATTAAGAAGGCGTGCGGAAAGGCTTATCATATCCGCTCCCCATATGCCTTTGCAGGGACCGCCTTCGAATGCGGGGCCTGCAGCGGTTGCGGTAACATAGAGGTGATCTTTGTTTCCGAGTGCGATCTCACCGTTTGTTCCGAGGTCACAGAGAAGTTTGTATTTATCCGATGTGCAGAGCTTTGCTGAAAGTACACCCGCGTAGATATCACTTCCCACAAATGCGGAGAATCCGGGCAGGATTGATGCCTCGTATTCTTTTCCGCATGCGGGTATGGAAACGGTATCTTCGGAAATATGAGTTGCCTTGAACGGAGCTTTACCGAGTTCTTCAGGCGAAAGTCCGCGCAGGAGATAGGTCATGGTGGTGTTTGCCGAGATGCAGATCTTGCATGATGCGGGATCTGCGGCATTTGAAAACTTTTTGATGCCCTTTGAGATTTCATCAAGGACAAGAGAGCGCATGGATGCGAGCTTTTCGGGATCTTCCGATGCGGCGATCCTTGAGATGACATCTGCACCGTACTTTCCCTGAGGGTTTAATACGGCGTAGGAATCAAGCACTTCGCCGTTTCCCGCGATGAGCACCATGGCTATCGTTGTGGTTCCGATATCGACTAAGATGACGGAGAAGGAGACGGTTTTCTTTTCACCGACGGGGTGCTCGAAAGAGAGGATCTTTGTATCCTCTTTGACCTCGCCGAAGCATCTTCCGCAACCCGTGCAAATTGTGCATCTGTTTCCTGTTTTCATACCTGTTTATGATATCACAACAAGCCCTTTTCGTGGTATAATGTTAGGGTCTTTTTCGAACTAGTGGCGTCGGGGAAATACATATACGGCGGAGGTCTTTTTGATGTTTTGTAATAATTGCGGAACGAAGCTTGATGACGGACAAAAGTTTTGTCCCACATGCGGAGCAACACAGGGTGATGCGGTGCAGCCGCTTCAGATGCTGCAGCAGCAGGAGCCCGAGAAGAAAAAGCATGGCAAGGCAGTTCTGCTTGTTTTGGTAATACTGATAATTATCGGACTTGTTGTCTGCGGAGCGATCTTTGCGGTAAATCGCTTTTCACCCGAAGCAAGGACCGCAAGACTTATAGAAGAGGCACAGGATCATTACGGTTCCAAGGATTATGACGAAGCGATAGATGCTTACAGGGCAGCGCTTGAGATCACTCCCGATTCGGTTGAAGCATACAAAGGTCTTGTAAAGATCTATAAGAAACTTGATGATACCGATGAACTGCTGGATGTTCTTGAGGAAGCTTATAAGGCGACCAAGGATAAGTATTTTAAGAATGAGCTCGAAGATCTTGAAGAGGAACTTGAAGAAGCGGAATTAGCGGATGCCACCGACGACTCTGACCCCGATTCCGATCCCTATCCGATTGCCCCTTATACAGCGGTTTATCCGCCTGATGATTTAACTCTTGAAGAAGTAAGTGATATCTCCATTATTATGTGGAGTCCCATTACCGAGAATGATTCATATCGTCATGCACTTGAATGCGCGATTGACGATATGGAAGAAAAATATCCGAATGTAATTTTCAATTGGGAAGTGTTTGATCGCGATTCATATAAGATCAAGATCAAAGCCGCTGTAGCTGCGGGTGAACTTCCGGATATTTTCTATACATCGACGGGAGCGGTATTCAGTAACTTTGTGGATGCGGGCGCTGTTTATTGCCTCGATGATGTTTATGAAGAGTACAGGGATGAACTTCCCGAGGTGATGCTTGACAGTTCAACATTTTACGGACATCATTACGGCGTTCCCATGAACATGAACGTAGTCCTTCTCTACGCGAACATGGACCTTCTTGAGAAGGTCGGATATGATAAGATCCCCGATAACTATAACGATCTGATAATGTGCTGCGAAGCACTTAAGAATGACGGGATCACTCCTTTCGCAATCGCCGCACGCGAAACCTGGTGTGTATCGGAATATGTCGACACTTTCCTGCTTCAGGATGTGGGCGGAGATACGCTTTACGATCTTTTCCTGGGAAAAGAAACCTGGGAAAATGACGGCGTGGCTCAGGCTGTAAACATATTAATGAACATGATAAGTGCGGGATATTTTGATCCCGATGCACTTAATAAAACCTATGATGAGGTTCTTACCGATTTTGGAAACGGAGAGTGTGCATTCTTTGTGAACGGATCGTGGAATTGTTCTCAGTTTGCCATGGCTTGTGATTTCGAAGTCGGAATGAGCAGCTTCCCCGTTCTTGATTCAAGATATGCGGATCCGGATTGCTTTATCGGAGGACCTACTGAGGTGCTTGCCGTAGCTGAGGATACAGCTTATCCTGTAGCTACCGCGCAGTATTGTTTTGAACTTGGAAAACTTGTATGTCATTACGGATATCTTGACTGGTGCGGTCTTCCCACATGGAAGGTTTACGGAGATGCTTCTGGTGTCAACGTGCTCACGCAGGAAGCGGCTGATATGGTCATGAATGCCGGTGGGTTGGTTCCCTACAGTGATACCGCTATGTCGGAGGATGATCTTTATATTTATATTGACTATTTGGCCCTTGTCTATGAATGTGAAATAGACGGACAGGAATTCTCGGAAGGACTTGCATTAGATATTAGATGATCGAGAGGCGGATATATGTCACAGAAACAATTTGACGATCTCAGAAAACTTTATAGTACTTTTGAATACAGAAAATATGAAATGAGGGTTGAAGACGGTCAGCTCTTCGTGAGATTCAGATTTTCAATCCCCGAACTCCGCGATTTTATGCCCGAGTGGAGATTTCCCCTTGGTGAGAGAAAAGTAGATCTTGAGGATCCTATTTTAAGGACCCTTGTATTTTCACTTGGCATGGTTGAGACCATAAGCTATTACAAGACCGTATGTCCCGAGAAGGTTGTAATTAAGTGCGGAACACTTTCCGCAGCTCAGAAGGACTGGTGGAGAAAGCTTTATTTTAACGGACTGGGCGAGTTTCTGTACAGAAACGGAATCACCGTATCTGCAGACAGGCTTGTAAGATTTGAGTGCAACACCACAACGGACGATGAGCCTGCGGTACTTCACGATGATAAGACTTATTCGGGATGCCTTGTTCCCGTGGGAGGCGGTAAGGACTCGGTTGTAAGCCTTGAGCTTCTTAAGGGTGAGGACATCACGACTTACGTCGTAAACGAGAACGCAACCGCTACCAACGTCATCGAGAAGTGTTCTCATAAAAAGGGCGTATATACCGCTAAGCGTACTCTTGATCCTCAGGTTATCAGGATGAACGAAGAAGGGTATATGAACGGTCATATTCCCATCTCTGCGGTATTTGCTTTCTCTGCGGTTATCACTGCTTATCTGTGCGGATTCAAGTATATCGCACTTTCCAACGAGACCAGCGCCAATGAGAGCACCGTGCCCGGAACCAAGGTAAATCATCAGTATTCCAAGAGCTATGAATTCGAGCAGGATTTTGATGAATATATCGAGGGCCTTATTGATTCGGATATTCACTATTTCTCGCTCTTAAGACCTTTTACCGAAGTTCAGATCGCTGGAATATTTGCAAAGAAGGGCAGCGATTATTTCAAGGTATTCAGATCATGTAACAGAGGAAGCAAGAAGGGCGTATGGTGCTGTGCTTGTCCCAAGTGCCTCTTCGTATATATCATTCTTTCTTCATTCTTGAGCGAAGAAGAGGTGGTTTCAATCTTCGGCGAAAAGCTTCTGGACAAGGAATCGCTTGATGAGGACTTCAGAGAGCTTGTCGGTCTGAATGAAAACAAACCCTTCGAGTGTGTGGGCACCAGAAGTGAGGTTGCAAGCTGTCTTACAGATTTCATCAAGAAGGGCGGAAAGAGCAAGCTTACAGACAGATATGAAAAAGAGATC
>JAEEXJ010000108.1 GCA_016291475.1 Lachnospiraceae bacterium | reverse complement strand
CTCCTGGCCGGATACGTAATCACCATTCCGGCGCAGGAGCTCCAATATCTTAGCTTTCATTATTACAGAGTGGCATCCATTATTGCTTTGATAGTATGCATCCTGTTCTCGGCTTCAACGAAGACCAATGAATTAGCCGACTCGAATACCTCATCGGTAACCTCCATCTCGTTAAGGCCGTATTTCTCGGCAATATCTCTTCCGATCTTGGTTCCGAGATCATGAAATGAAGGAAGGCAATGCATAAAGATCGCATCGGCTCCGGCATTATCCATGACTGATTTATCAACGCGGTACGCTGAAAGATCGGCGATTCTCTCCTTCCAGACATTCTCAGGCTCTCCAAGAGATACCCATACATCCGTATAGATAATATCCGCGCCCATTGATGCTGTCTGAGGAACATCTGTGATGACTATTTCGCAGCCGGTATTTGCCGCAATATCCCTTGCCTTCTGAACGTACTCTTCAGCAGGCTGATATTTCTTGGGAGCACAGATCACGCAGTTCATTCCGGTAAGTGCACAAGCCACCATAAGGGAATTACCTGTGTTGAGCCTCGCATCACCCATATAACAAAGAGTAAGTCCTTCCAGATGTCCGAAGTGCTCTCTGATGGTGAGGAGGTCAGCAAGCATCTGTGTAGGATGAGACTCATTTGTAAGTCCGTTCCATACGGGAACCTTTGAATAATATGCAAGTTCCTCTACGATGGTCTGCTCGAATCCTCTGTACTCGATTCCGTCAAACATTCCGGCAAGAACTCTTGCGGTGTCTGCTATGGATTCTTTCCAACCGATCTGTGATCCCGCAGGATCAAGATAGGTTACATGCATTCCGAGATCATGAGCAGCTACCTCAAAAGCACATCTTGTTCTTGTGCTGGTTTTTTCAAAGATCAGCGCAATATTTTTGCCGGTATGATGATCGGCAACGGAGATTCCGTTCTTTTTTTTATCTTTCAGATCTGCTGCAAGATCGAGGAGATAGAACACTTCCTCTGTTGATAGATCCGACATCTTGAGCAGGTCTCTGCCTTTTAAATTAACCATTTCAATATTCCTTACTGAGGGCAATCCTCATATCCGTCGTGAGGAGCTATGCACTCTCCGACTTTTGCAACACCGGGCTTAGCATTCTTGGAAGACTTGATACCCTCTTCAAGAGCGGCACCCACGCTTGCGATTCCTGCAAGATCCGAAGGAAGAAGGATAGTGGTAGCCTGTCCGTCCGCAACCTTCTCAAATGCTTCGAGACTCTTGATCTTAAGAACGGCTTCATCGGCACCTGCCTGTTTAAGAAGGGTGATACCGTCTGCCTTAGCCTGCTGAACCTTAAGGATAGCTTCAGCCTGACCTTCCGCTTCAAGGATCATCTTCTGCTTGTGAGCATCTGCGTGGAGGATCATTGCCTGTTTCTCAGCTTCAGCGTTAAGAATTGCAGACTCCTTGTTACCTTCTGCCTCGAGGATCCTTGCTTTCTTATCACCCTCTGCTCTGGTAACAGCTTCACGTCTCTCACGCTCTGCCTTCATCTGCTTCTCCATCGCATTCTGGATCTCTGCGGGAGGAATAATATTCTTGAGCTCGACACGGTTAACCTTGATTCCCCAGGGATCGGTTGCAACGTCGAGAGTGGATCTCATCTTGGTATTGATGGTCTCACGGGAAGTGAGGGTCTCATCGAGTTCGAGGTCACCGATGATGTTACGAAGAGTGGTTGCGGTGAGGTTCTCGATAGCTGACATGGGATTCTCAACACCGTATGCATAAAGCTTGGGATCGGTGATCTGATAGAAGACAACGGTATCGATACGCATGGTAACGTTATCCTTGGTGATAACGGGCTGAGGAGGGAAATCCGCAACCTGCTCCTTGAGGTTTACCTTACGTGCGATGCGATCAAAGAAAGGCAGTTTCATGTGGAGGCCTACGGACCATGTTGACTGGTATGCACCAAGTCTTTCGACGATGAATGCGTTAGCCTGAGGAACAACCTTTACGCAGCTTACAAAAACTACAAGAAACAGAACAAGTACACCAATTAACCAACCCATAACTTTTTCTCCTTTTTATAAGATCAATCTTCCTGCTCTTCTATATGCTCGGGGCTGAGAAGAACGTCGGATTTTTCCAAGTTGATCAGACCTTTGAGGGATTCATCAAGTTCAACGATAAGCTTAACTCCCTCGATCTTCTTGATGACAACAACTGCCTTCTCGGGGATTACGAGTCCGTCTTCCTCGGTTCTGGCACTCCAGTCGAGTCCGGATACTGTAACCTCTCCGATTCCTTTGAGATTATCTATCTCGGATACAACGATGGCTCTCTGTCCTATAAGACTCTCTGCATTTGTCTTAATGCGTCCTTTGTTAAAAAACTTGACTGCAATGGGCTTTGTGAAGACCAGAAGTACCACGCTGACAACAATGAACGCTACTGCCTGCACCCAGAAATAAGGGCATATAAGCGAGATACAAGCGGCTACCAAAGCACCTCCGGCAAACCACACGCTGGTGAGTCCCATAGTAACAAGCTCAACTACCGCACAGATTGCGAGGACTACAAGCCAAAAAACTACCTGTCCACCCATCTTTTTTTCCTCCTGAGCTTCTATAATAGCATATTTCAGGCTTGGAAAACACTATTATAATGCGAAAAAAGCCCCCGTTTTCGGGGGCTTTGAAAAGAAAACAATCAATAGAAAATATGATGTCCGATTGCGATTCCGGTATGTGCACCGTTGTTGGTCCTGAAGTGAGTGAAATCACCTACGTTCGACACACCGCTGAGTGCTTCCTGAGCTGCAAGGATACAGCTTTGTTTGATGTTGCCGGAATTGTAAACCTGGTTGACTCTTCCGCTCATTGCGGGAGTGAATTGTCCGGATGCGTAGATAACGCCGTGGATGGTGTTGGGATATGCCGCGGATCTGACTCTGTTCATTACGACCGCACCGACCGCAACCTGACCTTCATAAGGTTCTCCGCCGGCTTCGCACTGTATAAGCGCTGCAAGAAGGAGCATGTCATCGGCACCGGTCATGTACTCGCCGTAATTCTGATGGCGTCTTGCTTCCGCCTCTGCTGCTTCCCTTGCTCTTATCTGAGCCATGGTCTCGCCTGCATCTACTTCAAAAGATATATCAACATACTCAGCCGCTACGTATCCGTCGATGTCACCGTAATCCACATATACCCAGCCGGGAGTAGTCTGATCAACCACTTCAAGTATCTCATTCTTGGGAACTATTGTAAGAACATCGCTGTCGAGAGTGCTTTCGGTATGAACTCTGAGAGATGCGGTATTTACGATGGCAAAGGTCATTCCCACATCGGCTGCCATTTCCCTGGCCTCTTCGCCGAAAAGAAGATATTCGTTCTCCACCCATCCGATGAGTTCGCCGGACTTAAGCAGTGACCACTCTTCTCCTTCTTCGAGAAGAACGCCTCCGCAGTCCTTGTACATGACACCCATCTTCTCGGAATCAACGGTGGCTTCACTTCTGACATTTACATAATTGCGTATATCGACCATGACCAGTTCATCGTTCTCGATCTCTTCGGGAAAAACGATCTGGAGTTCCGCAACCGTATTATCGATCAACTGTGAAGCGTTGGATGAATTAAGAACTTCCGAAGCACCGCCCATTGCACCATCAAGAGGACCCGCACTTACCACAAGTCCGGATTGAGGAGACAAAATGCCGATGAGGCACGCAGTCAAACCTGATGCGATTTTCAGATTAGTGTTCTTCATATCATGCGCTATATGATAAAAGGGTACGTCCCCGATATCATCAAAAGGTGTTACCTCTCTGTTACACATTTTTTACAAATTTGTTACAGCGCATGTATGATATCAAAACACTTTATTTATGTCAACTTGAGATTGCGCAGCGCGGGCAAAGGCCCCTGTTCACGCTGTGCAATGATGATTCCCTTGTGTCCGGCCACTTCTTTTATGTACGAAAATACTTTTTTCGTCATATCTTCGTCCATTCCCCTGAAGGGTTCGTCCATGATCAGGATGTCCGAAGGAACGGAAACGGCTCTTACAATTGCGGTTATCCTTCTGTGAACAGGTGAAAGTTCACTCACGGGAACGGAAACTAAATCCGAAGGCATGAGCTTTTCCAGTTCCTCGGCAGCAACTTTAGGAGAGGTCTCAGGCCGCACTATTGCTACGTTTTCAGCTGATGACATTTTGTCAAAAAGCCTGTCTTCCTGGAAAACCACACCCGCATTGACCCTGTCATACTTATAATCTCCCAGAAGTCTTACTCTTCCGGATGTAGGAGCAAGTGTTCCTATGATTATTGATATAAGAGCGGTCTTTCCGCTCCCCTCCGGACCCGAAAGAAGCCATATATCATCCGAAGATATCTCCCAGGAAATATCTTTCAGTATTTCTTTTCCTTCGGATGTGTATGATACATTTTCAACTTCTATGGTCATGATCTATTCCTTTATCAACTCTTTTTTCTAAGTAAAGCGGGGAGAATGATATATTTGAAAATTCTGAATTTGGGCATATGAAAAACCTTGGCCATTTCAAGAAGCTTCTTATCTTCGTTTGTCATTTGTTCCTCCTCTGCCTTGCTGCTTCGTATGAAAGGATGGATGCGGAAACTGCCGCATTAAGACTCTCCGTTTTGCCGGACATAGGAATAAATATTCCCTTTGATGCCGCTTTCGTAACCTCTTCAGACAATCCGTTACCCTCGTTTCCTATAAGAAGGGCTGTGGGTGCGGTCAGGTCACATTTGTCATATACGGATGCGGCGTCCAGCCTCGCAGCATAGCATGAGATCCCGTCCTTTTCCAGATCCGCCACTGCAGTGGGAAGATCTGCTGTGATCACAAAGGGCATCCTGAAGATCGCGCCCATTGATGACCTTACGACCTTAGGGCTTAAAGGATCGGCACATCCTTCACTCATTAAAATACCGGTTACGCCTGCTGCCTCCGCAGTCCTGAATATGGTCCCAACATTTCCCGGGTCCTGAATATCTTCAAGAACCAGTATCAAGGGAACATCTTTTGTTATGTCTTCTTTCTTATAAGAAAGAGTTTCAATCACGGCAAGCATTCCCTGAGGAGATTTCTGACTCGATATCTTCTCAAAGACATGGTCCGAAACCTTGATGAGTGCGTCTTCGGGAAGAGTCTTTACAAAAGCTTTGAACTTTTCCCACAGATCGCCTTTTTTGCTTTCCAGGTCCTCAAGACAGCTTTCCGATATGAAAATCTCCCGGACCTTATCACCGGGAGATTCGATTACAAGCTTAGTCCCCTCCGCGATGAAAACTCCGTCTTCTTTTCTGGCGGAGGCTTTCTGAGAGTACAGGGCCGTTCGTTTTATTTTTTCATTGGATGTTGATGAGATAAACTGCATATCAAAGCTTTCCGGATTTTTCACAGGCCGCCACTACCGCATCGATAACGGCACCTCTGAAGCCCTTTTCCTCAAGAGTCTTAACTCCTTCGATGGTGGTTCCGCCGGGTGATGAGACCATATCCTTCAGGTCTCCGGGATGGCGGCCGGTCTCAAGCATGAGCTTTGCGCTTCCCATAACGGTCTGTGCAGCAAACATATATGCCTGGCTTCTCGGCATTCCGCACTGTACTGCGCCGTCCGCAAGAGCTTCCATAAACATAAATACGAAAGCGGGTGATGATCCGCTGAGTGCACATACGGCATCCATAAGTCTCTCGGGAACGACCGAAGCCTTACCGAAGGATCTCATGATCTTGAGAGCAAGGTCTGCCTCATCATCCGAAACATTTGCATTAGGGCTGATCGCAGTGCATCCCTCTCCCACAAGTGCGGGGGTGTTGGGCATGGTGCGGATGATCTTGGCTTTATTGGAGCCGAAGCATTTCTCGATGAATTCGATGGTTTTTCCGGCCATGATGCTGATGATAAGAGTCTGCTCGGGAGTCGATCTTGCGATCTCGCTGATGACCTCCTTGGCAAAAACAGGCTTTACGGCAAGGACAAGGATATCAACCTTCTTGGAAAGTTCCACATTATCCTTGCATATATTTATCTGATATTTCTCCTTAACTGATGCGGCCATCTCCGCAGACTTATCACTTCCGTAAATATCCGCAGGTGAAAAGAGACCGCTCTTAATGATGCCTCCGATGATGGCACCGCCCATATTTCCGAGTCCGATAAATCCGATTGTCATAACATTCTCCTTGGAGTCAGTCGGAACGATTCATACTGACTCACTTATCACTATTTTTCTGAAAGCATATTAAAAATGAGTCAGTGAGAACCGTCCCCATTGACTCATTTTTGAATACATTAAAGAAGTCTTGATACTTCGTATTCGTACTCGTCGATGCTCTTGGTCATTGCAAGACCCTCTTCGATATCGACATCCATGAACTTACCGTCTCTGTATCCGACAACTCTGTTGGTCTTGCCGGCGATGAGGATGTCAACGGCTCTTGCACCCATTATCGAAGCATAATATCTGTCCTTCGCCGTGGGTGATCCGCCCCTTTGCATGTATCCGAGAATGGTGGCTCTGGTCTCGATTCCGGTAGCGGCCTCGATACGTCTTGCCATTGATGCGGAATGTCCGATTCCCTCTGCGTTGATGATAAGGTGATGGCTCTTACCCTTCTTACGGCTGAGGATGATGTTGTTTATTATCTTCTGCTCGTCGAAGTCGTACTTCTCGGGAAGGAGGATATCCTCTGCTCCGTTTGCGATTCCGCACCAAAGAGCGATGAATCCTGCGTTACGTCCCATAACCTCGATTATCGAACATCTCTCGTGAGATGAGGAAGTATCCTTAACCTTGTCGATAGCCTGCATTGCGGTATTAACAGCGGTATCGAATCCGATGGTGTAATCGGTACATGCGATATCGAGGTCGATGGTTCCGGGAAGACCGATGGTATTGATACCCAGTCTTGAAAGAGCCTGTGCTCCTCTGTATGAACCGTCTCCACCGATGACTACCATTCCGTCGATGCCATGCTTACGGCAGATATCCGCACCCATCTGCTGTCCTTCGTGAGTCTTAAACTCAAGACATCTTGCGGTTCCGAGAATGGTACCGCCCTTCTGAATGATATCGGAAACATCATGAGAGTTCATATCAAAGATATCTTCATTGAGAAGCCCCTGATATCCTCTTCTGATTCCCTTTACTTTAAGTCCCCTTGCAAGTGCCACACGGACAACGCTTCTGATGGCAGCGTTCATTCCGGGTGCGTCACCTCCGCTTGTAAGTACACCGATTGTTTTTACTTCCTTAGCCATATATGCCTCCGGGTGATTGCAATACCCCACAAATTTTTACCGAAATAATATTTTAAATAGTTTCTTGCTCTAAATCAATCAAAAAATAGCAAAAATCACTCAATGCTCATCAAGATCCGTAAGAAGTTTTTCCCTGAGTTGCTCTACGCTGAGCCACTCGGTATTGGTTCCCGAACTGTACTCAAACTCGGGATTTACAAGCTTTCCTCCGGGTATGAGGTCCCTGTCTCTCCACCAATCATAATGAGGATAGATGATGTAGTGTTTCTCATATTCATAAGCATGGAGCGAATCTTCTCTGGTGATCATGATCTCGTGAAGCTTTTCACCCTCACGGATTCCGACTTCTTTTTTCACACATCCGGGAAGCATTGCCTCCGCAAGATCGGTGATCTTAAAGCTGGGGATTTTGGATATGAAGGTTTCTCCGCCCTTAGACTCCTCAAGGGCTTTGATGACAAGTTCTACACCCTGTTCCAGACTGATCCAGAATCTGGTCATGCGGAAATCGGTGATGGGAAGTTCCTTACCGCCGTTATCGATGATATTCTGGAAAAACGGAATAACAGATCCGCGGCTTCCCGCTACATTTCCGTAACGGACTACGGAGAATCTTGTTCCGTTTTCACCACCGTATGCATTGGCTGCACAGAAGAGCTTATCGGAAACGAGCTTGGTTCCGCCGTAAAGGTTGATGGGATTAACCGCCTTATCTGTGGAAAGCGCCACAACCTTCTTTACACCCGCTTCAAGCGATGCATTGATGACGTTCATAGCACCGTTGATGTTGGTAAGGATTGCTTCGTTGGGATTGTACTCGCATGCGGGCACCTGCTTGAGAGCAGCCGCATGTATCACAAAGTCAACACCCTTCATGGCCATGTGAAGACGTCCCGCATCTCTTACATCTCCGATGAAGAACCTGAGAACATCTCTGTGCTCCTTGTATCTGTTCTGCATATTGAACTGCTTGAACTCGTCACGACTGTATATGATAAGTTTCTTAGGCTTGTAATGAGCCAGAACATAATCAACAAAATGATGTCCGAAAGAACCTGTTCCTCCGGTTATAAGAATTGTCTTATCATTAAGCATAGTTTTTCCTCCTAAAGGTACCTAGTTATTTTATCATATGACAGGCATCTTATCAAAGTGATATTAATCGATTAAGCCGCTTATTTTACGGCAACATTGTCCCTTCCGAACATGACATAAAGGCTGGCGAGAAGGTCATCCGAGATATTCACGGAAATATCCAGGACTTTCAGCTGTTTTTCCGCCTGCGTAAAGACCACACACCTGTCTTCTCCGGGATAGGTCTTCAGTGCTTCTTCCAAAAGTGCGAGTCCGCCTTCATAAGCCTTTCTGTCGGAAAAACGGACAAAAAGCCCGTGGGACGGTATAGAATTACCGGTAGCCTTGGGAGCCGAATCCCCCTTCTTAAAAGCTTTCTCAATAGCCTTTTTGGATTCAGCCGCGGCTTTTTCCGCATCCGAAGGAGCCTGGGCACCCTCTCTCTGTCCTTTTCCGTTCCTGCTTACGTATCCGGATCCGCCTCTTCTTCCGAAGCCTCTGAATCCGGGCGCGGACGCTTCATCAAAAGTAACCACATCCATTGCGATGACCTTGGCTCCTCTGTCATCGGTATCATCATACCTGCCCCTGACAAAGAGCTTTTCTTCCTCAACTATGGCAGCCGAAGCCTTTTCATAAGTCTTGGGAAATGCAACCAGATCTATCTCGCCCATCAGATCTTCCAACTTGAAAGTCGCCATCAGATCTCCGTTTTTCGTGGTCCTTCTGGTTACATTTCTAGCGATTCCGCAAACGGTCACGTAATCACCGTTTTTGATACTCTTTTCGCTTTCATCCGAGGGCTCTTCGTCATCATCTGACGCAGAGGAAAGATCCGATGAATCCGCGGTAATATATTTTTTTATAAGGGGATCCCAATCATCCAGCGGGTGTCCGCTTACGTATATTCCTAGCACTTCCTTCTCAAGAGCAAGTTTCGTCTCGGAATCATAATCGGGCATATCGGGCAGATCACCCATCCC
>JAEEXJ010000018.1 GCA_016291475.1 Lachnospiraceae bacterium | reverse complement strand
TTTCCTGGGAATCCTTCTTATGTGCAACGGGAAGTCCCGCTTCCTCAGCAATCTTTCGTACGTCAGTCTTCTCATATTCACCTATTGGCAAAAGAGTGTGTGCCAGCTGATCCTGAGTCAGAGCATACAATGCATAAGTCTGATCCTTGGCTGCGGTCTTGGATGCGGAAATGGAATATCTTCCGTTTTCAAGCTGAGAGATTCTCGCATAATGACCGGTAGCAAGATAATCTGCACCGATGTCTCTGGCCTTCTGCAAAAGAGCTTCCCACTTTACATGCCTGTTGCATTCAATACAGGGATTGGGAGTAAGGCCCTTTACATACTGAGTAGCGAAATGATCTATGACCCACTTCTGGAATTCACTGCGGAAATCCATTACGTAATAGGGAATATCTATAGTCTCCGCAACTCTTCTTGCATCATCAACTGCAGAAAGTCCGCAGCATCCGCCGTTGTCTGCAATATCGCATACATTCTCGGGACGCCAAATCTGCATGGTTACGCCTATTACATTGTATCCTTGTTCTTTTAACAGATATGCGCAGACGGATGAATCAACACCTCCGCTCATACCTACAACCACTGTTTTACTCATTACAAATGTTTCTTTCCGTTTCTGAGTTTGTCTACGATTTCAGCAATTACCGCAGCCGCTTTATCTATTTCTTCTTCCGTATTGTGATGAGAAAGAGTAAGTCTCAGAGAACCCTTTGCCTCATCATCTGCTCTTCCGATTGCTTTGAGTACATGGGAAGGATCCATGGCTCCGGTGGCACATGCAGATCCGCTTGATGCACATATGCCTTCTCTGTCCAGCATGATAAGCGCCGATTCACCTTCAATACCTTTTATACATACGGAGATATTACCCGGAAGTCTCTTTGAAAAATCTCCCTCAGAATAAGCTCCATTAACAATAACATCTGTTATATTGCCTAATTTTGCAACTAACCTGTCACGAAGTGCTGTTTCTTCGGCTATTTTTGAATCAATTCCTGCATATGCCAGCTTACAAGCCTCTCCGAATCCCGCTATACCCGCTACATTCTCTGTGCCGGCCCTTCTTCCGCTCTCCTGCATTCCGCCTCTCATAAAGGGCGAAAACTTCACTCCGTCTTTTATGAAAAGAATACCGACGCCTTTGGGGCCGCCCAGTTTATGAGAGCTTGCGGACAACAGATCCACATGTTTCGACAGGTCTTCCAGATGAATCTGACCGAAAGCCTGAACCGCATCCGTATGGATCAGGATGTCTTTTCTCACATTCTTAACCGCATCTGCTATCTCACAGACAGGCTCAATCGTGCCTATCTCGTTATTTGCGGTCATCACGGATACAAGAAATGTATCGGGACGAATCGATTCCAAAACCTGAGCAGCGGTTAGAAATCCCTCCGAATCAGGCTTAAGATAAGTTACCGAAACACCAAGACTTTCCAGATACTGAGCGGTATGTAGAATGGCATGGTGCTCTATTGCTGTTGTGATGATATGACCTGCAGATCCGGTATTCTTTTTACGGAAAGTTTCATATGCTCCGCACAAAGCCCAGTTATCGGATTCCGTTCCGCCGGATGTAAAAAAGATTTCGGAAGGCATTGCGCCTATGAGGGATGCCGCATTTTTCCTTGCTTCAAATACCGCTTTCTTGGAACGTCTTGCAAGTTCATAGACAGCAGAAGCATTGCCATACTCCTCTTTTAAAAAGGGGAGCATGGCATTAAATGCTGAGTCTTCAATCTTAGTTGTTGCAGCGTTGTCTAAATAGATCATTTAAGAAGTCTGCTTGGAATTATTTTTCATGACAAATGCAAGTCCGGCCATTACCGCAACACCTACGATAAGAGGAAGCACGGGATTCTTGGCATAACCTGCGATGCAATAGCAAAGGCATGATACAAATGCACATACCAGCGCATAAGGAATCTGGGTTGATACATGGTTAAGATGATTACTCTGGGCACCTGCGGAACTCATGATGGTTGTATCGGAAATAGGTGAACAGTGATCTCCGCATACGGCGCCTGCCATACATGCACTCATGGAAATGATCATCATGGTGTAATCAACATTTTCAAATACACTTACAACGATAGGAATAAGGATACCGAAGGTTCCCCATGAAGTTCCGGTTGCAAATGATAAGAATACTGCAATGAGGAAAATGATCGCAGGCAGAAGGCTCATATAGCTGGATGCTGAGCCGTCAACAATACCTGCTACGAATTCTTTTGCACCGAGGGAATCTGTCATTGCTTTGAGTGACCATGCAAAAGTAAGGATAAGGATGGGCGCAACCATGGACTTAAATCCCTCGGGAATGCATTCCATACAATCCTTGAAGCTGAGAACTCCTCTGCACAAATAGAGGATGAGAGTTATAAGAAGTCCGAAGAATGAACCGAATACAAGACCTACGGATGCATCAGAATTAGCAAAGGAATCAATGAAAGATTCACCCGAGAAGAATCCGCCGGTATAGATCATTCCGATAACACAGCATATAACAAGCGCTACAACGGGGATGACAAGGTCTATAACTTTGCCCTTTGAACTTACTTTATTATCTCCGGCTTCCGCATAAGGTCTGTCGGGTGTGGTAAAGAGATCTCCTTTTTCCATCGCATTCTTTTCATGAACAGCCATGGGGCCGAAATCTCTCTGCGATACCGCAAGAGCGATCATCATGACTATGGTGAGAATCGCATAGAAGTTATAAGGAATCGTTGATACGAAAAGTGCGATTCCGTTAGTCTCTCCGGGAACAAATCCGGAAACAGCTGCAGCCCAGGATGATACGGGTGCGATGATACAGATGGGAGCTGCGGTTGAGTCGATCAGATAAGCAAGCTTTGCTCTTGAGATCTTGTGCTTATCGGTAACGGGTCTCATAACAGAACCGACGGTAAGGCAGTTAAAATAGTCATCTATGAAAATAAGGATTCCCAGAAGAATGGTTGCAAGCTGCGCTCCCACTCTGGTTTTGATATGAGTTGAAGCCCATTCGCCGAATGCTGCGCTTCCGCCAGCACGGTTCATAAGCGAAACCATGATTCCGAGAAGTACCAGGAATACCAGGATTCCCACATTATATGAGTCAGCAAGAACGGTAATGATTCCGTCTACAAATACGTGATTAACAGTTCCTTCAAAGCTGTATCCGGAATAAAGCAGTCCGCCCGCAACTATTCCGATAAAAAGAGAACTGTAAACTTCCTTGGTTATAAGTGCGAGCACAATAGCGATGATAGGAGGAACAAGTGCCCAAAATGTAACCTGAACAGAAGCTGCATCGGTTACAAATCCTCCGACAATCAGGACAACCACCACAAGTGTCAGAGCGATAATGTTAATCGTTTTTTGCAATTCTTTCTTTTTCTCCATATCATGCTCCTTTATATGGGTCCGAAAGGACCGTAAAACAGTGAAAAACCACAAATTATTATAAATCACACATTGAAATTAGAAAAGAAAAAGAGAACAGGTTTTACCCTGTTCTCTTAAGTATTTTCAGTTAAAAATCACTTTGCGATGACCGTTCCCTCTTCTCCCGCATAAACCGGAGCCTGAGTTTCCGATGAACGGTAGCTGTTTAATATATCATCTCTCCTGGAAAGAGAAACAGCCTTTGCAACATCAAGATTAGTGATATCGCTTGTGGTACCTATAAGATCGAAATCATCATTTTTATTGAAAGATATGGATATATCTTCAAGTCCGATAAGCTTACCCGGACGGGCAGCTACCTGCTCTTCAAGACTAATCTTACCGGGAGCGGCAATTTCAGGTGCTTTAGCGGAAACGTCCTGAACAGGTTTTGCTTCGGATAAAGTATCACGAAGCTTTATGGATGACAGATCGTTATATACCTGTGAATAATCAAAGCCTTCGCCTATTCTCATATGCTGACCTCCGTGTCAAACAAATGCCGTGTGATATATATATCGACAGGTTCCGGCAAATATTTAGACGAGGGCAACAAAAAGAATTATTTCTTACCGATAAAGCCTTTCAGCTCATCCATGAAGGAATCGACATCCTTGAATTCTCTGTAAACGGATGCAAATCTAACATACGCTACGGCATCGAGATCCTTAAGCTTTTTCATAACGATCTCGCCGATAACGCGGGAAGGAATTTCCTTATCCTCAAGTGTTGAAATCTCGTTTTCAACCTCATCAACAAGCTGGGTGATCTGAGTTGCACTTACAGGTCTCTTGTGGCATGCTCTCAAAACACCGGATTCGATCTTGGCACGATCGTAGGTCTCTCTGTTGTTGTCTTTTTTGATGATGATAAGAGGAATCGTCTCAACCTTCTCATAAGTGGTGAAACGCTTCGTGCAGTTATCGCAGATCCTGCGCCTTCTGATGGAATAGTTGTCATCAGCAGGTCTTGAATCGATAACTCTGGTATCATCGCTTCCGCAATAAGGACACTTCATACCCTTCTCCTATAAAACGGTTATTCCGCGGAATAGCGCTTCCAATCTGTGGCTGCATTCTCCCATTTAACGGGATCTTCCGCAAGTTTATCGTTCATCCAAGATATGGCATCTGTTACTCCGTCTTCGTCAAAAGAAAACTCAGCCGATTCTTTCAGCTCGTCGGGAGTTGTATGATAGTTGAACGGTCCGGGCCAGATCTCGCACAGGAGCGCATCCTGTTTGATCTCCTCTCCCGAATCCGAAACAGATTTTTTGGAAATCTTATTGAGTCTGTACCTTAGTCCCCCACAGGAACCCGAATAATCGGATTTTTTAAGAAATCCCATGGGCAGAATATCTTCACGTACGATCATCATTCGTCATTCTTTTTTCTGAGGAATGAAGGAACCTCCATGTGAACATCCTTTACTCTGCTCTTAAGACCGGGAATCTCGCCCGTAGTTGCAGCTGCGGGAGCCGTAGGATTAACTGTTCTGATGGGAGAAACGGTTCTCTCGGTGAAACTGTTCTTAACGGCAGGCTGAGGAGCTGCGGGAGCAGGATTGTATGCAACAGCATCAACGGGAGGAATATGACTGGTTCCGAACTTGCTTGCAGATGAAGGAACGCTGCGGGGAACAAATCCTCCGTGGATTGAAGTATTGTCATCGATACCGGTAGCAATAATTGTAACGGAGAGCTTTTCTCCGAGGCTCTCATCACTGCGCATACCAAGGAAGAACTCGACTCTGTCTCCGAGGAGTTCCTGAAGATACTCATCAACTTCCTGAATATCACCGGCAGTAACGTTACCGACAACGTTTGCGATAACGGCACTTGCGGAATTGATCTTGGAATCGAGAAGTTTGCTTTCAACGGCAGCCTTAACCGCAGCGGAAGCTCTGCCTTCTCCTTCTGCCTCACCGATTCCGATAAGAGCGGTTCCCTTATCCTTCATGGCCTTCTTAATATCCGCAAAGTCAAGGTTTAAGTCGCCGTCTTCATTGATGATATCGGTGATACCGCGAACAGCCTGCTTAACAACCTCATCCGCAAGTTTGAACATTGCCTTGATGGGGGTTGATTTGCTGGCCAGATTAAACAATTTATCGTTGGGAATAACAAGAATTGTATCGAGATCGTCACGGATCTTGGCAATACCGAGTTCCGCATTCTCTCTTCTGACTGCTCTCTCGATTGAGAAAGGAGTGGTCATAACACCTACGGTAAGGATTCCCATGTCTCTTGCTTCGTGTGCGATAACAGGAGCAGCACCCGTACCGGTACCGCCGCCCATGCCGCATACGATGAACAGCATGTTAGCATCCTTGATGTGTTCTCTGATCTCGTCTACGCTCTCCTGAGCTGCCCTTTCACCAACTTCGGGATCGGCACCTGCGCCGAGACCCTGAGTTTCTTTTTCACCAAGAGGTACTTTATCGGGTGCAAGAGAAAGCTCCAGATCCTGGAGATCGGTATTCATAGCTACGAACTCAACGCCCGTAACATTGTCTTCTATCATTCTGTCTACAACGTTGTTGCCGGCACCACCGACTCCAACTACGATTATTCTTGCTTTTCCGTTAGGTTTTGTGGACTCTTTTATCTCATACAAGGTTTTGTCCTCCTACTTAAAAACACAACATACTGTATTATAATAATTTATAAACACAATTATTTCAACTATTTATGAAATATCTGGTGTTATCATTTGGTGTCATCGGGGGTGAAAACGTAAATCCCCTCTTCACTGTATTCTTCCATATCCAGAACGCCGCTTAACGATCCTACACGTTCAAGGAAGGTTCCCAGGAGCATAACCTTATCTTCTATGCCCTCTTCATCCGTTCCGAGATCAACTCTTGCATTGCCGAAATATATGGTAACTTCGCCGTTTTCGTGAAAATGAATCCTGTCTGCGGTCAGTTCGTATTTAGCAAGAAGCTTTGTAAGGTCCAGCGTTCTCGCAAAAATATCGGTATCATCCGATGAAAGCGGTTTTCCAACCTGAATTCCCGAGAAAACAATACCGGTTACCTGGGGAATTCCCTCAGTAAGAACATCAGAACTTTCGACCACTGTTCCGTCCTTGTCAAAATAGATGTATCTGTCCAGATACTTAACATATCCTGCAAGTGCTTTTTCGAAAACTCTTATCCTGATGGAATCGGATGATACAACCTCTACGGTTATTGCATCGACAAAAGGCACGTCGGTTATCTTTTTATTTTTATATTTCAGTGATAAAACAAGGGAGTTATCACCCAAGGGACCGTTCATTACAATGTCGATTATCTGCTGATTCGTATAATGAGTATTTCCGTCCACATAAATCTTGGCAGGATCAACTCTGTAAATCTCGATAAAATATTCAACTCCCATAACGCAGGCAAATACTATCAGGAATATAAGCAGAGGGATCATTATCCTGCGAATACCTCTGCCTCTTGAGGCGCTCATCCTCTCCTTCTTTCTGCTCTGGTTGTCCTGTCGATGTTAAGAACAAGTCCTACTTCGATAAGGAGAAAAAGAGCCGATGAACCGCCGTATGAGATAAAGGGAAGTGACACACCGGTATTGGGAATGGATCCTGTAACGACCGCGATATTAAGAACGATCTGGATCGCAAAGTGTGCCATAACTCCGCTTACTATCATGAATTCAAATCTGTCTTTGGTATTTCTGGCAATGTAATACATACGATAAATCATGAGGGCGAACATGATCATAAGTGCGATGGCACCTACGATTCCAAGTTCCTCACATATAACTGCAAAGATCATATCGTTATGAGGTTCGGGAAGTACGGATATTTTCTGAACACTCTGACCGAGTCCGCGTCCAAAGACTCCGCCGTTACCGATGGCATATAATCCCTGAAGCATCTGGTGTGCGGAAGTTTCTGTGGAATTTTCAGGACGAAGCCATGAGGAAATTCTGGTAAGTCTGAAGGATCCGTCCGATGCACCCTCGGTCGATGCAACATATGCAACAAGCGCGCCTGCGGCTCCCAATCCCAGAAGAGTCAGAAGTATATATTTCTTATAATCCGCAGCAGCGACAAAACACATTACGAACGCAATCGCAAATACAATGAGCGCAGAACTCAGGTTATCGGTAAGCGTGTAAAGAAGAAGCGATGCAAAGCATGCGATTCCCATGCAGAACAGGAATCCCTTCCAGGATGAAATGAGTTTGTTTCCCATGGAATTGATCATCGCCGCAAGGAACAGGATCATGAACAGTTTGGTTATCTCCGCAGGCTGAAGTCTCTGTCCCACAAAAGGAATCTGTATCCATCTTCTCGCACCATGTGATTCGATTCCGAAAGGAATAACCAAGAAAATAACCCCAAGAGCGATTGCGAGGAAAAAGTATTTAAATCTCTCGATCTTCTTAAGAGGCACAAACAAAGTAACGATCATGCAGAACAATCCGAGGCCATCCGCAATGATCTGTTTTCTGAAAAAGTAAGAAGAACTTCCGAAATCGCGAAGTGCAACATAAGACGATGCGGAATAAACCATCAAAAGTCCGAATCCCGCCAAAAACAGAACGATAAAAAGCAGGTTTAAATCGATGTTACTCTCAATATAACCACCCAGTTCCGAGGTTGTTTCCCTCAGATCCGGGACTTTCATATTGATGACGTTATTATGTTTTGTCTGCTTTCTGTCAGCCATTGGTGTAATCAGTTTCCGGTAGGTGTGGTTTGTGTAGTCTGCGCATTCTCAGATTCGAGGTTGCCGTTGACGGGCACCGAATCATCAAGTATTTCCTGGGTTGCCGTAGCAAGTTCGCCCGTATCGGCATCGTAATATTTTCCGTCGGGTCCGACACGGTATCCCGTTGCAGGATCAATGGGGAAGCTCATCCACCTGGGATAAACGTTTGCGGTTTCACCGGTAGAATCCGTTACTTCCTGCATTTCGATCTCTTCGTAAGGATCCTCTTCACCGGGTTCGGTGGTCTGTTCCTCATTACTCTGAGTATATCTCAAAGTATTTTCAAGCTGTCTTTCCTCGAGATATTTTATCTCCTCATCGGAAAGAGGCTCGGTCATATATATTCCCATGTAAGGAAGCACTTCCTGCAGGATGTCCCTGCAAAGAAGACATGCGTACTTTACGTTATCCTGCTTGGCAAAGTTAGGTCTGTCGATGACAACATAAATCGCGATCTGCGGATCGTCAGCAGGGGCAAATCCCATGAAGGAAATAACGATCTGTCCGGTCTCACGGGGAATGGTCTGTGCGGTTCCGGTCTTTCCTCCGATAGCGTATCCGTAAGGTCTGGCATTACGTCCGCTTCGTCTTGATCCTCCCTCTTCCATAACCGTTGCTCTGCAGTACTGTCTGATCCTGTCGGAAACAGACTCAGAGACAGTCTGCTTAAGGATCCTGGGCTCTATGTTTTCGATGACCGCACCGGTGGAGTCTGTGATCTTACTTACGATATGAGGCTCGTAATAATATCCGCCGTTTATAAGTGAACTGTATCCGCAGATCATCTGGATCATGGTTGCGTTAAAGTTCTGACCGAAAGAGTTGGTCGCTAGGTCAACGGCACCCATCGTCTGAGGAGTATATACAAGTGTATCCGTTCTTGCTTCACCCGCAAGATCGATGTTTGTCTTAAGTCCGAGATTGAAGATCCTCTGATACTTGCACATATTCTCGTTTCCGAGAGCCTGTGCGATCTTCATGAGTGCTACGTTACAGCTCCATGCAATGGAATCCTGAACCGTAACAACTCCGTCTCCGCCGGAATCATATGTATGACATTTAATAAAATAGTTTGAAACCTGAAGTCCGCCGTTACAGGTATAAACTTCATTTCCGGTTATCGCTCCGCAATCAAGCGCAGCGGCTACGGTAAAGGGCTTTGCTGTCGAACCGGGCTCATAAGTATAACTGATGCACTGGTTTTTCCAAAGGTTATACAGATTAACGTTTACCTGATCCGGCGACATCTGATCAAGCATTTCCTGAGTGATGATATCGGTGGATTTTCTGTACTCGATATATCCGCCTGCATTTGTTACCGCCTCATAATAGTTGCATCCGATAAGAGGATCGGTGTTCATGTAATCGCCGGGATTATATCCGGGGAAATCCGCCATTGCAAGGATCTCGCCGGTGTTGATGTTCATGATGATACATCCGAGATTTTCAGCGCCGTTACCGGGACGGTAATTATTCTTATAGGTCTCGTTGAACTCATTTAATTTATCTTCGACGATTCTCTGGATGGTGGAATCAATCGTAGTGTGTATGGTATATCCGTCAACAGCAGGTTTGATGGTACGCTCGAGAGTAGCATCCTCATTCTGATATCCGTACTCTCTTCCGTCCGTTCCGGTAAGAACCGATTCATAATACTCCTCAAGGCCGTACATTCCGCCTGAATTTGTATTACCTGTGGTATATCCGAGAATGGTGGAGCAAAGAGTACCCATGGGATAAACTCTCTTATACTCTTCTTCGAAAGTAACTCCGCGGATATAAGTATTATTGGCCTGCATATTAAGAAACTCGCTTATCTCTCCGTAGGAAAGACGCTTTGCAAGGATCCTGTACTGGCTGGTCTGATTATTCAATACAAACGTACGAAGTTCGTTAATATCGATCTGAGGGAAGCATGCACCGAGTGCGGTAAGAGTAGGCTCGAGATATCTGTCATCCTCATATGTGGTCATGACGGATGCATCGATGATAAGATTGTAGACCTTTTCGCTTGTTGCGAGAATGGTACCCTTTGAGTCAACAATATCCCCTCTTCTGAAGGGGATGATAACAGAATCATATCTTTGATTGGATAAAACTATTCTCTGATACTCTTCGCCGTTGTCTCTTACGATCTTGATCAGTCTGATGGTAAGAGCAACCAGCATCACCAATAAAATCGAAAACAAGACAGTCAGCTTGTTAAACCTGATCTGCCTTGCCGAGAACGTGCCCCGATTATTCTTTTTTGAATTGTTTTTTGTATTCTTTTTCCGAGGTGCCATTTGATCAATTTCCGTATCTTCTCATGTAATCACCGGTTTCACCTGAGTAAAAACAGATCTGTCCTTCGTCAGCATAAGTCATCCCGAGCTCTCCTCTTGCGACCGCTTCGATGGAAGCAAGATCTACGGAAGCCATGATGCGGTTATACTCTGCATCATTGTGAGAGATCATGGAGCTGAGCTCCGATCTCTTGCTTGTGACGGAACGGCTCATTTCGGTGAGCTCACTGCGGAGCCTTACATATGATACCATCATATATGCACAAACGGCAAAAGAAAGAACGGCAAACATAAAAGATGCAACAACAGGAAGGGAAAAACGCCTTCTTGCGACCTTTCTCTTAGGAGCCTGATGCTCTATGGGACGAACATAAGGTCTTGCGGGAGCTTCTTTTCTGACTGCCGTGCCCTGTATAAAATCTGAATAATTTGAACGAATTGCCATTTCCTAATCCCCCTCTTTTTAACTGAAGAATCCTTTCTTCAAAGAGCTTTTCATTTTGTTTTTTCGAATACCCTCAGCTTCGCACTTCTGGATCTCGGATTCATTTCTATTTCTACATCCGTGGGAGCTATGGGCTTCTTGGTAATAACTTTTCCTTTTGAAACTTTTCCGCATACGCACTGAGGAAATCCGGGCGGACATGTGCAGGGATTTTCAAATCTCTTGAACGCGTTCTTTACTATCCTGTCTTCCAGTGAATGGAAGGTTATGATGCAAAGTCTTCCGCCGGGATTTAAGAAATCCGCCATCTCATCGAGTGAGTTCTCAAGTACATCTAGTTCTTCATTGCAGGCAATGCGGAGTGCCTGATATGTCTGTCTTGAAGGATGTCCTCCCGCTCTGAATTTGGCGGGTATCGAATCCTTTATGATGTCGTTAAGTTCAAATGTGGTTTCTATCTTCTTTTTGCTTCTTGCTTTGCAGATATTTGAAGCAATATTCGAAGCAAATTTTTCTTCACCGTAATCTCTTAATATCCTTCTGATCTCTTCTTCCGGATATTCGTTAACTATCACCGCAGCGGATAAGTCTTTTCTCGTATCCATCCTCATATCAAGAGGTGCGTCATAGTTGTAGGAAAAACCTCTGTCACCCTGATCGAACTGCCAGGAACTTACTCCAAGATCAAGTAGTATTCCGTCTGCGCCGCTCACTCCCATTTCTCTGAGAATCCTTACGGCATTCCGGTAATTGTCTCTGATCACCGTTACATTCTTTTCATAGGGCTTAAGCCTTGCGGTTGCCGCTTCTATCGCATCGCTGTCCTGATCAACTCCGTAGAGATGTCCGGTCGTGAGTTTCGAAGCGATACAGGAGGAGTGGCCCGCTCCGCCGAGTGTGCCGTCGAGGTATACACCGTCAGGGCGGACCATCATGCAATCGACTGTTTCATTTAAGAGTACTGAGATGTGTTTGAATTCCATCTGTCAGATAACTATTCCTCTTTCGAAAAGGTTCTTGGCTGCATCTTCGGGGCTTACATTTCCTGCCTCTGCATTCCACTTATCCGTATCCCAAACCTCTGCTCTTCCGTCTGCGGTTCCTACTATCGTTACGTCCTTCTTCAGTCCCGCATATTCCATAAGTGATGCAGGCACCAGAACTCTTCCGTGTGAATCGATATCGACTCTTGTTGCACCCGATCCGAAGAATCTCTTTATCTGACGAGCCTGAGGATCAAATGAAGGAAGAGAATTGAGTTTTTCGGAGAAAAGATTCCATTCCTCGTCCGAATAAATAACGAGACATCCGTCAAAACCTTTTGAAATAACGAACGATTCGCCCAAAACCGTACTGAATTTTGAGGGAACTGACATGCGGCCTTTGGCGTCAATTGTTCGATTGTATTCGCCGATGAGACCGGTCATCACTCGTTACCTTCTTGAAACGCCTGATTTTACTGGGTTTTGTGGGATTGTGTCTGTGGAATTGTGGTTTGATGTTTTTCCCACTCTTTGGGGTAGTTTTCCCACTTATTCCCACCGACACGTTAATAATACCGAATTTATGAAGGATTTGCAAGCAAATTATTAAATTTGTTAATAAAATGTTTGGGTAAAAAATGACAAAAAAAGACCCCCAAAATCTACATTTTGGGAGTCGATTTAGACAAAGAAACTATATTTTGTTTTTAGTGGGAAGAAGTGGGGCAAAAAATAATATTTTTTAATTTTCCCTTGGATATCAGAATCCTGATGATGATATCCGCCGCAAGGCTTCCCACGAACATTATAATGGCCAAAACCTGGGATACCGCAAGAGTTGTACCCGGAATAAACAATGTATCCGTGCGGATTCCCTCGATCCAGAACCTTCCCAGTCCGTATCCTCCGAGATACCAAAGAGCAACTTCTCCGACGAATTTCTTCTTAGGCTCGAATTTAACCATAAGAGCCACTATCGCAAGATTCCATAAGCATTCATATAAGAAAGTGGGATGAACCTGTATATAGTTCTGTCCTTCCGCCATATGAGCTCTGATGCTCTCCGAAATATCCTGAGGTCTTACTCTTGAAACCGGAAGTCTCATGGCAAAGAAGTTATCGGTATATTCTCCGAACACTTCTCTATTAAAGAAGTTTCCCCATCTTCCGAATGCCTGACCGAGTGCAAGACCGGGTACGGAATAATCCAGAAGTCTGAAGGGATTTATCTTCGTAACCTTACAATATATAAATACGGTTATGAATGCAGCTATGACGCCACCGTATATAGCAAGGCCTCCCTGCCTTAGGTTAAAGACCTGAATGGGATTTGCTTTATAGAAATCCCAGGCAAAGATCACATAATAGATCCTGGCTCCGAGAACTCCGAATATCACTCCGTAGAAAAAGAAGTCCCATATCTTCTCTTTGTCCCATCCGCCTCTTTTGGCAAGATACGCAGCAAGAGTTCCGCCGGCAAACATACCGAGAACAACACATATAGCGTAGAGCTTTATCTCCAGTCCGAATACGGAAAATCCTTCGGGAACATTGTGAAGATCAATTCCCATATTGGGAAAAGATATCTCATTTACATTCATCATACATTAAACCTAAACAGGATAACGTCTCCGTCCTGTACAACGTACTCTTTTCCTTCGATACGAACGATTCCTTTTTCCTTCGCAGCCGCGATGGAACCATTGTCGAGAAGGTCCTGATAATTGATAACCTCTGCCTTAATGAATCCGCGCTCAAAATCGGTATGGATCTTTCCGGCTGCCTGAGGAGCCTTTGTGCCTTTCTTAATGGTCCAGGCACGGCACTCATCCTCTCCTGCGGTAAGGAAACTCATAAGTCCGAGAAGATCATAGCTTGCTCTGACGAGCTTCTCAAGTCCGGATTCCTTAAGTCCCATGGCTTCGAGGAATTCTTTCTTTTCCGCATCATCGAGTTCGGAAATCTCTTCCTCGGTTCTGGCAGAAATTACGAATACTTCCGAACCTTCCTGAGCCGCAAACTCACGAACCTTCTTTACATTCTCGTTGTTTGCTCCGTCATCCGCAAGGTCGCCGTCTTCTACATTGGCAGCATAGATAACGGGCTTGTCGGTAAGGAGGTTAAACTCCTTGCGATACTTGATCTCATCTTCATCTTCCGTAACAAGAGTTCTTGCTGCGTTATTGGCCTCAAGATGAGCTTTGAATCTCTCAAGCAGATCAAGTTCCTTGGCAGCGGTCTTATCCATTCTGGCGGTCTTTGCAGTCTTGGCGATACGCTTCTCTAAAACCTCGAGGTCTGCAAAGATAAGTTCCAGATTGATGGTCTCGATATCTCTTATGGAATCAACGCTTCCGTCCACATGGATAACGTTATCGTCATCAAAGCATCTTACTACGTGAACGATTGCATCTACTTCACGGATGTTTGCAAGGAACTGGTTTCCGAGTCCTTCACCTTTTGACGCACCCTTTACGAGTCCTGCGATATCTACAAACTCGATGGTTGCGGGTGTAACTTTCTTCGTATTGTAAAGTTTTCCCAGCTTCTCGATCCTCTCATCGGGAACTGCTACAACTCCTACATTGGGATCAATGGTACAAAAGGGGAAGTTCGCAGCCTGCGCTCCCGCCTTTGTGATCGAATTGAAAAGTGTACTCTTTCCTACGTTGGGAAGACCGACGATTCCTAGTTTCATTTCCTATGTTTCTCCTTCTAAAAGCCTCGGTATATCGGCTTGTTTCAATTTATATCTTCGTCCGGGTACCATCTTCAGTACCACGGCATAAAATCCAACACATAATATCATATTTCCGCCCAATAATAAAGAAGCCCAAGCGTTGCAAAATTTCAGAGTCAGTGTCGCCATCCCCGTCACCGGCCTCTGCTATAATCCCGTACTTTTAGTGTTTAGTGACGGATTATAGTATGGGGGATTATGCAGCCGGGGCTATAAATTTTATGTCCGGGGTGAATTTTATAGCCACGGAACAGGATTTAGCTGTGGTTTCAGGCGAAAGGGGCTGTAAAGCTGAAGATTATCACGCTTTTTACAGTCCAAATATGAGATTTCAACGCTTTGCTTGACCACAGGGACTGTAAATCCGAACCTTTTCCCGTCTTTTACAGTCCAATTCGAGCTTTTCATCACTTTGAATGACCGTGGGGACTGTAAATACCAATCAATCCCTCTCTTTTACAGTCCAAGTCCAGAATTTCGCCGCTTTACCAACCAGCAAAGACTGTAAATTTCAAACTCTCCGCGATTCTTACAGTCTATTACCTTCGTCACTCGATACCTACGCTGCGGTAATCAGGAATTCCAAGCCGTTTGGCGGCTTCTTCAAAAAACTCTTCTTTAATAAGCGGCCAGCCTTTGGGGGCACCGGCTTCTTCGGATAGTTTAGACGCAAGCTCAACCATTGCCGCCGAATTATCCGTGCCCGTCAAAAGGATCTGTATATTACTGTTGATAAACCACGGTGCCTTATCAAGCAATCCGGTAGTGATCATATCCTTTACAACCTTATGATTATCATAAGGAACTTTCAAAAATGTGGGCTTCCAAGAGGCCACGCCATTTTCATCATTATAAGAATCAAGCATCATGCACTGTGCAAAGCCGGCATCGTTAATTGCTATTCCCACACATCCGGAGTTCATATAATGCTTCCCGTTATATTCATATTCACCCGGAAAATGAGTGTGTGCACAAAGAAGATAATCTTCAGAAATATTATCCAGCCAAAAACGCGCCCTGTCGCTTCCGAGTTGTATCAACTCTCTCGAACTTTCAGGCGAACCATGACCGCATTTGATAGTCGGATAACCTTCTTTTTCATAGACAAAAGAAATCGAAAGCCTTTCGAAAAAATCTAAATCCCTGTCGGTTAACAATTCATAGGAATATAGCAGATTACCGCTTGCAGAGTTATAGATCCATTTCTGATCTTCCGAACCTTCCTTTAATACCTTTCTCTGAGAAAGCATGTACTCTTCTCTGTTACCCCTGAGAAGATAGCAAGTATGATCATCAATAAACTCATAAAGAAAATCCAGAGTTTCTCTTGTATACGGAGTATCGGAAACATAGTCGCCGAGAAAAAGATACTCATCGCATCCTTCCTTTTCCAGTTTCCTCACGCACTCTTTGAACGCTATGTAATTGCTGTGTATATCAGATATAACTCCAAGCTTCATAAAACGATTATATATCCAATGACAAAAATATTAGGGAACTTTTCCGGTTTCATCACTTCCAAAAGTTCCCTAAGTTATTTTACATTATGCGATTAAGATTTTCATCACCCAACCGGAAAGCATGCTTCGGTTACATACTCATCGGGGTTCTGAGTCTGTGCAGGACTTACGTGATAGATATTGAACATAGGTCCGTTCATCTTATATCCGTTCTTATTGATCCATTCGACGAGAGTTGCGTACGCCTCAGTCATCTGCTCGTAGCTTCCCTTAATGATGCAACTTGCGACTTTTACGGCAGGAAGTGTCTTGAACTTTACATGCTCGGTATCTTCGTACTTACCCTTTACCGACATCGATACAACAAGCTCTACATTCTCTTCCTTAAACTCGTTATCGAGAAACTCTGCGATCGCATAGCAGGGTTCATCGGGAACCAGATTCTTGCACTCTCTCATTGCTCCCCATGCCATTCCCTCATCCTCATAACGGGGAACGATCATGTGTACGGTTGCGGCATATCTTTCGGGAATAGTCTTTATGTTTACATCAAAACTCATTTTGTGCTCCTTTCTCAAACCCTTTCGGGCTGTGTCCAGAAGCATCAGTTTATACTCCGTCTCCTTGGCCTGCTCGGTCAGTTCCTTTTGCCTTTCGGAAAAGAAAACATCAAGTTGTTCCTGATCATCATATATCTCAAGGATGCGGACTATATCCGCAAGGGCAAATCCCATATCCTTAAGTGCGGTGATCCTTCCGATGACAAAAAGCTGATCTTCGCGGTAATAACGATATCCGGTAAAATCATCGATTTCCGCAGGTTTCAATAATCCGATGTCGTCGTAGTGGCGCAGCATCCTGATACTTACTCTGGATAGTTTGGAAAAATCTCCTATTTTCAGCATTTACTTAACCTCCATGGATGTTTGTTTCTTGAGCTCACCACTACACTAATCCCTACCATTATGTGAGAGTCAACAGATATTTCCAAAAATATTTTATACAAATTTCAAATCCGATCATCTGATCAAAACTTCGGTCGAAAACCCTTTACCCTCCTCAGAGGAAAACAGGACGCGATATTTATACTTTCTTGCTACCTGTTTGACTACACGTATGCCGAGACCATGTTCGGGAAGATAATCGGATCTCAGTTTTGAATTTAATGTCCGGATCTTAATTCCGCTTGTGCCTGCACCGTCATCCGATATCACAAGCTTCACTCTTCCTTTTGGTGCCTGCTTTAATGACACTATGATATTACAACCTTTTTCATTGTGTGTGACGGAATTAGATATAAGATTTTCAATCATTCTTCTGATAAGGCCCTCATCCGCATTTATCGCGCGGCCTTCAAGTTCTTCATCGAAATCGAATTCGAATGTATAAGGATCATCATAAGAATTGATATAGTCACATACGATCTCTCTTAGAAGAGGAACAATTTTGATCTCCTCTTCATTCCACTTGCCGGTTCCGGATTCCAGTTTGTTTTCCGTATTAAGATTGCCTATGAGATCTCTTATCTTAATGCATTGCTTTTCGGAAGCACTTCCTTTTTCCACAGAACCCATCACGATACTCAGAGGAGTCCTGATGTCGTGCGACACACCGGCGATCCACTCCGTCCTGGATTTTTCTCTGTTCCTGATCCACTTTCTCGTTATCAGAACAGGCAGAATGATAAGTATCAGTATATTAACGATCAAAAGAACCGGCAAAATGACAAAAAAATTTTCCAATGAATTCATCCTTACATTCAAGGAATATTTCCAGGTGCTTCCGACAGGTTCTCCAACCACCAATAATCCTTCATCCCTTGTCCAAATATAAACAGGATGATCATTAAGGTACCATCTGGAAAAAGAAGCAACTTCTTTGATCCCGTAGTGATCTTCAATGTCGGAGGGTTTATTGTAATCCCAGATAACATCTCCGTTATCATCGATTATCATTACAAAGAAGTTTTCCTCATCCATCATCTTGCCAAGCGAAGGAAGGATTGTAAACTCTCCGTCCGAATAAATGATTCCGTCAGACACGGAGGATATAATATCTTTTCCCAGAAATCCTCTGTCACCTTTAATACTGACTATTCCCAGTATTATAAAATCCGTAAATATCAATGCCACAAAAACAAGCAGCATCGATAAGAAATATCCGCTGATTCTTTTCATCATCATCTTCCCGTAACATTAAGTCTGTAGCCCAATCCTCTGACTGTCTGAAGAAACTTTGGTTCCGAAGGATTCTCCTCTATCTTCTCCCTGAGTCTTCTTATATGAACTATAAGTGAATTTTCAAGTCCGTAACTTCCGTCAGGCCAAAGTGTATCCATCAGTATATTCATAGATACTATCTTTCCCCTGTTATCATAAAGCTTCGTAAAAAGAGTAAACTCTTTGGCAGTAAGTTCTGATTCGCCGTCAGCTCTGTAGACGATTCCGGAAGAAAGATCTATCTTCACACTTCCAAGTTCAACCGTTTTATTTTCCGTAAGGTTATAGGTGCGTCTGAGGACAGCCTTGATCCTGAGGAGCAGTTCTTCCGGAGTATAAGGTTTGGTAACGTAATCGTCTGCGCCGAGTCCCAGCCCTTTGAGTCTGCTTGTTTCCTCATCCCTTGCAGACAAGAAGATCACAGGTATATTGATCCCACGCTTCTTCCACATCTCATATAATGAGAGTCCGTCAAGATCCGGAAGCATTATGTCCAGCACGACGATATCCGCTTTCGAATTTGCTATAACTTCATTTGCATCTTCCGCACATCCGCATGTTACGATATTTGTAAAGCCGTCGTTTTCAAGAAGCTTTTCATTTATTTCAAGTATTTTCTTTTCATCATCAACCAGCAGTATCCTGCTATCCGTTAAGATCATATCTATCCTCCGATCCTCCTATGACAGTATACACTTTTAAATTGCATCAGGCATTTTCAAAATTGTTTTGTAATGTAACCGTAATGTAAATGTCATTTTGGATTAATGTGGTTTTTTTATATTATGCACAACCCGGAATCATCACCGGAAAGATCAAATATAGGAGAAAAACATGAAAGAATATGTAGTACAAACATACGCCATCAGCAAAAAGTGCGGAAAAAAATATCGTATCAAGGATGTAAACTTAAACGTCCCCCGCGGAGTCGTGTACGGATTTCTGGGGCCGAACGGAGCAGGCAAAACAACTACCATGAAGATTTTGCTGGGACTGATCAAAGCGGATAACGGTGTCGCAGAGATCCTCGGTAAAAAAATGAATCCTGCAAACAGATTCCGTATAAACCAAAATACCGGAAGCCTTATCGAAAGTCCCGGCTTCTATCCCCATCTCACCGCTCAGGAAAATCTTGAGATAATCGCAAGATATAAAAAGCTCGGAGAAAAAGACATCAAAGAAGTACTGAAGATCGTGCAGCTCTTTGACAGAAAAGATGATAAGGTAAAAAACTATTCTCTCGGAATGAAACAGCGTCTCGGAATTGCCATGGCTCTTATGGGTAAACCGGAGCTGCTGATACTGGACGAACCCACAAACGGCCTTGACCCCGCAGGAATACAGGAGATCAGAAATCTGATCAAAAGCATCCCGGAAAAGTACGGATCAACGGTCATCATATCAAGTCACCTCCTCTCCGAAGTAGAACAGATGGCTGACTATGTTGGAATCATCAATAAGGGTGAACTGATCTTTGAAGGACCTCTTTCGGAACTCGAAGCCGGAAACGAATCACTCGAAGCAGTATTTCTGGATATGACAAAAGGAGCGTAAATCAAATGAATGCTTTAAATGATTTTATAATCGAAACCAAAAAGCACAAACACCGTTTTAATATGCTAATCCCGGTGTTTGTAGTGCTTGCGGAAATCTTCTTTATATACGGAAATTATCACGGAAGGACAGGTCTTGAAAAAGGATGGATGCTTCTGTTCTACAACTATCCCATAATCAACAGCCTGTTCCTCCCTGTTGCGATCGCATGTTTCGCATCAAGACTTACGGATATAGAACATAAGGGGGATATGCTCAAATCCCTATATACATTCACAACGCCCGAGAGAATCTTCTATACCAAGTATATATACGGAGTGATTGCCACGGCACTGCTCGTTGCGATGATGTGCGGATCCTTCTATATAAATGCGGGGATCCTTAAATTCCCTACAGAATTTCCGATAAGATATCTCATCATCTTTGCTATCACCAATTTCATCACATGTCTTACGTTGTTTACGATTCACATGATCCTTGCTTTCTTCTACAGAAATCAGGCCGTTAACATCACTGTAGGTATTCTCGGAAGTTTTATGGGACTTTTTACCGCGTTCCTCCCGGAGACGATCTTTCAAAAACTCCTCCCCTGGGGATCATTTACAACATCAATGTTTGTCAGAATCGATTGGGACAGGGAAACCAGGGTCACCGACTGGATACTGACAGATCCCAGCTTTTTCCCGACAGTTGTCAATATCGTATGGATCGTATTACTAACATGTCTGACACAGTTCCTGTTAAAGAGATCATCTGTCGAAGAAAGAGAAAACAAAAAAAGCAGACCCATTAACCAAAATATAACCTTGCATAAACGCCCTATAGAGGTGCTGAAGCTTAAGGGGTCGCCTGCGTGGGTTGCCTTTATCATAGTCCCGGTCTTATCAGCGATCATAGGAACCATTAACTATTCAGGTAACCTGAGCATCCTTACCGATGGCTGGTATTCACTCTGGTCTCAGCATACGCTTTTCTTATGCTACTTCTTCATGTCCATAATGATAGGACTCTTTGCAGGATGCATCTGGAGAGCGGACCATGCGGGAACCAACATGAATATCCTGCTCACTCACAACAAAGCTTCTTCAATAATCCTCGGAAAGTACCTGGCCACCTGCTTTATAACTTCTCTGTCCATTATATGGATGGTTGCGTTATTCATAATATCCGGACAAATCATCCATGTGGAAGGATCCCTTCCTTCGGAAATGATCGGATGGGTCGCAGTAGGTATGATCGCATCTTGGGCCATTTGCGCATTCCAGATTTTTACTTCTCTTGTTGTCAGGAATCTGATCATTCCCATAATAATAGGCTTTATCGGCGGACTTTCAGGACTTGTATGCATTTCAAAGGATATACCCTATCTTACGCCCTACTCTGTATTTGATGCCGCAATGAACAGAGGAGGTGCAAGTATCATACCTTCAATAATTTCATCAGGATTTTTTATCGCACTGTTTCTGACTCTGTCCATATTGTACCTGTCTCGCAGTGATGCCAAAACTCAGGAATAAACATACGAGGTAATGCGATTTAAGAAAATTTAATCATTCTCCCTTAAGTATCTCTTGACAATTAATTGAACTATTGGTTTAATTAAACCCATAGTTCAATTAATCAAATGGAGATAGTTATGAAAATCAAATTTATGATCCTTATTGTAACAATTGTTTTAGTACTCATAGCCGTATTACTGATCCGCGGAAGGAGAATAGATGTCCACACAGACAGATCCGTTGCAGGGATCAGTGAAGAATTACAGGATATTCTGTACCTGGGATCCCTGGCTCCCAGTTCACACAACATCCAAAGCTGGATCATAGATGTATATCCCGATCAGGAAATGATTAAAATAAAGATTGATCCTGACAGAACACTGAATATCATAGATCCGGTTCTCAGGGAGAACTATATTTCTCTCGGATGCTATACCATGACACTTATGAACAGCTTTAAAGCATATGGCTACGAAACCACCCAAAGTTACAATGATGAGTTAAAGGAAATTTCACTAAATTATCATAAAACAAGTGAAACAACGGATCAGGATCTAATTGATCTTATCCTTAAGCGCCACACAGATAAAAGAGAATTCAAACCGGAGGAGTTAACACCGGAATCTTTTAATAACGCATATCCGGTTTCAGATATGGTTCAATATTACTCTTCCGATACCACAGAATTTGCCGCTATAAAGAATGCCACATTAAATGCTTACATAGCTCAGGCCGGTGATTTGCGCGCAGCCAAGGAATTATCGGAATGGCTCAGGTTATCAAACTCGGAAACCATCAGCACTAAAGACGGCCTTCCCGCTGAGCAACTGGGAATAACCGGATTCAGAAAAAGTATTTATTATCTCATTACAACTCATGAAAGTGCTACAGGAGAATCTTTTGCGGAGCAGGGTATTACAACCGCTGAAAATCAGCTGGATAATTGTTCCGGTTTTGTAATTATCACTTCAGAAAATTCAGAGGAAGAACTTATAGCCTGCGGAATACAGACAGTCAATCTATGGCTGTCATTAACAAACGCAGGAATCTCTGTCCAGCCCATGAGTTACGCTATTGAAGAACCCGTATACAAAACGAATCTTGAAAAAGCTCTTAATATAGAAAATATTCAAATGATACTGCGTATCGGTTATACTAATGACTACGGAACAAATGCTGCTATAAGGAGGGATTTAGCCGATTACATTTCGGTGAAATGATCATGGCAAGACGAGTAAAAGAAGAACCTTCAATCCACAGAAAAAGAATATCCGAAGCTGCAGAAAAACTCTTCATCAAACAGGGCATAGATAAAACCACAGTCTCACAGATTGCAGAACTTGCAGGATACAGCAAAGCGACAATCTACGTGTATTTTGAAAATAAAGAAGAGATCATCTCGTATCTTGTTTTACACAGCATGGAACTGATCAAAAAACAAATCCTATCTTCTACCGATGATACTTACTCGGATGAAGAAAACTTCATGGGTGTATGCAACAGTCTGCTGAAATACAACAAGAAGTATCCTATGTATTTCCAATTTCTGCAGGATACCATTAATGTAGATTTTTCCTCAGAAAAATATTATCAATCCGAAAAAGATACATATATGATCGGTGAAGAAATACATACGTACCTGACTAAACTGTTTAACCTTAAAGATGATGCCTTCATTACTGTTTTTACAGTCTGGTCTTCCATCTGTGGTGTCATTCAAATGACCGCAAAAAAAGCCAAGTATATAAAAAAACAAACAGGCCTTTCCGAAACCGACTTTATTCAAGCCGAGTTTCGGCGCCTGTTCAAGATGATCTGATAAACCCGATTTACATCTTCCAATTCTGGGATATAAGCTGCTGTTTGGTCATGCGGCTGTATATGCTGTCATAACCCGACAGGAATTCAGGGCTGCCCTGTTCCGCAACCGTGCCGTCTTTGAGCACTACTATATGATCTGCATTTGCTATGGTTCTCATACGATGTGCGATGATAAGAACGGTCTTATTTTTGATAAGTCTGGAGAGAGCTTCCTGAATCGCTGTCTCATTCTCCGCATCAAGTGAAGCGGTTGCTTCATCAAGGAGAACGACCGGAGCATCTTTAAGGAATGCTCTTGCGATAGATATCCTCTGTCTCTCACCGCCTGAAAGTTCACTTCCGTTTTCTCCGATGTATGTGCCATATTTTTCGGGAAGAAGATTTATGAACTCATCACAGTTAGCAAGCTTTGCAGCTTCCATTACTTCTTCATCGGTGGCACCGCTCTTTCCTATTCTGATGTTCTCCATGACAGAATTATTAAAGAGTGTTACATCCTGAAATACGATCGAATAATTGGTAAGAAGTGTTTCCGGATCGATCTTAGAAATATCTTCTCCCCCTAGAGTGATCTTTCCGCTGTTTACATCCCAGAATCTTGCCGCAAGTCTTGAGATCGTAGTCTTACCTCCGCCGGAAGGTCCTATAAGTGCGGTAACTTCTCCCTGCTTAGCCGTAAAACTTACATCCTTAAGAACATCCGTATCATCCGAATATTTAAATCCCACGTTTTCAAATACAATGTCAAAGCCGTTGTTTTTCATTACTTCGGAACCGGTCTGGATATCATGTGAAAGAACTTCATCAAGACGCTCGCACTGAATTCCCGTTGCAATGATCGCCGCAAAATTTTGCAGTGATATTTCCATGGGAGCATAAAGCCTTGATACCAGCATAAGGAACATAAAGAACGTAAGAAGATCTATTTCACCTTTTGCAAAAAGTATGCCTCCCACAACCGAAGTGGTTCCTATCCCCAGCTTTAAAACTATAGCCGCAGAATTTACATACACTGCCATTTTCAGTTCAGTAAAGAGCGCAAATTTTTCTACTTTTCTTATCTTGCCTTCAAGTTCATCCATGTATGCATCCTGCGCATTATTGGCGCGAAGATCCCTTATGGATTCAAGACACTCCTGTATTCCATCGGACATTTCAAGCTTTACCGCCTGATTCTTGCGGGCAGCCTTTTTCTCCAGACCGGAACATGATGTGACGATTATGAATGCAATGGGTATTACCCAGAAACTGGCAATTACCATTCTGGGATCAAAGAAAAAGAATAAACTGATACCGACCAAAGTTGTGGACACAATCGCACCGATAAGTTCAGGGATCCAATGGCTTGATGCTGTTTCGATCATTGCACAGTCGCCCAGAATATTCGTAGTAAGATCTGCCAGATTCTTTTTACCGAAATACGAAAGCGGAAGCTTTCTGAGTTTTTCGGCAATCGTGGTTCTTCTGATACCGCTCTCACGATATGTTGTAAGAAATGTTGCATTGTACTGTATATAATTGGTGATGAAAACCAATACCAAAACAGCAATGGATCCGATCACATAAAACGGGATCCTGTCATCACCCAGATTCCCCCTGAGCAGGTCATTTATTAGGGTATATAGAATCCCGGCAGTCATCATAAGTGCGATATTGGTAATTGTCACAGCGATGCTTGCCTTGATCATATCAACAGCACCCTGTCTTGAAAGGGCGTACTTATGCTGTAATTTTTCTATCATCTTCATGCACCTACCTTCCACTCGATTGATCTTGTATATTCGTCAAACATACGCTTATACAAACCGCCCCGGCTCATAAGCTGCTCGTGAGTTCCCGATTCGGTGCATTTACCTTTATCCATCACAAATATCCTGTCCGCATTCATGACAGTACTCAGCCTGTGAGCGATCATTATGAGAGTCTTATTTTGTGAAAGTTCTTCAAATGCTGCCTGTACCTTGCTTTCATTATCAGGATCGGCAAAAGCGGTTGCTTCATCAAGGATAAGTATCGGAGCGTCTTTGAGAACAGCTCTTGCTATGGTGATCCTCTGCTGTTCTCCGCCTGAGAGGTATGTTCCCTTTTCGCCTATTACGGTATGAATTCCGTCAGGAAGCTTTTCGATGATATCCATGCACTGAGCTTTCCTTAATGCTTCAATAACCTCTTCCTCGGATGCAGAGGGCTTTGCCATACGGACATTTTCAAAGATGGATTTTTTGATCAAACGGCTGTCCTGAAATACAAATGAAACCTGATTCATTAATTCTGCTGAAGATATATCTTTTACATTCACTCCGCCGATCAGGATCTCTCCTTCCGTAACATCAAAGAATCTGACCATAAGTTCTGCAAGTGTGGTCTTACCGGATCCGGAGGGACCGACTAAAGCTACATGCTCTCCGGAGGCGATGGATATTGAAACATTCTCAACTGCATCACGGGTTGCATCATCATATCGATAAGAAACATTTCTAAGTTCAATTCCGTTATCCAAAAGTTTCTTATCAGAGGATCCTTCATCCAATGGCTTAATAGCCATGATGGTCTCTACTCGTTTAAGAGCATCGATAAGAGTCATCTCCGCCTCTCCCGAATATGCGATCTTTGTAAGCGCTATGGTAACAAGGGGCGTAACGATGATGTAATACATGACATTCAGGATTGCCGCATTTGTTATTCCGTCTTTCGTCACCGCATACGCTGCGATCACTATAAAAGCAAATATCGCATTGATGCATGTCATGAATCCCATCATGGGTAATCTGAGCATAAGGGTGTAATCGGTGGTCCACTTTCCGTATCCGTCTATGCATTCCTTAAAGCGTTTAAAAGAATGAACAGTCTGTCCGAAAGTTTTGACAACCGGAATGCCGCGCACATATTCGGTCGCTTCACTGCTCATTGTATCGAGAGCATCCTGATATTCTTTCATCTTCTGTTGCATGCCTTTACCCATCATCGACATCATGCATATGAATCCGATAAATGCAGGTATCATGCAGATAAGACCGATCTTCCAGTTAAAAGCAAGTACAAGAACAAGCAGACCGATCGGTGTAACAGTTGCCACGGTCTTATCAGCAAGGTTATGAGCGATAAATGTTTCGGTTGCCGCAGTGGAGTCATTGACGGTTCTTCTGATCTTACCGGTTCCGTCTTCATCAAAAACTCCAAGCGGCAGTGTAAGGATTCGTCTCATAAGAGAAGACCTCATGTTGGCCTGAACCCTGAATGCGGCAATGTGAGTACATAAAAGCGCCAATATATATACGAGAAGTGCCCCTACGATCATGGCTACCGCAAACCATGCATAAAGGCTTATCTTCTCTAATTCTTCACCGCCAACCGCTGTTCTGATGATCTTCCATAGCAAGTAGTATGGAATAAGTGTCATTACGGCACTTACACCTGCAAGGCATCTTCCTATAGTTATCAGATGCTTATGCCCCCCCGCATATTCTCTGATCAGCTTCATGTGATCAAATTCATTTTTCTTACCCAACTTAACGTTCCTCCCTGTGATGTTATAAGTAATCAATACGCTCATTTGGTTAGCTATCACTAACCGCGTATTGATAACTAACATAATAAAAAAGAGCCTTTCGGCTCTTTTCTACTTGATTCCCATTATCTTCAGCCATCCCGGCATGAAAAATTGATGGACTGTATTTAAATACTTGATGATCTTCTTATCATCATAATCATGTATGATCGGTTCAAAGCATGCTGTCAGATATGCTGAAAGCAACATGTGTAATTCCTCCTCGCTTATATCAATCGTCTTATAGCCATTCTTTTTTAATTGCCTGATGGCGTACATGAACTTCTTCTGATTCTCTTCAACATAATCATTAATGAAGTTCTCATACTTCGTTCCTCTCGATCTGGTCATCAGGAGCTTGAATTCTTCCCTTCTGGGAAGTATCACTTCCCTGATAAGATCGATGAAGGTTTCTCCGAAAAGTTCATCTTTCTTTGCACCGCTATCGACCATATCGAATTTCATGGCTGTATGCCTGTCGGTCCATGTCTTAATGCTGGCTATGAGAGGTTCAACCATGGCACAATACATGGATTCCTTATCGGGATAATGACGATACAATCCGGCTGAAGTCATTCCTGCACGGGCACCGATGCTTCTGATGGATGCGTCATCATACCCTTTTTCAAGGAATTCTTCACGGATCGCCCTTTTTACTTTTTCATGGCTTAAGGACTTATCTCTTGGCATGTTTTGTTAACCTGTAAGCATAAGTTATCAGTGTTAGCTATCAAAGATTACATCATTTAAAATGCTTTGTCAAATACACATCAATCCGATTTAAGGATTTTATAGAAAACAGTCCCTAAGATCAGCAGGACCACCCCTGCAATAAGACAAACGCAAGTCACAATCTTCGAGATACCGGCCTGTCCAAGATATAGCCCTCCCATCAGAAAAAACACACTGACGATCATAGTGATCATTCCGATCATTCTGCTGGTATTCTTACTCATGCACAGGTTACCTCCGTGTTTTCATTCATGCTTCGCTGTAAAGAATACATCCTGTAATATGATCCTTTTTTCTCCATGAGCGATCCGTGATCACCCTGTTCAATGATCTTACCGTGATCCATTACTATGATCTTATCGGCTCCCTGTATGGTATTTAGTCTGTGGGCAATTACGATGACTGTCTTATTCAGGCAAAGCTCCGACATTGCTTCCTTGATGAATCTTTCATTATCCGCATCAATACTTGCAGTAGCCTCATCCAGAATAATAATCGGTGCATCTTTCAGGATGCATCTGGCAATGGATATTCGCTGTGCTTCTCCCCCGGACAAGGTCGATCCGCCTTCTCCGATCACGGTATCAAAACCGTAAGGCAGGTTCATAATGAAATCATAGCAACGTGCTTTTTTTGCCGCCTCCGCAACTTCTTCGAACGTCGCGTTTTCTTTACCCATAGCGATATTGTTAAAAACCGTATCCTCAAACAGATATACTTTCTGGAAAACAATACTGATTTGATCCATTAAAGTTTTCAACGGCACCCTGCTTATATCGGTGCCGCGAACCTTTACAGTTCCGGATGACACATCCCAAAAGCGCGCAAGCAGATTGGCAATTGTGGTTTTACCGCTTCCCGATTCACCTACAAGTGCAACCATCTCATTTTTATCTGCGGTAAAAGAAATACCGTGGAGAACTTCTTCATTATCATAAGAAAAAGAAACATCGGCAAATTCTATCTCATGCCCCGGATCACTCTTAAGCTCTTCTTTGCCGTCGTCCTGAAGGGCTTTTTCAGCAAATACCGACTCAATTCTGTCAAGTGCGATATCCATAATGGTAAGACGCGAACCAAGCTGATATACGGTTTTAAACGGCGCAAAGAGATTCATAAGAAACAATAGCATTCCGATAAATGATGCATTGTCCAGTTGTCCTTCCCCCGTAAGCCATACCGAAGCAATAAGCACCCCCGCAGTTCCGAGGGCATAAATGATCTCCAGAGTTCTTTCCCAGGGAGTATGATCCTTTTCAAACTTCAGATTTGCCTCACGGCTTTTGGTAAAGCTCTCCCTGAGGTTCGTGGAGCTTTCTCCGGTAATACCGAAGCTTTTTGAAACAGCCATCCCTTCGGCATATTCGATCACAGCGCCGCTGAGATCCTCAACAGCCTTCTGTCGCGCGGCGGAATTGCGCATGGATTCTCTGTCCATGGGTATTGCGACACACATTACTACCAATGATGTGATCGTTACCACTATTCCCAAAGCCGGATGTAATACAAACATAAAGCCGGCAATTACAAGCTGTGAAAACAAACCGCTGATGATCTCCGCGATTATGCTCATGCTGTTTTCCTCAACAAAGACCATGTCCTCCGATAATATTGAACTGATCCGTCCTATATTTCCGGTTGTAAAAAATCCCATAGGAAGAGTACGCAAATGTCTTGCGAATTCTATTCGCTTATCGGCAAACACTTTATAACCTGAGGATGACTGAAGTCTGTCGGATAAATGTCCGAAAACCGCTGTCAAAACAAAGAATGTAAAAAGTCCTGCCGCGGCTATGAGACAGCTTTTCACATCGGCATCGCCTTCCATAAGGGCACGGATCAAAAATACAGCCATGACGATCGGAGCATTTTGCGAAAATGATTTTAAAAATGAAAAAATATAGGCCGATCGAATTCTGCGTGCGTTATCGCGATCACAGAATTTCAAAATCCTATGCACGTAATGAATCAACTGTCCTGCCTCCTGTCAATACCCAACTGTTACTTTCTTCTGTAGCCTTCCACAATTTGCGATACATATCACATTCTATTAACAGTTCATCATGTTTTCCTTCACTTATGATCTGTCCCTTATCAAGAACAAGGATCTTATCAGCCCCGGCAATGGAACTGAGTTTATGTGCGATCACTATGACCGTTTTATTACGTGTGATCTCCGCTATGGCATCGTTCATCTTCTTTTCATTCTCAGGATCTATAAAAGCCGTAGCCTCATCCAGAACAATGATAGGTGCATCCTTTAACAGAACTCTTGCAAATGCGATTCTCTGTTTCTGTCCGCCCGAAAGTTTGCCTCCGGCTCTTCCTGCAAGAGTATCGTATCCGTTTTCAAGTTCATTTATAAATTCGTCGCATCCTGCCTTCTTAGCAGCTTCCTTCACTTCATCATCTGTTGCATCAGGTTTTCCGACTCTGATGTTTTCCAGAATACTTTTATTAAACAGAAACAGTTCCTGTGAAACGTAAGCCACTTCTTTACCAAGATTCTCGAGAGACATGCTGCTTATATCCTGTCCGCCGATCCTGATGGTGCCGGAATCCGTATCATAATAATGCGATATCAGTCTGGCGATCGTACTCTTGCCGCTTCCCGATGCTCCCACCAGCGCAGTCATCTCGCCTTCTTTGGCGGTAAAAGTTATTCCTCTAAGAGCTTCATCTCCCTTATAGGAAAATCGCACATTTCTGAATTCGACATCATGATCATTACCTTCAAACGCATCTCCACCGCACTTCAAAGAAGGACGATCCAGTGCCTTTTCCACAGACTGAATCTTATAATTTACTCTGGGCAATGTTCCTATAAGCGCAAGCGTACGAACAAGCATGGGACCAAGTGCAAAGCTGAGACATAGAGCCAAAACATATCTTGATACAGACAGATAACCCAAAATAACCAAAAGTGCTCCGAGAGGAAGTGAATATAGAGTAATATTGGCAAACAGACTTCCATACACCGCCATCCACGGCCAGCATACTTTATACCAGTCAAGCCCGAAATCTCTGTAGTTTCTGACAGACTCCTCAAATCTTTCCTCTGACTGCGCGTCGCGGTTAAATATCCTTACCACTTCCATTCCGGATACATATTCAATGATGGTGTTATTAAGTCTCTTGGAGGATGCAAAATAAGTACCCATCCTGTCCATTCCCACTTCAAACATCTGACGGGATGCACCATATCCGAAGAGGAGAATGATCACCGAAAGCAAAGCCATCTGCCAGTCGACGCCTATAAGGACGATCAATATAGCAGATCCGACAAAAAGATTGGAAAAACCCTCGGGAATTACATGAGCAAGCATCACTTCAACAGATTCAACATCTTCATTGAACAACTTCTTAATAGCACCCACTCCCAGTTCATGTATATTCCCTATAGGCTGTTTATCAAGCTTTTCCTGAAGACTGATCCTGATGTTTTCAAGAGTGTGATACGCTGCACGGTGGCTGTATTGTAATCCGAAGGTGTTTGCCAGTGCCGTGAGAATCCCGAACATAAGAACAATCCCTATATCCACGATGGAATTTTCAAGTGTAACCGTCTCTCCGCCAAGTAATCTGTTCAGCAGATCATATATACCCAGATAAGGAATAACATTGAATATAGCTCCGGAAATCAGAAAAGCCATAGCGATAAATACATATTTCTTCCACCTTCCGGTATACTTAAGAACTCTTCCGAACATGCCGTACTTTTTTCTGGGTTTAGAGTTATTATCATCATTTTCGGACATAAAATAACTCTTAACCCTTATGATCCCATCATTATTCAGCGGATAGAAAGCAAGCACTCTTCCGTTCTCGATATGAAGAATATGTGTGCAGCATGTAAATATAAGTTCGGGATCATGAGTTATGATCACAGAAGTAATCTCGTTCTTCATGCTTCCGAGCAGCTCACCGAACTTCTCCATACCGCCTCTGTCGAGTCCTGAGGTCGGTTCATCATAGAAAATAATTTCTTTACCCGCACATAAAGCGGATGCAATTGCAACACGCTGTTTCTGACCACCGGACAATGATGAGGGATGCCTGTCCAAAGTATCTTTAAGGCCAAGTTTATCCAGTATCTGTTCTGCTTCCTGTCTTGTCACGGAGGAATTAAGCATTACTTCTTCGATAACACTATCCGAAAAAAGCTGCCTGTTAACATCCTGCATGACCATGAAGCTTTTAGCAGCTCTTTCTTTGGCAGTCAGATAAACACCTTTAAAACCTATACTTCCGTCTGCGGGTCCTATACCGCACAGTGCTTCCGAAAGTGTTGATTTCCCGCATCCGTTATCTCCTATCACGGCAATTATGCTGTGTTCCGGAAGGTTTAATCTTTCAATGTCAAGAATCTGGTTTCCGCCCTTTGTGCAATTAAGATCAAGAACATCGATTACGGGATTTTCAATCTTTATCCCATTACCTGAATAATCTCTTTGAAGTCTCGAAAGATCGGGAAGACGCAGCCCCGCCTCCGAGAGTTCCTCATCCGTCAGATTCATTAATTCTTCACACGAATACACGGATTTGATCAAGCCGTCTTCCAGATAAATAAATCTGTCGGCAATATCCATCAGGTAATACAAGCGATGTTCGGATACAACTATCGTTTTACCTTCGGATTTTATTTTCAGTAATATATCATGAAGTCTGTGGATAGCCTTTCTGTCAAGATTAGAAGAAGGTTCATCCAGAACAAATACAGAAGGGGATGTGGTATATACGCTTCCGCAGGCTATCTGCTGCTTTTCTCCACCTGAGAGTTCAAATATATTACGCCCCATCAAAGCTTCCAGTTTCATATCCTTTTCGGTCTTAAGAAGCTTCTTATGAATCTCTTCGCGGGGCATTCCCTGATTTTCACACCCGAATACCAGTTCACTCGTAGTATCTATATTAAAGAACTGACTTTTGGGATTCTGAAAAACACTGCCAACATGCCTGCTGGTCTCAGACAATTCCGCACTGCTAACGCATACATCATCAACCCACACGCTGCCCTCGAGTTCACCCGGATAAAACTGGGGCGCAAGACCGTTGATAAGTCTTGTAAGTGTGGTCTTACCGCATCCCGAAGCACCGCATAAAACAATAACCTCACCATCCCCGATAGTAAGATCGATATTATCTACACCTTCACCGGTTCCGTTTTCACCACCGTAGTGAAAGCTTACATTGTCAAACCTTATCATCCCAAAGTACCTCCTTTTACTATATTTCCCAGGAAGGTCGTAAGTACCATCATTCCGATAATAAGGATGACTAATATGTAATCGGCAATGCCGAATTTAATTTTTTCATACGAACTTCTTTTTACATCAACATCCATACCGCGCGCCATGGTAGATGAAGCGAGTTCCTCCATAACAGAAATGGATGAAAACAGCATTGGAATCAGAATATATTCTATGGTTTTCCAAGGATGACAAATGATCTGAACAGGGCTTAAAGAGATTCCGCGAAAAGCCATCGCTTTCCTTACTCCGCTCCATTCCTCAGCAACCGTCGGAAGAAATCTGAAAAACACCGCTACGGGAATAATCGCCTTAACAGGAATATGCATAGCCTGAAAAGCTGACAGGAACTGACTGATCTTTGTGGTTTTAATGATGAGGATCAGACTCATGATCATAGGAAAACCAAACATAAAGACCGTGGTAAGCGCGGTGATAAGCAGAACAATAACAGACGGAGCACCTTGCGAAGTCTGAAGGATCGCACGCAAATACAGCACCAACCCGAGGGTCAATGCTGATTTAAGCGCAGTAAGCGGTTTACCGCATAGTGCGATTATCACACATAAGAAAACCGAATAAATTGCAACACCCGTATCGCTATAACTGCTGAGTGTAAGCAGTCCGCTTGCAAGAAAGATCAGAAATTTGGTTCTGGGGTCGACTTTAATAAGACCACGTGTGTCTCCCCCGTAGAAAGTAAGATCCATTTATATATACTCTCCTCAGACAATACCCGCTTTTTCAAAATGCTTCTTAATGAGTTTAGATGCAATAAGAAGTCCGATAGCTGCTCCTGCGACAGCAAGTCCGGCCTGAAGAAAAGGAAGCCAGCCTTTAGCGAATCTGCTTACACTTTCGGCATATTCGGGGCTGTAATATTCGGTGGCCATAGCCATAAATGAATCTCTGTTGAAATAAAGATTTGTAAAAGGACAAACCATTGTCAGATTAAATACAAGATATGAAAGCATGAACATTTTTCTGGATCTGTACTTTCCGATAAGGATAACAAGTTCAGCCAAGATAGCTATAGTGATCGCAAGAATCAAACCGGGAAGATAAGCCGATGAGGTTGTTACCGCAAAAAGGATTCCGAGTATCAATGCAGCACCGAATTTGCGTACCTTAAGAACGCAGAGCTCGTATACAGTTGCACATACAATACCTACAGGAAGCGGGCTGATAATATACAGAACGGGGATTGTACCCGTTACCATGACAACTATCAACATTAGCACTATATATATAGCCCCGAACGCACCTGCAAATATCAGATCCTTGGTGCGAAGCTTCTTATTATTTTTATTATCACCGAGGTTATTTACTACTTCTTTTCTAGCCATTATATTACTCCTTTTTAAAAATGCGGTTAGTCGCAACTAACCGCAATTCTACCATATGCATTTCACGATATCAACATTCAATTTTCTGATCATCAGACTCTTCAGATAATACTTTTCGGCGCTGTCTCATCAAAGGGATGTCTCCTTGTACTGACAGCTGATTCATCTATATGTTTAAAAATCTTTTCATCATTTTTTCTGAGTCCGCTGTGTCCCGTGCATATGTATTCTACTTTCGAACCTTCAATCATTGATTTAAGCTTTTGTAATGATTTTTTATTTAATGCCGGATTCTGTGTAAAGAAATCAAACAGGCTATATCCTCCTTCATCATTTACCGCCATACAATCTCCGCTGAACAGGATTTTATCATCCAGCACGTAGCAAACATGGCCTATTGTATGCCCCGGCACTTCGATCACCTGTACTTTGATCCCGTTCAGGTAAAATAAATCACCGTCCGAAACAGTCCGGTATCCATCCTTAAGTCTGACAGGATTTTTAAGAGGTATTCCGGCTTTGATCATTCTGCATACAGCACCGTCAAAATAATTCTCTTCACCTTTTCCTATATATACATTTGCATTGGGAAACAGATACTGATCTGCATATCTGTCAACGCCTCCGCAATGATCCACATCAGAATGAGTAAGTAAAACATTTTCAATCTTCAGTGGATCTACACCTATCTTCCGGAATTCTTCATATACTCCTTCAAAATTCAAATGTCCCGCATCAATCGCGACAGTTGCATTCCCCTTTGTATAAAACCATATATTTACGTCATGTTCTCTTATACAGCTTATTCCGCTATCGTATATTCCCGTATTTTGAGGATGAAGCATTCGTTTGCCGTACATCGTATACTTTTTTAATTTTGTATCAAAAAAATACATGAACTTCATATTATCGGTCTCCTTTTTATATTATTCGGTGGCCTAAGAATAATATAAGTTCACGTCCCATACTTCTATTTATCTGCTTTTTTCACGCATCACATCCATTACACTTATACCGGTCAGCTTCCGGCAAACATCAGAAAAATGTGATGATGATCCGAATCCTGCTTCCAATACCGCATCCGTAATCTTTTCTCCTGATGCGATCTTTTTATATGCATATTCGAATTCGCGCATAAGCATATAATTCTTCAGAGGAATTCCGGTTTCCTTTTTGAAAAGATGTGTTAGATAACTTTCGGAATATCCTGCCTCTTCAGCAATATCCGACACCTTTTTCCCTATATGTTCAAAAGTATCGATTCTCCGTATCAGTTCTCGTATTCTGGAATCCAAATCAGTATCATCACCGAAAATATCTACACCGAAAAAAGAAACCAGCTTGGCTTCAAATTGTTTAGATGAAAAATCACCAATATTGCTTAGAACATCGGTATCAAAAGAGCAAAAACACGAATCTTTCAGATACTCTTTTCTCACTTTTCTTCCAAATAAAGATGTAGGAACAATAAAAAGAAAATATTCAAGATTACCCTCGGGACCTTTGTGAATAATATTCTTATCCAGAATAATAATCTTCCCCTTAACCGTTCCCTTTTCACACTCCAATACCAGCGGATCCGTTCCGACAAACAAATGCATCATATTATGCTTATGCTCGTCAGTTTGTTTATATGAAGGAATAACTGCAATATACTCTTTTTCAAAAAATAACCGGCTCATATATCATACCAATGCTACTGTTTCAGGCTTAAGTCTGCATTCCGTATATACGAGAGGTATTGTCGAAGAAAGCTGCTTCGAATAGCAGACATCAAAACCGTTATCCAGAAGAAATTCCCGATAGCCTTCAGCATCCCACTTTGCTTCAAACACCACACCGGCTGCGGAAAGAGCTTTGCTGAATACATTGCTGATCGAATTTCCGCTTTCATGCACAAAATTCGGTGCTATCAATATCCCTCCCGTTTTAAGGACACGTCTGATCTCGGAAAGAACTTTACCGCGATTCGGAACAATATGAAGAGCATTTGCAATGATAACTATATCAAAAGAACTGTCATCATATTTAAGATCATGGGCATCAGCATACTCAAACAAAAGATTGTCCGGAATAATGCCTCTCCTTGCAACTGCAAGCATTTTCTCCGCATAATCCGTTGCTATCATATTCTTTGCTTCGGATGCTACCTGCTTGGCAATCACACCGGGCCCGGTTGCTATCTCAAGAACTTCTTTATCCTTAACAACCTTGCGAATACGTCCGTACATTGCTTCATATGCTCTTCTGTTTCCGGGAGTAGCGGTGACAAATTTGCTATAAACAGGAGCAAAACGATCCCACACATTTCCGCTCTTTGATGTGAGTATCTTCATATCCTCAAGTACTATTTCACTTTTCCATTCCTTCGGAATGTTATCAGGTTCATACACCAATCCGTACATTTCCACTCCGGTTGAAAAAAACTGTTTTGTAACACACTTCATTCCGATATGCTCATATTTATCCCTTTTAAGCACCGCATCTGTATCAAGAACAACGGGGATCGCATGTTTTCTTCCCTCTTCAAATGCAATCTCAAGAAGTTTACGCATAAAGCCCTGTCCCTGATATTTTTCGGTTACGGCAACCATTCCCACATATATGTAAGGGATTTTTAATTTATCAAGTATCTGTCCGTAGGTTCTCCCCGCACGATTAATCCGTTTCAACACATCTGCCGTGTGGTTCATATCAATATTTCCGGGAACAACACCGATAAGTCCCATAGCAGATGACAGACTCATATTTACACCGGATTTTTTAAATGCGATAAACGCTTCATGCTTATCACTTGTGGAATATAAAACCCGTTCTTTAATAGCCATTCTGACATAAGAACAGATATAATCACTGACAGCTTTTTTGTTTTTGGCGAAATAGCTCATACCCCATTCATTTTCGGCGTATTCGAAATTGGAAAATGCATCACCTATGGAACGTATCTCATCTTCTTTTAAGCTGTTTATCCTTATTCCCACTTTGATTACCTTCTTACTCTAAATATTCTTCTTTTTATATCCGCAGTCACAATATGGTCCTCCACTTGCAAGCGTATACTCTCTTAAAAATTCAGATGCTCCGCCAAGCCTGCTCATGGTATAGTCCAGATGGCACATGGCAGGAACCAGATCATAGAATCCGTACTCTTTCATAAGTGTACAGATGCCGCAGGTATAGAACCTTGCCTCATATCCGCTACCATCTTCATAAGGGATATAATCCATAGTCCAAGAATATTCATTCCTGTCACCTGCCCGCAATTCTGCCGTTGCTCTCTGAGCTTTGATATCCTTATCGGTAAACTTTATCTTGCCTGCCTTTTTACAGAACATCTCCGTAACAGGCATTGTCATTGCTTTATCATAAAAGTCCGTCAGCTGTTCCACAGTCGGACGTTTATCCATACTCTGAAGAAATGCAATAAGCAGCGCACAATTTACTATATTTGTTTTAAATCGGTCTCCCGTTTCGAATTCAGGTATTTTATTGATTATCTCTTTATATCTCGATTTAGCAAGGCATGTTATCCTCTCAGCATCAGCCTGCGAATAACCGAGTATCGACACAAGATGCTGTCGAAATGATTTCTTATACATCATCCACATTGCTGCAGGCATTCCTTTGTATTTCATTTCATGCTCCCTCTCGTATCAGATCGTACATGTGAAATCTCTCACCGCAGTTTCTTATTCTGTCAAGTTTCATCCCCAAATGCTGATATCTTAACGATTTGTCTTTATCATCCGTATCAAGGATAACCGAAACACCTTCCTTATCGGCAAGCGAATATACATCCTCAAGCATTTTCCTCATGAATCCCCGGCCCTGAAACTCCGGTGTGACAACAAGCATCTCTATCCTGATGTATTTGCGTTTTGCCTTCCGCATTCTTGTTTCAATGGTGTTTCCATCCGCAAAGCAAGCTTTTATAAACGATTTCATATTAGAAAAGCCGCCAAGCGCTTTTTTCTCGGCACATATCATTCTCATACCAT
>JAEEXJ010000017.1 GCA_016291475.1 Lachnospiraceae bacterium | reverse complement strand
AGGAACGACATGGCTACGATCCGACTTACTACCGAAATATCCTTTTTTGTGGTACAGTAGGTACCGGCAAATCGTTCCTGAGCTGTTGTATAGCATCGGATCTTATTGCAACATACCACAGCGTGGTCTATATGAGTGCCAAGACTCTCTTCGATACACTGGCAGAGGCACAGTTTTCGAGGGAAAAACTTCCCGAAGCGGCTGCCGTAAGAGAGAGGATATATGACTGCGATCTTCTGATCGTGGACGATCTGGGCACCGAGATGACGAATTCTTTTGTGGGAACTGAACTGTTTTCGATCATAACGGAGAGATACAATTCCAGAAGGTCTGTGATCATATCCACCAATCTGGAACTGGCTCAGTTAAGAGACCGTTATTCCGACAGAGTTTTTTCGCGAATAACGGGTTCATATGATGTCTTGAGATTATACGGTCCGGATCTACGGAGCGTTTTATGACAGGAGAATATAATATGCCCAAGCGTGAAGAGAAAAGAAATCTTGAAAGCATTCCCGTAGGAAGTCTGGGGATCATTTCCCTCGACGGATGCAGGAATCTTGCCCAGAAAGTAGACTCTTATCTGGTCAAGTGGCGTTTCGAAAGAGAGAGCGAGCACAAAGGATCGCTTGCTTTTTCGGGATATCAGAGAGACTCGTATCTTCTCAAAGCAAGAGTACCCAGATTCGGATCCGGTGAAGGAAAAGGAGAGATCCTTGAATCCGTAAGAGGTGCCGATCTTTACATCCTTGTGGATGTCCTTAACTATTCCGAGACTTATTCACTTTGCGGACATGAGAATCACATGTCCCCCGATGATCACTATCAGGATCTTAAGAGGATCATCGCAGCCGTAGGCGGTAAGGCTAGAAGAATCACCGTTATTATGCCTTTCCTCTATGAGAGCCGCCAGGACAGACGTACTTCCAGAGAATCACTGGACTGTGCGATAGCTCTTCAGGAGCTTGTGCGTATGGGTGTTGATAATATCATCACTTTCGACGCACATGAGCCCAGAGTTCAGAACGCAATTCCCTTAAACGGATTCGAGACCGTTCAGACTCCTTATCAGTTCATCAAAGGCCTCTTAAAGCATGTTAAGGGTCTTAAGATCGATGCGGACCACATGATGGTAATTTCCCCCGATGAAGGCGGAATGAGAAGAGCTATCTATATTGCAAACGTTCTCGGCCTTGATATGGGTATGTTCTATAAGAGACGTGATTACAGAAGGATCGTAAACGGCAGAAATCCCATCATCTCCCATGAGTTTTTGGGAAGTGATGTTGCCGGCAAGGATATGATCATCATCGATGACATGATCTCATCCGGAGATTCAGTTCTCGAGGTTGCCGCAGAACTTAAGAAGAGAAATGCAGGTGAGATCTTCGTATTTGCTACCTTCGGTCTTTTCACCGGCGGTCTTTCAAGATTTGACGAAGCTTACGAGAAGGGCCTCATCTCAAGAGTCCTTACCACCAACCTGATCTATCAGACTCCCGAGCTTCTTAAGAAGGAGTGGTACATCAGCTGTGATCTGAGCAAGTATATCGCATATATCATCGATACTCTCAATCACGATTCATCAATCTCGGATCTCCTCAATCCCAATGAGAGGATCCAGAGCATAGTTCGCAGATATAATTCCGGCGAGCTTGAGATGTCGGAGTGATCAAATAATTAATATATATTACAGTGGGGACGAAGACCGGAGGTCTTCGTCCCCACTTTTATCTTAACCTTACAAAACTGTAAGGTTACTGTAAGATAATTCGATGTGACCAAAGCTCTTGTATTGGTATCCTATGATCACAGACAGGCGATAGGAGACCATATGATGAGCATTAAGAAAAAGACATTAAGAATACCGATGAACGAAAGGTTATACGTAAGGAGAGAATGCAAGGTTATAGCGGAAAAGCTTCTCGAATCCGGAAGGATCGACGGTATGACCGAAAGTCAGCTTTCATGCGAGATATTCGCACATGCTTATGTCTTCTATAATTCAAGATTTGTTCCCGCGAAATTACGTGAAAAGAACCTTTTAAGGAAAATCCTGAGAAGTGCTTCCGACGGAGTGGATCTTGAAGATGGCGGCGACAGCCTTATCCGCAGGATCGCGTACAGAATGATCTGGTTAATGCCCGCATTCCCTATCAACTGATGAATTTAATGTAAGAGGAGAATTTAAGATGACCGAAAATGTAATGAGAAAAGTAGAACTGTTTGCTTCCAATAAGAATCTGATCCATAAGAAATTCGTATGGGATTTTCATCTTATGAGCCTGCTTTCCGGCATGATTTATACCATGGATAACAGGGAAGCCGATATTGATGCGATGAAGAACAGCCTTAAAGTTCTCAAGAAGAATACAGAGTTGTTTTCTCCCTTCAGAACCGGTGACAGACTTTTCATCGTAACCAAGATGGCACTTTCTTCGGATCCCGAGAAGTATATTAAGGATGTTGTCTCGGTATATGGTAAGATCAAGGAAGGCCGCCTCTTTCCGGATTCATTCATGGTCGTTGCCGCAGCCAATATCGTAGATGCGGGCCGTCAGGGTGACGCCGATAAGATCGTGGAGAAATTCAACAGACTTCTTAAGGCTATGAAGAAGGATCATCCCGTGCTTACCGGAAGAGAGGATATGCCTCTTGCGATCAGCCTTGCAATGACCGACAGAAAAGTAGAGGATATCGCAGCAGAACTTGAAGAAAACTATAAGATCTTAAAGACCTTTTTCAGGGGGAATTCCGATTCCGTTCAGGGACTTGCAGAGGTTCTTACTCTTCAGGAGGGATCTCCCGCAGATAAGGCCGGTAAGGTTATCGATATCTACAAAACCTTCAAAGCCAATCACAGAAGATACAGCAGAGAGTACGGACTTGCTTCTCTCGGAGCGCTCATAGGAAGTAAGAAAGATATCGATACTCTTGTAAAAGAAATCTGTGAGACAGAAAGGTATCTTGCAAGTCAGAAGGGTATGGGAATGTCCATCATGGGCAAATCCGACAGACTTATGTTTGCAGCCCTTATCGTAGCGGATTCCGAAGGTTATGCCGGAAACGATATGAAGAACCCCGTAATTGTTGAAACTCTTCAGACCATCATTGCGATGGAAGTTATGCTTGTTGCAGTTGCCGCATCCGCTGCCGCAAACTCTTCAGGCCGTTAATAATCAGTTTGATCAGGGCCTGCCGGATAGCACCGGCAGGCCGTTATTTGGAGGAATAAATGTCAGTTATCCTGGAAGTACAAAATGCAGAGAAGTATTACGGAAACAAAGGGAACATCTCCCCGGCGTTAAATGACTTGAGTTTTACCGTAAGCGAAGGAGAATTTGTCGGGATCATGGGTGCAAGCGGAAGCGGTAAAACAACGCTTCTTAATTGTATTTCAACGATCGATACACTTTCCGCGGGAAGGGTTCTTATAAAGGATAAAAATATCGCAATTCTCAAAGGCAAAGAATTGGACAGGTTCCGCGCAGAGAGTCTCGGTTTTATTTTTCAGGATTTCAATCTCTTAGATACCATGACGGCCCGTGAAAACATCGCACTTGCCCTTTCCTTAAGAGGTGAGGAAGAAAGCAGGATCAATCCTAAGATAGAAGATATCGCAGGGCTTCTGGGCATTGTGGATGTTCTTGATAAATTCCCTTATGAGATGAGCGGAGGACAGAAGCAGAGAGTTGCCGCCGCAAGAGCCGTTGTCACCGATCCCGAACTTGTCCTTGCAGACGAGCCCACCGGTGCTCTTGATTCCAAATCATCGAAAGCTCTCATGGAAAGCCTCGGCAGGTTAAATTCCGAAAGACATTCCACGATCCTTATGGTTACACACGATACATTTTCTGCCAGCTATGCAGGCCGGATTCTTTTTATCAAGGACGGTAAGATCTTCACCGAGATAGTCAAAGACGAAAATGAGACCAGAAAGGATTTCTTCAGAAGGATAGTTGATGTTACCACGGTTCTCGGAGGTGAACTTGATGAGATCGTTTGATATAGCACGTAAAAATATCAAAAAGAGCCGCAGTGACTATTCCATATATTTCTTCACACTGATACTGGGTGTGACCATTTTCTACATGTTCAATGCGGTGGGAACACAGGGGATCATGAAAGAAGCAATGTGTTCCTCAAACGTGGCGGTTGATAATTTCGTCACCGTGATCGGAATGGTATCGATAGCCGTTGCGATCATATTCGGACTGCTCATCATATATGCGAATAATTTCCTGATCAAGAGACGAAAAAAAGAATTCGGCATTTACATGCTGCTTGGGATGAGCCCTTCAAAGGTATCAAGAATTCTTCTGTACGAAACCTGTATAGTGGGATTCTTCTCTCTTGTGATCGGAATTCTGTTCGGGATCGTTTTATCCCAGTGCCTTTCTGTGATCGTGGCGAAGATGTTTGTGATGGATCTTTCCGGATTCAGATTTGATATTTCCGTAGAGGCTCTTGAAAAGACACTTCTTTGTTTTGTGGGAATATATGTAGTGGTCTTTTTGCTCAACAAAAGATCGGTCAGGAAGAACAAGCTCATAGATCTTCTCACCGCTTCGAAAAAGAGTGAGAAGACAGTTCTTAAAAATTCGACTTTGTCACTGGTGCTTTTTATCGTTTCACTTATCGGGTTCGTATATGCATGGATCCGGATTGGTTTTTACGGAGCTTACCTGTCGAGAAACGAATTTTTTGTATGTATTATCCTCGGATTTATATGCACGTTTTTATTCTTCCGCTCGGCAGGCGGCTTTTTGCAAAGTGCGTGCTCTTCCTGCAAGAAGTTTTATGCTAAGGGACTTAATGCTTTCGTGGTAAGACAGTTCAGCTCGGGTGTTAACACTTCATCTTTTTCAATGGCGGTAATATCCCTGCTTCTGTTCCTTGCCCTTTTATTTTTCTCCACAGGTTTTTCCATAAGGAATTACTTTAATGAAAGGCTCGGGAATTTTACTCCCGTGGATATAACCATGGATCTGTTTTCACTTGATCCCGCAGGCTTTTTTGAGGAGCATGATATTCCCATGGAAGAGTGGTCATCTGACTGCCTTACGATACCTGTCTATAAAGGATCCGAAGTGACATTAAGGACTCTTTTGGGAGATCATCTGGAAGAAGCTTCGGAAACGTTCAGAATGGCGGAATGGGATTCCATGGTCGGAGTCATGCGCCTTTCCGAATATAACCTCATCGAGGATCTGTACGGCCGTGACAGACTGGATATGACCGATGATCAGTATGCATTCATTCTGGATTTCGATATGATGGGATCCATTGCAAACAAAGCCCTTAAGGACGGAAATGTCCTGACTGTATCAGGCACGGATCTTACTCCCGCTTACGACCATGTCATTCCGGAGTGTGTACTCATGTCGGGAATGGAGGCCAATCTCGGTATTGTGGTTCTTCCGGACGCAGTGATCGATTCACCGGAATGCACGCTTGAAAATATCAGTAATTTTATAGCAGCCAATTACTCAAGCGAAGAAGCGGGTGAAAAAGCGGATGCCGTTTTGAGTGAGCTTACAGACGATGTATTCTACACTACGAAGAAAGCCATCAGATCAAGCAGTATAAGCATGACGGTAATAATCGTATTCGTAGTACTGTATCTTGGAATCGTATTTGTAATATCCGGTGCTGCGATAATCGGACTTAAGATGCTTTCCGATTCCATAGACTCCGCATCACAATTCAGGATCCTCAAATATATCGGTGCGGGCGGTCCCGCGAGAAAGAAAGCTTTGTTTACAAGAGTGTTTTCTTTCTTCATGCTTCCTCTTGCACTTGCGATCCTGAATACGATATTCGGCGTACGATTTGTAAAAGGCTTCATGAGTTCCCTCGGAATGATAAATATGGGACAGGGCATAATACTCTCCCTTATCATAATGGTACTGATATATGGCGGCTATTTCTTGACAACCTACGAGGGATGTAGAAAAATAGTCGGTATATAAAAAGATGGAGATGTACCTATGTACCGGATCGGAATTTTGGAAGATGATCTTAAGATCGGTTCCGAATTAAAAATTTTTCTTGAAAAAAACGGGTATGAAGCGGAGTTTATAACTCCCGACAGTTACGCCGGAATAAGCGAAGATAAGATGACAGATCTGCTGCTCGGAGCGGATCTGTCACTTTTGCTGCTTGATATTTCTCTTCCCGGATTTGACGGAATAAGGATATGTAAAGCCTTCAGAGAACGAAGCGGTATTCCCGTCATCATGATCACCAGCGACAACAGTGAACTCACCGAACTTATGAGTATTCAAAACGGTGCGGACGATTTTGTTCCGAAACCGTTTAATACGAGAATACTTCTTGCGAGGATCGAAAATGTCTTGAGAAGAGTTTACGCTGCAGCTTCATCGGCATCGGAGACCAAATCCGTTCAGACCGCAGACGGTAATATTTTTATGATAGATATGTCGAAGGGAAAGATCAGATCCGAGAGCGGAGAGGAAGCCGAACTTACCAAGAATGAATTCCATATTCTCAGGCTGCTGGTATCGGGGCAGGGAGAGATAGTTTCGAGAGACAGGATAATGGAAGAACTTTGGGACAACGAAGCATTTGTGGATGACAATACTCTTACGGTTAATATGACGCGTCTTAAGGGCAAGCTTGAACAGATAGGCATAAGCAATGCCATTACAACCAGGAGAGGAATGGGGTATATTCTGAATTGAATTTCCTGAGATATATAAAAGAACATATGCCGACAGTCTTTTCGTGTATCTTCACCATTGTGACCACGGATATCTTACTGATGACGATTCACGGATCATCGGCGCTTATGATCTATATCGCTGCAGTATGTGCCGTTACCTGTCTTATATGTATGTACATCGATTACAGAAAACTAAAAAATGTATTCGATGATGCAGTGGAAAAGATTGAAGCACTGGATAAGAAATATCTGGTGTCGGAAGTTTTGGAAGATCAGGGGACCCAGGAAAGCGAGTGCCTTTTGTCCGTACTTAAGAAAGCGGAAGTATCCATGAGCGATAACGTTGCAAAATATCGCAGGGGCTCAGAGGAATACAGGGATTATATCGAGACATGGGTTCATGAGATAAAGATCCCGATATCCGCATCCAGAATGATCATCGAAAATCACGGTGATGATAAGGTATCGGAAAGCGGGATAGCCGATGAACTGGACAGACTTGAAGGATATGTTGAGCAGGCACTTTTTTATGCCAGAAGCTCCTATGTTGAGAAAGATTTCTTTATCAAGGAAGTTGATCTTGCGGATATAATCAAAGGCATAGTTTCCAAGAGAAGAAAAACACTTATCCCCATGCATGCTTCCATCAATATAGGAAACCTTCAGGGTGATAAGAAGGTGCTCAGTGACGGAAAGTGGCTTACCTTTATCATAGGTCAGATAGTTGATAACAGCATTAAATATTCAGCACCCGACCGTAATCTGAAATTATCGTTTTATCTGACGGATGAGGACGGAAAACAGATCCTGAATCTTGAAGATAACGGAGTCGGTATGAAGGCGGCGGAAATCCCGAGAGCTTTTGAAAAGGGCTTTACCGGAACTAACGGAAGAACGGGAAAAGCATCAACGGGTATCGGATTATACCTGTGCAGAAAGCTTTGTTCGAGACTCGGCCATGAGATCGCGATCGAAGCGAAAGAAGATGAAGGGACAAAGATTAAAATTATATTTTGATATGACAATGGGGACGCTTCAAAACGAAGCGTCCCCACTTTTACCATTGTAAGCTTAAAAGGGTATATATTTCTTTAGTCTCGATGTAAGTGTGAGTGCGAGTGCGATCTTTACGATATCGGGAATGATAAAAGGAAATACGCACCATGAAAGAGCTGTGATAAGTCCTATGGGCTCTTTGGTATTGGTATAAACGATCATGAACCATGCCGTTCCGAAGGCATAGCAGATAATAAGTCCCACGACCATTGCAATCCCGAGAGGGATTATTTTTTTGGCCTTTTCCTTCAGCAGTAACTCAAAAACTACGAATACGAGCATGGAGAAAATAAAACCGATTATATATCCTCCCGTTGTTCCGAGAAGTGCTCCGATGCCGCCTTTAAAACCGGCAAATACGGGAAGCCCTATGGCTCCGAGAAGAATGTATACGAGAACGGATATGGTTCCGCGTTTTCCGCCCAGGAGTCCGCCTGCCAGGAAGATCGCAAATGTCTGAAGGGTAAAGGGAACCGCACCGGGTATCTGTATCTGTGAACAGACAGCGATGAGCGCCGCAAATAAGCCTATAAATATTGTTTGTGTAAGTTTACTGTTTTTCATTTCTGTAGTGCCTCCGAATTGTTAACTCAAACGATGATGATGTTAACATTCCCTCGATGAATTGTCAACCATATTTGCACATGGGTTAACAATGCATGCGGTCAAGGATGCCAATATGTACGCGCTTCTGTATTTATGCGGCTTTGAACGGTATCGTGGCGCCGGAATCCGGCAGGAAACGCTCGTTATAAATACCGTTTCGAATTGTGTTTATTTGACAGATATGCCACAAAATATTGTAAATTATGTGAAATTTAATAAATTGTTTGATAATTTTAGCGAAAACTCTTCAATTTTTCAGATTATAGTGATATAGTACTTTATATAAAAGTTCCGAATGCCCGATGGGGACTACGAGAAAACGTATTCTCGTAAACTTCGCTCATTTTGGCATAAAAGCATCATCAAGTACTAAGCGGGAGGCTCTATACATGGTAAAAAAAGAAATGATAGCCATGCTTCTGGCCGGCGGACAGGGTTCCAGACTTGGAGTTCTTACATCCAAAGTCGCTAAGCCCGCCGTATCTTTCGGAGGAAAATACAGAATAATCGATTTCCCCTTGTCGAACTGTATCAACTCCGGTGTTGATACTGTAGGTGTTCTTACCCAGTATCAGCCGCTCAGATTAAACTCCCATATCGGCATCGGTATTCCCTGGGATCTTGACAGAAACATCGGTGGTGTCAGCGTACTTCCTCCCTACGAAAGTGTTCAGGGAAGTGAGTGGTATTCGGGTACCGCAAATGCGATCTATCAAAACATGGAATATATCGAGAATTACAATCCGGATTATGTCCTTATCCTGTCGGGTGACCACATCTATAAAATGGATTATGAGGTCATGCTTGATTTCCATAAGGCAAAGGGTGCGGATCTTACCATCGCCGTCATGCCGGTTCCTCTTGATGAGGCAAGCCGATTCGGTATCATGATAACCGATGAAGACAAGAGAATCATCGACTTTGAGGAAAAGCCCAAGAAGCCCCGTTCCAATCTGGCTTCCATGGGTATCTATATTTTCAATTGGGAAACTCTTCGTCAGGGGCTGATCGCACTCAAAGATCAGGCCGGCCTGGATTTCGGAAAGCACATCATTCCTTATTGCAGGGACAGGGGTGCCGGATTATATGCCTATGAATTTAATTCATATTGGAAGGATGTAGGAACTCTTCATTCCTATTGGCAGGCAAATATGGAGCTCATTGATATAGTTCCCGAGTTCAATCTCTATGAAGAGTATTGGAAGATCTATACCAAGAGTGACATCCAGCCTCCTCAGTATTTCGGTCCGGAATCGGAAGTATCCAAATGTATCATCGGTGTCGGAAGTGAGATCTGCGGCAAGGTCTACAACTCCGTAATCGGATGTGGTGTAAGGATCGGCAAAAATACGGTGGTCAGGGATTCGATAATCATGAATGAGACCGTTATCGGTGAGGGCTGCGACATCACAAAGGCCATCATCGCAGAACGCGTCAAGGTAGGAAATAATATCGTGATGGGATTCGGAGACGAAGTTCCCAATGACACCGCACCTCAGATCTATACCGACGGAATCGTCACCATCGGTGAAAGAAGCGTAATTCCCGACGGAGTGAGAATAGGCAAGAACTCCGTAGTATACGGAATAACGACTCACGAAGATTATGAGGATGATTATCTCGGATGCGGAAAGTCCCTTATCACTGCAGAAGAGTAAGGAGTAGGATATGAGAGCAATCGGAATTATACTTGCCGGCGGAAAAAATCACAGAATGGCCGAGCTTTCGCAAAAGAGAGCGGTATGCGCTATGCCCATTGCGGGAAGTTACAGGGCCATTGATTTTACTCTCAGCAACATGTCCAATTCACATGTTCAGAAAGTAGCGGTCTTTACGCAGTACAATGCAGGAAGCCTCAACAGACATATGAATTCATCCAAGTGGTGGGACTTCGGACGAAAGCAGGGCGGACTCTTTGTCCTGACTCCGGCCATGACATGTGCAAACAGCAGCTTGTACAGAGGAACCGCCGATGCCATTTATCAGAATCTGGGATTTCTTAAAGAAAGCCACGAGCCTTACGTTATAATCGCTCCCGGCGATTGCGTATATAAGATGGATTTCAATACTCTTCTTGAGTATCACGTTGATAAGAAGGCTGACATTACCGTGGTTTGTAAGGATATGCCCGAGGGTACCGATATGTCCAGATACGGTACGCTCATGATGAACGAGGAGATGAGGGTTGTCGGTTTTGAAGAGAAGCCTCTTCAGCCCAAATCAAAGACCATCTCCTGCGGTATCTACATCATCCGCAGAAGACTTCTTATCGATGTCATCGAGAAGTGTGCGGAAGAAGACAGATATGATTTCGTCAGAGACGTTATCATCAGATATAAAGATGTAAAGAGACTTTTCGGATACAAGATCACTTCCTATTGGAAGAACATCGCATCGGTTGAGGATTATTACGATACCAATATGGATTTCCTCAATCCCGAGATCAGAGATTATTACTTCAATCAGTATCCGAATATCTATTCCAAGGTTGATGACCTTCCTCCCGCAAAATACAATCCGGGTGCCAATTTAAGAAATGCCCTTGTATCGAGCGGATGTATAGTAAACGGAAGCGTAGAGAACTCGATACTCTTCAAATCGAGCTACATCGGAAACAATACCGTGATCCGAAATTCCATCATCCTCAACGATGTCTATATTGGTGACAATGCCGTCATAGAAAACTGCATCGTTGAAAGTCACAGTACCATAAACGGCGGAGAAGTCCACAAGGGCGAGGGGGGACGGATCAAAGTCGTGGTGGAACAAAGAGAACGGTTTGTTATGTAACATTCAGGGTCTGTTTCAAGAAGCTGGATGAGGGGGAAGAAAAGTCTTTGGCAAGCGTGGAAACGCACTTGCCAAAGGCTTTTTTTATGCGTAAAAATACTCTATAATAATAAACCCGATATAAATACAGCGGAAAAACCAATCGATCGGAGACAGTTGATATGAAGATGATAGTCGGACTCGGAAACCCGGGTAAGGATTATGAACATACAAGACATAATGTGGGCTTTGACGTTATCACAAAGCTGGCAGCGGACTTGGGACTGGGTGCCGGCGCGTGGAAGGCAGAGCACAGGGCGCATACCGCGAGAGCTATGATAGGAACCGAGAAGGTTATTCTCGTAAAGCCCCAGACATATATGAACCTGTCGGGTGAAGCGGTAAGAGCACTGAATGATTATTACAAGCTTGAAGGCGTAAGCAATCTTATCGTCATATCGGATGATGTGGCACTTCCTACCGGTCATATAAGGATCCGTGTAAAGGGAAGCGCAGGAGGACATAACGGACTTAAGAACATCATCCAGCACATGGGAAGCGAAGCCTTTACAAGAGTAAGAGTAGGGGTGGGAGAATCAGGCGGAGACATGGTGGGACATGTACTCGGAAGATTTTCTTCGGAAGATGCAGGGAAGATGGATGAAGCAATAGCCAAGGCTGCGGATGCCGTAAAGTGTCTGGTGACCGACGGTCCCGAGCTTGCAATGACTAGGTTTAATACGAAAAAAGATGAAGCTTAACAATGCACTTTTGGAGCCCATACAGGGGCTTGCGGAAATCGACAACATAAAAACGATCATTTCGGGAAAAAGCGTGAGACTTCCCAAGGGTACCGTATCTATCGCAGGCTGCGGAGATTCACAGAAACTCCACCTGATAGCAGGTATCTCGGGGGAAGTTAAGTGCCGTATCATCCTGACATATGATGATTTAAGGGCAAGGGCAGTTGCGGACGAATTCAGGCTCTATGATGAGAATACCTATTATTTCCCCGCAAAGGACCTTATTTTTTTCCAGTCGGATATTAACAGTAACGATCTTATAAGGGACAGGGTCAGAACCTACAGAGGACTTCTGGAAAAAGAAGATGTTACCGTTGTCACAACCTTTGCCGCGCTTATGACAAGACAGATCCCTGTCAACAATGACATGGCTGTCATAAACTTAAAATCAGGCGGAACCGTAGATTCGCAAAAGCTTGCAAAGAAGCTTACTTTTCTCGGATACGAAAGATGTGCCCAGGCTCAGAGTCCGGGGCAGTTTGCAATCCGCGGGGACATCATAGATATTTACGATCTTACGGAGGACAATCCCTACCGTATCGAGGTATGGGGCGATGATATCGAATCCATCAGAACCTTCGATCCTTATTCCCAAAGGTCTATAGAGCAACTGCAGAGCATTAATATCTATCCTGCATCCGAGATGCTGATGGATGATGAAAGACTCATGCAGGGTCTTGAGCGCATCATGAAAGATGCCGAGGCCAGAAGCGCAAAGCTCAAAAAAGAATTCAGGACCGAAGAGGGCGCAAGAGTATTAGCCGATGCAAACAGACTTAAGGAAGATCTTACCGAGATCGGAAGAAAACTAAACCTTGAAAGCTATCTGCTGTATTTTTATCCGGAGGAGACTCTTTCTTTTCCCGCGTGGATTAGATCTCTTTTCGGGGATGACGTCAGATATTTTGCGGACGAGCCCGTAAGATGTATCGGACAGGGCAAAGCCGTGGAGATGGAATTCAGGGAAAGTGTATCCTCCAGGCTTGAGAAGGGTTATGCGCTTCCCGGTCAGGCAGACCTTATTTTCGGAACCGGTCTGATAATGGAAGAGATGGAAAGTGCGGGACTTGTGGGACTTTCGGTATTCGATTCCACCAAGGAAGGTTTTTCTCCCGTCTACAAAACGGATATAAGCGGCAGAAATGTTCAGTCATATAACGGAAATGCGGAGCTTCTCGAAAAGGATCTTCTTTCTTTCAGGAAAAGGGGCTATAAGGTAGTTATATTCTCACAGTCAAGAACCAGAGCGGACCGCATGCGTCAGGAGCTGGAGAAGGACGGAATACCCTGTGCATATGCGGAAGAGCCGGCAGAATCGTTGGCGGAGGGCAGCATTACCATAATGCACGGATATGTGGAGCGCGGCTTCGAATATCCCATGCTCGGTTTTGCGGTTATCGCGGAAAATGATATTTTCGGCGGACGTATCAGGAAGAAAAAAAAGAAAAGATCTTCGACCTATACGGGAAGCAGGATAGCGGCACTGGAAGATCTCCATCCCGGTGATTATGTTGTTCACGAGACATACGGTCTTGGCGTGTATAAGGGAATCGAGAAGATATCGTCCGGAGATTCCGTTAAAGACTATATCAAGCTTGAATATTCCGGCGGCGGAGTATTGTATGTCCTTGCCACGGAACTTGATATGGTTCAGAAGTACGCATCCGCCGACATAGATAAAAAGCCCAAGATAAACAGACTCGGAACCAAAGAGTGGGAGAAGACCAAGACAAGGGCAAGGGAATCTGCGGAAGGCATAGCAAGAGACCTTGTGGAGCTGTACGCAAAACGTCAGGCTGCGCCGGGCTTTATATACGGACCTGATACCGTGTGGCAGAGAGAATTCGAAGAGACATTTCCTTTCGAAGAAACGGAAGATCAGCTTGATGCCATCAGGGATACCAAGGCCGACATGGAAAGCGGCAAGGTGATGGACAGACTGATCTGCGGCGACGTCGGTTTCGGCAAAACGGAGATTGCGATTCGCGCCGCATTCAAGGCGGTTCAGGAGGGAAAGCAGGTTGCGTGCCTTGTTCCTACCACGATACTTGCCCAGCAGCACTATGCTACGTTTACTCAGAGAATGAAGGATTTCCCGGTGGGCATCGGTCTCTTATCAAGATTCAGATCCACCAGGGAGATCAAAAAGACCATCGACGATCTGAGAAAGGGACTTGTTGATATCGTCATTGGAACCCACAGACTTTTATCGAACGATGTTGCTTTCAAAGATCTCGGACTCCTGATAATAGATGAGGAGCAGAGATTCGGTGTTTCTCACAAGGAGAAGATCAAAAAGCTCCGTGAGAACGTGGATGTACTTACGCTTTCCGCAACGCCCATTCCCAGAACCCTGGAGATGAGCCTTGCGGGGATAAGGGACATGAGCCTTCTGGAAGAGCCTCCCACGGACAGACAGCCCATCCAGACCTTTGTATGCGAATACAATGAGGAGATGGTAAGGGAAGCCATAAGCAGGGAACTTGCAAGAGGCGGACAGGTCTATTATCTATACAACAATGTCAGGACTATCCCCGAGCACACGGACGCACTGCGTGAAATGCTTCCGAATGCAAGGATCGAATTTGCACACGGTCAGATGAAAGAAAAGGAACTTGAAGATGTCATGTACGATTTCGTAAACGGGGACATCGATGTTCTGGTAAGCACCACCATCATCGAAACCGGTATGGATATTCCGAACGTAAATACTTTGATCATCTATGATGCGGACAACTTCGGACTTTCACAGCTCTACCAGTTAAGAGGCCGTGTCGGAAGATCATCCAGAGTTGCTTTTGCTTTCCTTATGTACAGGAAGAACAAGATCCTTTCCGAGATCGCGGAAAAGAGACTGGGAGCGGTAAGGGAGTTCACGGACCTGGGGAGCGGCTACAGGATCGCACTCAGGGATCTGGAGATAAGAGGTGCGGGAAATCTTCTCGGAAAGACCCAGCACGGACATATGGAAGCGGTAGGATACGATCTGTACTGCAAGATGCTGGGAGAAGCTGTCGGAAGACTTAAGGGTGAAGAAGTCTATGATGATTTTTCCACCGTCATCAATCTGGACATAGATGCTTACATCCCTCAGGAATATATCTTTAACGAAGAGCAGAAGCTTGATATGTACAAGAGGATCGCATCGGTGGAGACTCAGGCGGACCTGGGTGATATGAAGGACGAGCTTTTGGACAGATTCGGAAAGATCCCTCTTTCTGCGGAAAATCTCCTCAGGGTCGCTTATATGAGAAGACTTGGCCACAATATCTACATGACCGAGATCAAGGGAGGAAAGGGCGAGATCACGTTTTCTTTTAAGGCGGATGCCAAAGTGGATCCTAATAAGATCCCCGAGATCCTGGCCAAGCATAAGAAGCATCTGAGTTTCTCTGCAAACGGAAAGGTTCCCATGTTCAGATATCTTTACACGCCTGAGACACTGGTGGAAAAAGAAGAACAGAACCTGATGGCCCTGACCGAGATGCTGCTTACGGACATGCAGGTCATGAAAACCGAGCAGGTTTGAAAGAAAAGCTCCGGTTTGTTATAATATGTTAACCAATTAAATAACCTTTATGTGTTGAAAGGGGGTTCTATGAAAATTATAAGGAATCTTGTAATTGCCATGGCTTCGGCACTGATGGTGATAGGAATATCGGCTTTTGAGGTACAGGCAGCGCCTGTCAAGATGGCCGACGGAACCATGTTTGACGCAGCCTATTATGCATCGGCTTATCCCGATGTTGCAGCAGTATTCGGAAACAATGCCGATCTGCTGTATATGCACTACCAGCTTTGCGGAAAGGCTGAAGGAAGACTTGCGGTAGCTCCTTCATCCGCAGCACCTTCACTTGCTACCGGAGCAACAGCCGCTACAGATTTTGATGCCGCATATTATGCATCCAAATATCCCGATGTAGCAGGAATTCTCGGATATGATCCCGCTGTTCTTAAGCTTCACTATGATCTGTACGGTAAGGCAGAGGGAAGATTCCCCAATGCCGCAGCCGAGAATGCCGCAAATGCAGCTTCAGTTACCGCTTCTGTGGCACCTTCCGCTGCAACTCCTACCGCAGGAGTTACCATTTCCAGTCTCGGATCCAGATATGCCGCAGTTTCCGCAGATATGATGCTTAACGGAACAGGAACCGGATATCACGCTAAGATCTCCCTCATGAACGGAATCGGAAGTGCGGTTTCATTCGGTATCCAGTATGACCTCTTCGGAGCTAAGCCTTACAACGGAAAGACTGTTTATATCTGTGAGAACGTAGTAAATAACCTTCCCGGCGGACAGGTTTATACCAGACACGGATATGCTAATCTTGGCGTTCCCACCAACATCATGATCGTTCTTGATACCCAGACCGGTATGGTCGATCTGTATGTTAACGGAACCCTCGTAGGCCAGGTTGCAAATACCAACCTTCTTCAGGGCCAGCTCAGCGCATGCGTTGAGGGTGCCGCAAGAATCGATGGAGATACGGTTGTCGCTAATTTCTCCAACGTAAGATTTAAGAAGCCCGGAACTTCCAATACTTCCGGTGACAGAGTATTCTTCTGGCAGACTCAGAGCACCAACGCAGGTATCGCTACCAGCTATTCGGGAGCGGCACCCGGCGGATATTGCACATCCAGTAACATCACCGTACAGGGACAGATCGTAGGTCTCGGCATATTTGACTGGGACAGCGCGTATGCAAATGTTTCGGGAATGGGTGTATATGCCCTTTGGCTGTAAAAGGCCGTATAAATAATTGATACCACAGGCTCTGTACCGATCCGTGCGATCGGTACAGAGTTTTTTTGTTGGCCGAATTGCACAAAAGACGGAAACTAAATTTAGCAAATGGTCTTCTTGTACAGGAAAAATCCTTGTCCTATAATGGAAACGTGAAAACTAAAAATCGTTTCCACAGTTCAAAAAGATCTATCCCGGTTTCGGTGTTTCATTTTCAGTAACTGTATCAGTTCTCTTTCTTATCGGAAAGGCAGGTAATTATGCAGGATTACGCAAAACTCAGAAAAACCATATTGGAAGGTTGTATCGAAGTATACGGTGAAAAGGGTATCAAATTCACAATGGACGATCTGGCTAAGCACCTTGGCATGAGCAAGAAGACCATTTACACGGTCTATCGCGAAAAGAAAACGCTGTTCATGGCGATGGTCGACTATGTCTTTGATTCCATCAAAGAGAGCGAAAGATCGGTGGTTGAAGATTCTACACTTTCAACCGTAGAGAAGATCAGAAAGATCCTCGGGGTTCTTCCCGACAGCTATAAGAATGTGGACCTTAACCAGCTCTACATCCTGAGAGAAAAATATCCCGATATTTATGTAAAAGTCGAAGAAAGGCTGGAGACCGGATGGGATCTTACCATTTCACTCATCGAGCAGGGAATACGTGAAGGTGTTATAAGACCCGTAAACATCTCCCTTGTTAAGATGATGTTTGAAGCCTCGCTGGAACAGTTCTTCTCAAGGGATATCCTTGTCAGAAACGATATCAGTTATATCGATGCACTTAATGAAGTTGTGGACATCATCGTTGACGGGATCAGTGTGAGATAACGGAGGCGGAATATGAAGGAAAGATTTTACTTAAGCGAAAACTGGAAATTTACTTCCGTTTATGAAGACAGGATGCTTTTTCCGGAGTATGACGATTCTGCGTTTGAAACCGTAAGGATTCCTCACACGGTTAAAGAAACTCCGTTTAACTATTTCGATGAATCCGAATACCAGCTGCTAACCCTTTACAGAAAGCATATAGATGTTCCCGCGGACTGGGAAGGAAAGTGCATAAAACTTACTTTTGACGGAGCTGCCCATTATGCGGATGTATATGTAAACGGTGACAGGGCGGGAAGACATTACTGCGGATATACCGCATTTACCATAGACATTTCTTCACTTCTCAAATACGGATGTGAAAACCTTATCTCGGTTAAGCTGGACAGCAGGGAAGAACTGGACCAGCCTCCCTTCGGTCATGTAATAGACTACATGACTTATGGCGGACTTTACAGAAACGTATTTCTGGATGTATATGATGCTCCCCACATGGAAAAGCTCTTTATATACTCCGAGATAAATGACACCGATGTCAAACTTATTACCTCCGCTTATGTTGAAGGCGAATTGGAAGGTGGCACCGTAGTCAAAGAATTCATCAAAAAGCATGATTCGGAAGAATCCGAAAAAGAGATCGCTTCCCGGGAAATGCCTGCGGATACATCAGCTGTATTCCTTGAATGCGATCCCGGTGAGGTTGAAAAGTGGTATCCCGAAGCTCCTGTTCTTTACGATATCAAGGTAAGGCTTCTGGATAAAAACGGAAAGCTTCTCGACGAGCAGACCGTAACAACAGGTATCAGAAGCGCGGTATGGAAGACTGACGGATTTTACCTTAACGGTGAGAAGTATCTCATCAGGGGACTTAACCGTCATCAGAGTTTCCCTTATGTCGGATATGCAATGCCGGATTCCGTTCAGAGAGAAGATGCAAGGATACTTAAGGATGAGCTGGGTGTAAATGCGGTAAGGACTTCCCATTATCCCCAGTCACAGGCATTCATCTCGGAGTGCGATAAGATAGGACTTCTGGTATTTACTGAGATACCCGGATGGCAGCATATCGGCGGAGAAGATTGGAAGAAGCAGGCTGTTGAAAATACCAAGGAGATGGTGCTTCAGTACAGAAACCATCCCTCCATAATCCTCTGGGGTGTAAGAATAAATGAATCGGGAGACGATCACGATTTCTATGTTGAGACAAACTCCTGTGCAAGAAGCCTTGATCCTTCGAGACAAACCGGAGGAGTAAGGTGCTTTAAGAAGAGTGAACTGTTAGAGGACGTATACACCTTTAACGATTTCTCACATACCGGCGGAAAGACCGGCGGATGTAATCCCAAGAAGGCAGTCACATCGGATGTGACCAAGCCTTATATCGTCACAGAATACGGCGGACATATTTATCCCACCAAAGCATTCGATGATGAGGAGCATAGAAAAGAACATTCTTTGAGACATGCAAATGTACTTGATGCGGTTGCATCCGAAGGCGATATCGCCGGATCTTTTGCATGGTGCATGTTCGATTACAATACACATAAGGATTTCGGAAGCGGTGACCGTATCTGCTATCACGGTGTTACCGATATGTTCAGAAATCCGAAGCTTGCGGCATATGTCTATGCATCACTCGGATCTCGCGAACCTGTTCTTGAGATCTCATCATCCATGGATATCGGAGAACATCCCGAGAGCAGGATAGGTGAATCGTGGATATATACCAACGCCGACAGCGTAAAGATGTATAAGAATGACATCCTTATCAAGGAGTATTTCCCTTCGGATTCACCTTATAAGTATCTGACGCATGGTCCTATCCTGATAGATGACTATGTCGGTGATGCTGTCAGAAAGGGAGAAGATTTCACACCGGCTCAGGCTGAGGATGTAAAATTTCTTCTCAATCAGTACGCTCTTTACGGAATGGATGACCTCGGACCCAAGGCAAAAGCTATTGCTGCCAAGTGTCTGACCGTTTACAGAATGACCATGGAGCAGGCTAACCAGCTCTACGGGAAATATGTGGGCAACTGGGGCGGAGATGCCGTCAGCTACAGATTCGATGCTTTAAAGGGCGGCGAAGTCGTTAAGAGCGTGACCAAAGAAGTCGTAAGACAGATCAGACTCGCAGCCGAGTGTTACAGGACCGATCTTGTGGAGAATGAGACCTACGACGTAGCAGCCATTAGGATAATGGCGGAAGATCAAAACGGAAATCATATTCCTTACTTCAACGAGCCGGTTCTTCTGAAGATGGAAGGCCCCGCACAGATAATCGGACCTTCGGCTATTTCGTTGAAAGGCGGAATGGGCGGCACGTATATTAAGACCATAGGGGAAGAAGGAGAAGCAGTACTTCATATAGTTAATATGCAGGCCGGAGAGATCAAAATAGCTTTCGATATCAAGGTGGACAGAGTACCACAGATCTGATCAAAGGAGGCATTATGAATAACAGGGAACTTTCTATAGGCGAAAAAGCCGCATACGGTATTGGGGCAGTCGGAAAAGATATGGTATACATGCTTTCCGCAAGCTATGTTTTGTATTATTTTCAGGATCTTTTGGGAGTCAACTCCGTTGCGATGGGATTAATACTTCTCATCGCAAGAGTGTTCGACGCTTTCAACGATCCCATTATGGGAGTTGTTGTAGCCAAGACACATACAAGATGGGGAAGATTTCGCCCCTGGCTTATTATCGGAACCGTAACAAATGCGGTCGTGCTTTTTGCGATGTTTGCCTGCCCGCCCGGCCTTGATGCACAGGGACTTGTGGCATATGCGGCGGTTACATATATCCTCTGGGGCGTTACTTATACCATGATGGATATTCCTTACTGGTCCATGATCCCCGCTTTTACCAAGGGCGGCAAGGAAAGAGAAGGACTCACAACTCTTGCAAGAAGCTGCGCCGGCGTCGGAAGTGCACTTGTTACCATCTTTACCGTTAAGTTTGTGCAGACACTCGGTAACAGATTTGCAGGAACCGGAGCAAGCGATACCGTTAAGGAAATTCTGGGTTTTAAGTATTTCTCACTTATCATAGCGGTACTGTTTGTCATATTCATCATCATCACATGCGTAGCAGTCAAGGAACAGAGCCTTGTCGATATGAAGACCGCATCAGTCGGCGACATGTTCAAGGCTCTGATAACAAACGATCAGGCTATGACGGTAGTTATTGCCATTGTGCTGATAAATTCATCAATCTATCTTACTTCCAATCTGGTCATTTATTTCTTTAAATATGATTTCGGCGGAATAAAATGGGGCGACAGTTACACTCTGTTTAACATGTTCGGAGGCGGAGTACAGATCATATCCATGATGGCATTCTATCCCCTCCTCAGAAGATTCCTGAGCAATGTGAAGATCTTCTATGTATGTATCATCAGTGCCATAACCGGATATGCGACGTTGTTTGTTATCTCATTTACCAATATGAGCTCCGTATTTATACTCTTCATTCCCGGATTTTTCATCTTTGCCGCAAACGGAGTCCTTCAGGTTATCACTACCGTGTTCCTGGCAAATACCGTTGATTACGGTGAACTGAAAAACGGAAGACGTGACGAGAGCGTCATTTTCTCCATGCAGACATTTGTGGTAAAGCTTGCCAGCGGTATTGCGGCTTTTGCGGCGTCACTCTGCCTTCAGATCAACAATCTACAGAAAGACGTGGAGGATACGGGAGAAGCAATAGATTATTCGCTCTCCGTGGCCGCATCCGCCAAACTGGGACTCAGAATGACAATGGCCATTATTCCCGTTGCGGGGCTTATAATCGCGCTTGTTGTTTTCTGCAAAAAGTACATCCTTAACGATGAAAAGCTTGCTGATATCACAAGCAGACTCGAAGGAAATAAGAATAAGGATCACTGGCCGGATAAATTCGAATAATGATCTTTTAAGGAGACGCGTGATATGGACAGATCAAAAGTGATATTCGGGAATAAGATCAGTTCCCGTGATTATAAAAAAGCGCTTAAGTCCAAAGAGAAATTCATCAAAAAATTCGGTGACGATTCGGATAAGGATTATCCCGTAAGGATCGAGAAGAATAAATACATAGGCGACAGCCTGGGAGTAAACAATGTACTTGTGGGTGATCTGTCGCAAAACGCCCATTATGATCCTTCGAGAAATGCCGAGGCTCTGGACTGGGATATGCAAAAAGGGATCATCGTAGGAAATATCCGTATGGGATTCGGCCATTATCGTATATCCATGGCCATCGCATCTGCGGCTAAGGCCATGGGTTATGTTCCTTATTGGATGGATCTTAATTCATACGGCGAGACGACCTGTACCAAGGTCATCGGAGCACAGAACGATCTGTATTCCCTGGGATCCAGATTATCCAAGAATCCCATATTCAACAGATTTGTGTGGGAACCGATGAACTATGAAGGTTTCAGGGCAATCTCTTACAATGCATCCGATCAGAAGAACGCGGAGCTTATGGCTCCTGTCTTTAAAAATGTTCCCAAGGATATTCCGGTTGTGGGAACCCATGTGTGGCCGGCACAGGCAGCTCTACATGCGGGAATGAAATATGTGGTAAACGCCATTCCCGATAACTGGCCCATGGCACTTCATTTTGCGGAAGGTGCTATCCATACGATCCAGTGCCACAACGCATATATGGGCTACAGCATTTTAAACGGAATGAATAAAGACAAAGTATGCAATCCCATGCCTGAGGATTCTCTTAAATATACCGGTCATTACATCGATCACGAACTTGTTGAAGGTATAGAGACTGATTGCGAAGCGAGAATGAAGAGAAGAGCGCAGGGGAAACCCATGCGTTTCCTTCTTACCATAGGAGGTGCGGGAGCACAGAAAGAAATATTTGCGGCTATAATCGATTATCTCCTTCCAAAGGTAAGAGCCGGAAAAGCATCTCTGTTTGTGAATGTGGGAGATTATAAGAATGTCTGGGACGAACTCAAAAAGGAAATCCCGGGAATGGAAACTCTTTGCACCGAGCATATGGATAACTGGGAAGATACGGAGAAATTTGCCGCTAAGATACTTGATCCTGAGTGCAATATAGCGGGCATTCACGGATTCTGGCATAAGAATATCTTCGAAGCGGTTTATTGCACAAATCTTCTCATGAGAGGATGTGACGTGCTTGTCACAAAACCTTCCGAACTGGCATTTTATCCCGTTCCCAAATTGTTTATCAGGAGGGTCGGCAAGCATGAGATGTGGGGCGCGATCCATTCGGCGGAGATCGGAGACGGCACTCTCGAGTGCAGGGATATTCCGCATACACTGCAGATGATAGACAGATTCCTTGCCACATCACTTCTTGATGATATGAGCAGACAGATAATCGCAAATAAGAAGGCAGGCATCTATGATGGTGCATATAAGGTTGTTGAGACAGCTATGGGAATGAGGAAAATTGCTTCGCACTAAAAGGAGATTCTTATGATTCGTCATATATATGATCATGCGTGGGTGCTTGATACACCAAAGACCACTTATGCAATTACGCTTCTTCCTACAGGTCAGCTCGAGCATTTGTATTACGGACGCCGGATAAAGCTGGGAGAAGGCGTTGGAGCACTTGATTCTCTTATAGAAAAACATGCCTTTGCACCGGGCAATACTTGTGTGTATGACAATGATCACTGCGGATATTCCCTTGAGGATGTAAGACTTGAAATGAGCTCTTACGGAAAAGGAGATCTGAGGGATCCCTTTGTGGATATTACTTTTGATGACGGTTCATCCACATGTGATTTTCAGTATGACAGTTTTGTTATCGATGATAAGGAGCCTGTCTCGGATACGCTTCCGGTTTCCTATGATGAGAGCGGAAAGTGCGAGCATCTTTGCATTACCCTTGTTGAGAAAATAAAAGGCGTTAAACTGCACCTTCACTATTATGTGTATGAGGATTCCGACTGCATCTGCAGAATGTCCGTGCTTGAAAATACATCGGACTCAGGGATAGTTCTCAAAAAACTCATGAGCACTCAGATCGATTTTGACAGAATGGGTTATATGATGACCACTTTCGGAGGTGCCTGGGCAAGGGAGATGCAGAAGTCTTCGATTCCTCTTGTAAGGGGCAAGTATATTAACTCTTCAAGAAGCGGTGAATCATCCCACAGGGCTAATCCATTCGTAATGCTGCATCCGGTGCATACTTCGGAAGATGCGGGTGAGGTATACGGATTTAACCTGATCTACAGCGGTAACCATTACGAAGCTGCGGAAATATCTCCTTTCGGAAAAACAAGATTTATATCGGGTATCAATCCCGACGGTTTTGAATTCAGATTATCACCGGGAGAAAAATTCGAATCACCCGAGGCCGTTATGTCATATTCTTCGGAAGGCTTTAACGGACTTAGTCATCATATGCACCGCTTCGTACGTGAGCATGTAGTAAGAGGCGAATGGAAGAAGAAAGAGCGTCCCGTTCTCTTAAACAGCTGGGAAGCGGCATATTTTGATATCGATGAAAGAAAACTCGTAAAACTTGCAAAAGCCGGTAAGGAAGTCGGAATAGAACTTCTTGTAATGGATGATGGCTGGTTTGGAGAAAGAAACGACGATCATTCCAGTCTTGGAGACTGGGATGTTAATCCCAAGAAACTTCCCGGAGGCCTTAAATCCCTTGCGGATAAGATCACTGCCCTCGGAATGAGATTCGGTATCTGGGTAGAGCCCGAGATGATCTCCGAGAATTCCGGATTATATAAGGCTCATCCCGATTGGGCGATAGAGATACCCGGAAGAGATCATTCCGAAGGAAGATGGCAGAGGATCCTTGATCTTACCAATCCCGAGGTCTGCGATTACATCGTAGATAAACTCAGTAAAGTATTTTCATCCGCAGATATCTCTTATGTAAAGTGGGATATGAACAGAACTTTTACTGATGTATATTCACAGAACCTTCCCGCAGAAAAGCAGGGTGAGGTATTCCACAGATATATCTGCGGCCTGTACTCCGTTTTGAAGAGACTCACCGAAAAGTTTCCCCGTATTCTTTTTGAAGGATGTGCATCCGGCGGAAACAGGTTCGACCTCGGAATACTCAGTTACTTCCCTCAGATCTGGGCTAGTGACGATACGGATCCCGTGTGCAGGGCAGCCATTCAGACAGGTTACAGCTACGGATATCCTATGTCGACGGTTTCCGCACATGTATCCGCAAGCCCCAACCATCAGACACTTCGCGAGACATCCCTTGAGACCAGATTCAACGTTGCTGCTTTCGGAGTCTTCGGATATGAACTCAATCTCTGTGATATGAGAAAAGAAGACCTTGCGGCGATAAAGGCTCAGATCGAACTTTACAAAAAGTGGAGATATACCATGCAGTTCGGTGAATTTAACCGCGGGCGGAGCGCGGGCTCACTTCCTGTAAACGGTGTATCACCCGATCCGGGTGCTGAGGGCAATCTTACCGAGTGGACCGTTGTTTCCAAGGACCGCGATAAGGCTGTGGGATTCCTTATGCAGAAACTGGTGGTTCCCAATTCGCAGTTCCACACATATTTTGCGAAGGGACTGGATGAAGATGAGATGTATCACTTCTATAACAGATCTCTTAAGATCGATGTCAGGGAATTCGGAGATCTGGTCAATACCGTTTCGCCGGTTCATCTCAAGCAGGACGGTATGCTCATCGATATAGTCGCAAAATTCGTGAAGATGGATACGGAAAACGAAGATATCGTTACTTCGGGATCTGCCCTGATGTATTCGGGAGTTCATTTGAAAGCGGCTTTCGGAGGTACGGGATTTAATTCCGAAGTCAGGCATTTCCCCGATTTCGCATCCAGGATCTATTTTATGGAAAAAGAATAAAACCGTTGTACAGATCCCCTCGGGCTCAAAGCTCTGAGGGGATTTTTTTTTGCCCGGAAGGATAAATGTAAAATTTGAAAATGATTTTCAATTCTTATTGACAGAAAAGGGGCTCACGGTTAAAATTGGGAATGGTTTTCAGTTTTGCATTACTAACCGAGGAGGTAGCGGCAGTGACGGACAATAAAATATTCAAGTTCACAGCGCTTGTTTCCCTCCCTGTCTGTGCGCTGCTGCTGATCCTCACTCTCATGTCCGCTTATTTTGTTGCGGCGGAAAGCATTCATGAGTGTCACGAAGAGGATTGCCCCGTATGTGCCACTCTTGAGGTTTGTGAGGCGGTACTGAACCGCATCGGAGGTGCAATGCCCATTGCATGCATTGCTTCGATAGCTTATATGGTTATGGCTCTGTGCGTGAAGACGGTAATGCCTTTCGTCACCGTGCTTTCACCGGTTGAAGAAAAGATCCGGATGAATAATTGATCCTGTCCGGATCAGTCTATATATGTTTTTTGTTCATGGAGGAATTTTGAATTATGAAAAAAATGCTTACAAAGATCGCTGCTATTATTTGTGCCGTACTTACTCTTACAGCCTGCGCGGGACAGGGCACCGCTTCTTCACATACATCAGGCTCGGATAAGCTTTCCATCGTCACAACCATTTTCCCCGAGTATGACTGGGTAATGCAGATCCTGGGAGATAAAGCGCCTGATGCAGAGGTTACCATGCTTCTTGACAACGGTGTGGATCTTCACAGCTACCAGCCCGTTGCGGACGATATCTTAAAGATCGCAAATTGCGATGTCTTCATATATGTCGGCGGTGAGTCCGACGGATGGGTGGATGATGCTCTTAAAGAGGCTGTTAATCCCGATATGGTAGTTATCAATCTCCTGGAAGTTCTCGGCGACAGCGTTAAAGAGGAAGAGGTAGTCGAGGGAATGCAGGAAGAGGATGAACATGATCACGATCACCATGATGAAGACGGAGATCATGATGAGGATGAAGATCACGACCACGATCATGAGGAAGAGGAAGTAGAGTACGATGAGCATGTATGGCTTTCTCTCAGAAATGCATCCGTATTATGCGATGCAATAGCAGAGGGACTTGCAAAGGCAGATCCCGATAATGCATCTGTTTATCAGGCTAATAACGATGCTTACAAAGCACAGCTTTCCGCTCTTGATGAACAGTACAAAGAAGCTGTAAACGGTTCAGCATTCGATACTGTTTTATTCGGTGACAGATTCCCTTTCAGATATCTGACCGATGATTATGATATAAATTATTATGCCGCATTCGTAGGTTGCTCCGCTGAAACCGAAGCAAGCTTTGAGACCGTAGTGTTCCTGGCGACCAAGACAGATGAACTCGGCCTTAATGCTATCCTTACCATCGAAAACAGTGACGGCAAGATCGCACAGACCATCCGTGACAATACTGCGGATAAGGATCAGGAGATCTATGCACTTGATTCAATGCAGGCAACCACATCCGAAGATGTTAAGAACGGAGCTACCTACCTTTCCGTAATGACTTCAAATCTGGAGATTCTTAAGAAGGCTCTTAACTGATACTTTTAATACATAATCAAAACAATTAATGCGTGCTCAGACACGCATCGGAGATAAAAAATGAAATTGAATAAGAAGATTTTGGCGGCTGCAATGGCGCTTTGTTTAAGTGCGCTCTCAGGATGCGGAAACACTGTATCAAATGCAGGTGCAACCGCAGAGAGCAGCGTAAGTGATGCTGTGACATTCGGAGAGGGAGCTGCACCCGCGGTTGATTCCGGAGAGGTTAAAGATACGGTTATCGTAGCCGTTAATTCGGAATCGAGCTCGGGCTGGAATCCCATAACCGGATACGGCCAGAGATTCGATCCCATCTTGCAGAGCACTCTTACCAAAGCTTACGGCGGTGAGATCACAAACGATCTTGCCAATGAGTATTACGTAAGTGAAGACGGACTTGACTGGACATTTGTTATCCGTGACGATGCATACTACAGCAACGGAGAAAAGGTTCTTGCAAGTGATGTTGAATTTACTTATGAGGCGGTCCGCGACGGAGGGACCAGCCTTGATCTTAGCAATATCAGAGACGCCGAAACGGTCGATGACACTACCGTCGTTTTTCATCTATCAGAGCCCGACTATACATTTCTTTACATGACCTATAAGGTCGGTATTGTTCCCGAAAAATATTACGATGACAATTATGGAGAAAATCCCATCGGATCCGGTCTCTTTAAGATGACCGAATGGGAGAAGGGGCAGCAGTGCGTATGGGAGTACAATGAGTACTACTATGGCAAAGAGCCTCAGATCAAAAAGATCATCCTCCTCTTTATGGATGATGATGCATCATTTATGGCTGCTCAGCGAGGTGATGTTGATATCATCTATACCAATCAGAATCTTGCAACCCAGTCTATTGACGGATATCGTATGGTTCCCATAGAATCCATCGATAATTACGGTATTATTTTCCCCACTACATATGATGAAGGAAAGACATCCGAAGACGGACGCCCTATCGGAAACAATGTTACCGGTGATGTGGTCATCCGCCGGGCTCTTGCTGTGGGAATCGATAGAGAAGCTCTTATAAGAGACGTATTCAACGGATACGGAATTGCCTCTTACTCCATGTGTGATACCATGCCCTGGTTCAATGAAGAGACCGCACTTGATGGATCCAATTCGGGCCTTGATGTGGCAATCGGCATGCTTGAAGAGGGCGGATGGACCGATGAGGACGGTGATGGGATCCGTGAGAAGGACGGGGTAAAGGCAGAGTTTACGCTTCTTTATACCTCCAATAACGCAAACCGCCAGGCAATGGCAATGGCTATTGCAGAGCAGGCTAAGGCGCTTGGTATTTCAATCCTTCCGGAAGGTGCCGCAAATTCCGATATAACTCCAAGGCTTTTCTCGACTCCTTATATGTTCGGAAGAGGAGATTATACACCCAATGAGTTTTATCTTATGAACTCAACTAACACAAGGGGCGCGGGCTGGAGTAATTCAAGCTTTTATTCAAATCCTTCCGTAGATGAGTACATGTCCCTTGCCATGGCTTCGGATAATATCGAGGATGTATATAAATATTATAAGCTTGCACAGTGGGACGGTGAGTCCGGAGCAAGTCTTATTGGTGATGTTCCCGCAGCATGGTATGTACGTGCGGATCACTGCTATTTTGTACGTGACGGACTTAATATAGGCGAACAGCCCGTCCAGCCTCATTGCGCAAACGGACAGGTTGTACTCAGTAACATCTGTGACTGGAAGTGGGAATAAGCTCTTATGTATAAGAAAATCATCGCGAGTATTTTAAAAGCGATCCTTCTTCTTATCACAGTCAGTATAGTTACATTTGCAATGGTTGAGGTTTCACCGATAGATGCCGTAGAAAGCTATGTCGGTGAAGCCGGTGTGACTAACGATCAGAGAGAAAGGATCGAAGAATACTGGGGACTGAACGAACCCCCTGTTACCAGATATTTCAAATGGATCACCAATTTTATACGCGGAGATATGGGCGTGTCCATGATCTACAGAAAACCTGTTACGCAGGTTATCGGAGAAAGATTCAGACTATCACTTACTCTTATGGTCGTCTCCTGGATCCTAAGCGGAGTGATCGGGCTTGTTCTCGGAATAATCATGGCTGTTTACAGAGGTGGTATTGCGGATAAGGTGATCAGAACATATTGTCTTGCGCTTGAATCCTCACCCGCATTCTGGGTGGGGATGCTTCTGCTCCTTCTTTTTTCAGTAAAGCTCAGGCTCCTCCCCATGGGACTGGCATCACCCGCAGGTATCCCCTTTGATGAAGCGACCTTTGCACAACGTATACAGCATATGATACTACCCGCGCTTACTCTGGGGCTTACCGGTGTATCCAAGATCACGCTTCAGACAGCCGAGAAAATGAGACAGGCACTGGACAGTGACTATGCTCTATTTGCTACTTCCCGGGGAGAGGGAAAGTGGACTTTTGTGATAAGACACGGACTCAGAAATATCATGCTTCCGTTTATCACACTTCAGTTCGGTTCCATAAGTGAACTGTTTGGCGGTTCTGTTTTGGCGGAGACGGTATTTACTTATCCCGGCCTCGGAAATGCAACGGTTCAGTCTGCACTAAAAGGGGACATACCGCTGTTTCTCGGAATAGCGCTGTTTTCCGCTCTGTTTGTATTCGGAGGAAACCTTCTTGCGAATATTTTGTATACGGTGGCAGATCCCCGTATCAGAGAGGGGGCGGTCAGGTGAAGGGAAACAGAAGAACAAGAACTATGATCATTATATCCTTAACAGTCTTCTTGATCGCAATTATTACCATAGCGGGATGCATAATGGATCCTGAAAGTTATGCTCCAAAGTTTGCCGACAAAAACCTCGGACCGTCGATATCACACCTGTTCGGAACGGACTGGATGGGGCGTGACATGTTTTGCAGAACCATCAAAGGCTTATCCGTAAGCATCTATATCGGACTTCTTGCTTCGATCTTTTCATCGGTCATCGGATTGTTCCTTGGGACTTTCGCCGGAATGATCGGAGGGAAGGCCAGAGCAGCGTTTAATTGGATGGTGGATCTGTTCATGGGAATACCACATCTGATCCTGCTGATCCTTATTTCCATTCTTCTCGGAAAAGGTGCAAAAGGTGTTGCCATAGGAGTTATCCTGACTCACTGGTGCAGTCTGGGACGTATAGTACAGGCGGAAATATTATCCCTTAAGGAATCACATTTTGTTCATGCCTCATACAGATTCGGACATAGCATAAGATGGGTTGCGATGCACCATATCATACCGAATGTTCTCCCGCAATTTGTGGTAGGACTTGTGCTTATGTTCCCTCATGCCATCATGCATGAAGCATCAATAACATTCCTGGGGTTCGGACTTCCGGCAGAACAGCCGGCGGTCGGTATTATATTGTCCGAATCAATGCAGTATCTGACTACCGGAATGTGGTGGCTTGCGGTGTTTCCGGGAGTGTGTCTTCTTTTTATCGTAGTGCTGTTTGAAGCCCTCGGTAATAACTTAAGACTGCTTCTTGATCCCGCAAACGGTCAGTTGTAAAGAGGTGACGGACTTAAGATTATGGATATGAATGAAAATAAAAAAACAGTTCTTGAAGTCAGGGACCTGTCCGTAAGCTTTAATATGTACCGCCGCGGGCTTAAGCAGGTCAGGCTTGATGTTATCAAAAAGATGAATATATCACTTCGTGAAGGAGAGATGCTTGCCGTTGTCGGAGCAAGCGGAAGCGGAAAAAGTATCCTGGCACACGCGGCTCTCGGACTGCTCCCGAAAAATGCGGTAGCTGGCGGAGAAATACTGCTGAACGGGAAAAGACTGGATAAAAAACTCCGCAGAAAGACACTGGGAAAAGATCTGATCATGATTCCCCAGTCTCTTACATACCTGGATCCGTTAATGAAGGTGGGAAAGCAGGTAAGAGGCGTGCGCGGAAGCTTAGAGAAGCAGAAGGAAGTTTTTGAAAGATACGGTCTTAAAACTGAGGTAGCGGATCTTTATCCCTTTGAACTGTCCGGCGGAATGGCCAGAAGAATACTGATCTCCACTGCGGTCACTTCGGATGCTAAGGTTATCCTGGCCGATGAACCGACTCCGGGTCTGAGTGAAGATCTTGCACGTGAGACCATGGAGAATTTTAAGGCTTTGACCGGAGAGGGAAGGGCGATCCTTATGATCACCCACGATATAGATCTTGCGGCAAAGTATGCGGATACCATAGCGGTGTTTTACGATGGAGAAGTTGTGGATGTTCTGAGCAGCGAAGATTTTGCAAAGGGGGGAGAATATATAAAACATCCTTATACCCGGGCACTTTGGGAGGCGCTTCCCCAGAACGGCTTTGCGGATGCTTATCATAAACCATCGGAAACTGCGGAGCTGACGGACACTGATACTTTGATCGAATGTAAAGAAGTTTCTTTCGGATATGTTAAGGGGAAGAAAATATTAAGCGGTCTGAATTTTAAGATCTCTCGTGGAGAGGTAGTAGGCCTTGTGGGACCTTCCGGATTGGGTAAGAGTACACTTGCCAAGATAATCTCGGGATATGAAAAACCGGATGAAGGTCAGGTTACCTGGAAGGGTGGAAGACTACCACTAAAAGGATATTGTCCCATTCAGATGATCTACCAGCATCCGGAAAAGGCGCTTGATCCCGGGATGAAGATATCGGATTCTCTGGCGGAGGGTTATATGCCGGATGATAGCCTCCTTGAAAAGCTTTATATAAAAAAGGAACTCTGGTTTAACAGATGGCCGGCTGAACTCTCCGGCGGAGAACTCCAGAGATTTTGTGTGGCGAGAGTATTGGGACCTGAGACTGAACTCATCATTGCCGATGAGATGAGTACCATGCTTGATGCCATAACCCAGGCTCAGATCTGGAAGGTTTTGATGGAAGAAGTAAAAAGGAGAAAGCTAGGACTCCTGGTCATTACCCACAATATGGCGCTGGCGGAAAAATTATGCGACCGTATTGTTGATCTTGAGAAACTAACCTGCAGGGTATGATTTGTGGTAAAATACCTGCATGGGTAAATTCAAATATAACAAAATAGTATCTGCCATAACCGCAACGGTCATGTCCGTCATTTTAAGTGCCTGCTCGCTTCAGATGAGCAAGGTAAATGACGCACATGACCTTTATTCATCGGATGACAATTACAGAACCGTATACGAAGTCTTCGTGTATTCTTTTTGCGACAGCAACGGAGACGGGGTAGGGGACCTGCAGGGGATCATCTCAAAGCTTGATTATATAGAAGATATGGGATTTGATGCCATTTGGCTGAGCCCCATATGTCCTTCCCCCACATATCATAAATACGATGTTACGGATTATAAGGATATAGATCCGGAGTACGGAACTCTTGCGGATTACGAAGCGCTTATCGAGGCGTGCCACGCGAGAAATATTCACGTCTATAATGACATGGTCATGAATCATTCTTCGTCGGATCATCCATGGTTTAAGGAAGCATGCGATTATCTGAAGTCCCTTACTCCCGGTGAAGAGCCCGATGCAAATGAGTGCAGATACCTGGATTATTACAATTTCACCGATAAAGAATCTGGAGGATACAGCAGGGTTCCGGGAACAGACTGGTTCTATGAAGCCAGATTCTGGAGCGGAATGCCGGACTTTAATCTGGACAACGAAGAGGTCCGCGCGGAATTCAAAGATATTGCCGCATTCTGGCTGGGTGAGGGATGCGACGGTTTCAGGATGGATGCGGTAACAAGTTACTATACAAATGATACTGCAAGCAGCACCGCGGCCCTCGGAAGATTTGCAGAGGATGTTAAGAGCATAGATCCGGATGCATACATAGTATGCGAAGGCTGGGCATCCCAGGCTGATTATTCCAAGTATTATGAGAGCGGAGCAGACAGCATGTTTGATTTTGCCTTTGCGGATTCGGACGGGCTGATAGCAGGTGCTGTAAGAGGGATCGTATCACCGGATAGATTCATCGCTTCTCAGATTGCTGAAGATGAATTATATGCGAACTACAATCCTTCATATATCAATGCCCCGTTCTATACCAATCACGACATGGGAAGAAGTGCAGGATACTACACCGGAGAAGATGCGGAAAGCATGGTAAAGCTGGCGGGAGCGCTTAACCTTCTCATGAGCGGAAGTTCATTCGTATATTACGGTGAAGAACTTGGGATGAAGGGGTCCGGAAAAGATGAAAACAAGCGTGCACCCATGCAGTGGAGTACCGATCCCGGTGGAGATGGTATGTGCGCGGGACCTGCCGACATGGATTCTTTTGCCATGAAATACGGCACTTACGAAGAGCAGGTTAAGGATGAACTGTCCATATATAATTACTTCAGACAGGCAGTAAGACTCAGAAGAATCTTCCCTGCAATATCGAGAGGACAGATAACGGAAGTGATCGCATCATCCGATACTTACGTGCTGTATCTGAAAGAAGCTGAAGGATTAGAGCCGGTTCTTATCGCGATAAATTTTTCTTCCGATAAAGCGGTTATAGAAATACCTCAGGATTATTCATCTTATTCCGTACTGGGCGGTGTGCTTAATACATCTAAGGATAAAATAAAACTGGGAGGAGGAAAGATAACTCTTCCTGCATATGACATAGCTGTCATGATTCAAGGATAGGAGAACTAAGGACGTGAAGATATTTGCATATTCATTAAGACCTTATGACGAGCAGGGATTTTTCGAAGATATCTGTAAGAGAAAAGGAATAGAATACGGATTTACATCCGAATATCCTTCTCTTGAAAATGCATATCTGTGTGAGGGCTATGATGCATTAAGTATTCTCACGAATACCATGGATCCCGCGCTTCTCGATAAGTTCAGGGAGTTGGGTATCAGGTATATCTCCACCCGTACCATAGGCTACGACCATATCGACAATGCATATGCCCATAAGATCGGGATCCGCACCGCATCCATTTCATACGATCCTACCGGAGTTGCCGACTATTCCATTATGATGATGCTCATGGGTCTGCGTAAGATCATGCCCATCATCGAAAGAGGAAATATCCAGGATTATACGTTAAAAGGAAAACTGGGAAGACATATTCAGGACTGCACCGTAGGCATCATCGGAACAGGAAGGATCGGTACGAAAGTAATAGAGCATCTCTCCGGATTCGGATGCAGGATGCTTTGTTATGATATCAGACAAAATGACTCAGCAGCTAAATACGCAGAGTATACCGATCTTGATACCATTTATAAAAACTGTGACATCATCTCACTTCATGTACCCGGCCTTGATGCAAACTATCACATGATAGGTAAGGACCAGATCGGGATGATGAAAGACGGAGTCATGATCATAAACTGCGCAAGAGGAATGCTCATCGATACTCAGGCCATGATAGAAGGCATCGAATCCGGCAAGATCGGATTCGCCGGCCTCGATACCATTGAGCATGAGGCAGGTCTTTATTATCTGGACAGAAAAGGTGATATCCTGGATAACCACGATATGGCTGTCCTTAAATCATATCCCAATGTTCTTCTCACATCTCACATGGCATTCTATACGGATGTCGCGGTAAGAGAGATGGTGGAGCATTGCGTCGAGGGAATTCTTGAGATGGATGAGGGAAAAGAAAACCCCTTTGAGATCAGATCATAATATAAACCCACAAAAATTATAGGATTATACTTGACACGGATTCCTTTTGGGTGTAAATAATATTACGTTGTAATATTACACAGTAATATTTGAGGACGGTTGATTCAAAATGTCATACGATTATAAGCAAACACATGAGAATATCCTGAAAAGTGCCATGGTTCAATTCAGGGAAAAGGGCTTCCGTGATGCGTCGGTCAGAAAGATATGTACGGACGCGGGAGTTACCAACGGAGCTTTCTATGCGCATTTTGAGAGCAAGGAAGATCTTTTTGACAGTCTGGTAAGGCCGGTATTGGACAAATGGTCGGATATGTATTCTTCGGAGAAAAAAGACTTTCTGAAAATAAAGTCTTCGGCGGATATCATCAGGGCTTTCGAAGAAACCTTCAGTTCCTCGGAATCGCTTATACGATATGTGTGTAAGAACCGGGATGTGTTTTTGCTTATAGCGGATTCTTCCGTGGGAACCGGGTATGAGAACTTCATCGATTCGCTTATCGAAGAAGAAGCAAAGAGTATGATCAGCTTTCTGAAGCTTAGCGGAAAGTATGTCAAAAATCCGGATGTAATTTCAGATAACATCATCAAGATCGGATCTTCTTTTCTCATCAAGACGGTTTTTGAAGGCCTGAGGAACGGTAAAAGCGCCGAAGAGATTTCCCGGGAAACCAAGCTTGTAAGCGACTATTGCATTGCCGGATACAGACATTTACTGGGTATTTGATCAATAGGCCCTTAATAAGGGCCTAAAATAATAAGCATAGGTTAGGCAAAACTAACCAAAGGAGGACATATTATGAATAACAATAAACTTACAGGTAAGGATCTGATCACCGTAGGTATATATACGGCTTTGTATACGATCTGCGTATTTATTACGGGGATGTTTAATGCGATTCCGATCTTTTATCCCATCTTCATGTTTCTGGGGCCTGTTATAACCGCTATTCCCATGAGCCTTTATTACATCAAGATAGAGAAATTCGGAATGATCACCATAAGCGGCCTTATCATGGCAGCGTTTTGGTATGTTTCAGGCTATACATTCATCAGTACGATCTGCATAGTTCCCGCATCCATTCTTGCTGATGTTTTGCTGAAAGCCATCGGATATAAAAAGTTCAAAAGTTTCGCAGTAAGTTACCCTGTCTTTTCTTTGGGATTACTTGCAGGTCCCGCTAACCTCTGGTTTGCAGGTGTTTCATATTGGGACGGTATAAGAGAATCCATGGGTGATCAGTATGCGGAGCAGCTTGCAAAGTACATGCCCACATGGTTTATGCCGATCGCGATCGTTATGATCATTCTTGGTTCCGTATGCGGAGCTTTCCTCGCTAAGAAGATGATGAAAAAGCACTTCAAGAAAGCCGGTATTGCATAATGAACGGATATGTCGAAAAGAAAAAATTCAAACTGGATCCGAGAACGAAACTGCTCATCATCATAGTCATCGCTACTCTTGAGATGGTGGATATAAATATATGGTTTACAGTTGCGGTGGGCACTATACCCTTCCTGCTTTTTCTCAGCAACAGGCAGTATCTCGGAGCGATTAAATATTTTGTTTTATTTTCGCTTGCAGCGTTTATACATGTGCACCGCGTTTCGATACAGCTGAACATGTTCCTGAATATGATAGTTGTCCTGCTCGGAGGACTTGTACTAAAACTTGCACCCGCGTTCACGTGTGGTGATTACATCATTAAATCCACAAGTGTAAGTGAAGTTATAGCAGCGCTGGGCAAGATGAAAGTGAGCCGTAAATTCACAATTCCCTTATCCGTTATCTTCAGATTTTTTCCGACTATGAATCAGGAAAGACATGCAATACACGATGCGGCAGCTATGCGAGGGATCATCATCGCGAGAAAAAAATTCTGGGAAAATCCTATGCGAGCCATTGAATACAGAGTTGTTCCCCTGATGATATCCATTGCAAATACCGGAGATGATCTGTCCGCTGCTGCACTTTCAAGAGGCCTGGATAATCCTGTGGAGCATACAACCTATGCGGATGTTAAGTTTACGGGCAGGGATCTTTTTGCTGTTTTGTTTATGGTTATATTTTTAACATCGGTATATCTGATATCCCGATGATCAAAGGTGATATAAATGATCAATTTCAAAAATGTGTCCTTTGAATATGAGGGCGGAGCCGATAATATCAGGGACCTTAACCTTCATATCAATGAGGGAGAGGTGGTACTCCTGTGCGGAGAATCCGGATGCGGTAAATCTACGCTTATCCGAATGATCAACGGCCTGATCCCGAATTATTACAAAGGAAAGATGACAGGATGCGTAACGGTAAACGGACTTGATACGCAGAAAACCATGCTGCATGATCTGGCTCCTTTTGTAGCTTCGGTATTCCAAAATCCCAAAACACAATTCTATAACATAGATTCCACCGAAGAGATGGTCTTTTCTCTTGAGAATCGCGGGGTGAGCCGTGATGATATGAGAAAAAGACTGGAAAGGACCGTGGATAAATTCAGAATGGAATATCTCCTTGGAAGAAATCTGTTTAAGATGTCCGGCGGAGAGAAGCAGAAGGTGGCCTGTGCATGTGCCGATACATCGGGTGCGCCGATAATCGTTCTGGATGAACCTTCTTCGAATCTCGATCTCCATTCAATCAGGGAACTGGCCGAGATAATCAAGATCTGGAAGAAGGAGGGTAAGACTGTTGTTATAGCGGAGCACAGACTGTATTATGTACTTCCCATTGCGGACCGTGTTCTTTATATGAACAAAGGGAAAATAGAACTGGAGTGTACTCCGAAACAACTCACGGATCTGGGAAGCACTAAGATGGCTGAGATGGGGCTCAGAAGTTCCGACATAATGAATCTTCCTCTTAAGGGACTTGATGTCGGAGATAACGAGAAGATAATTCTTTCGAACTATCACTATATTTATCCCGGAACACTTCAGGAGGCTCTTAATGTTCCGTACGTGAGAGTATCTCGCAATGCCGTAATAGGACTTGTCGGAGATAACGGTGCGGGCAAGTCAACTTTTGCAAGAGCTCTTTGCGGATTGGAAAGAAGGGCAACCGGAAATATAGAATTCCGTGGAGAAGTATTCGCAAGACGAAGAAGACTTAAGAATACATTCATGGTAATGCAGGATGTGGGGCATCAGCTCTTTACCGATGAAGTTATGGAAGAAATGGTCTTCAGCCTGGTTAAGGAGGAAGAGGATTCTGAGGAGAAGATAAGAGAAGTTCTTAAGGAACTGGATCTTTCAGATAAAGAAGAAAGACATCCTCATTCGCTTTCCGGAGGAGAAAAGCAAAGGGTGGCCATAGGAAGTGCCGTGGTATCGGAAAGGGACATAATTGTTTTCGATGAACCCACCAGCGGTTTGGACTATCGCCATATGAAGGCGGTATCGGAACTCATCAAAGGATTAAAGGATAAAGGTAAGACAATATTCCTGGTTACCCACGATCCCGAACTTATAGCCGAGTGCTGTGATGAACTAATCTATATGCAGGGCGGTAAGGTTCTTGAATATGGGAAACTTACTCAGGATATGTATGACAGGTGGCTGTACAGAACCAGTACTCTTAAGGAGAAGAGGAGAAAACCTAAAGATGATCAGCTCACTTCACTTAAACGTTTGTGGCAGCTTGCTTATAAAGAACATTCCAAGCTTATTGTTTCAATAATCCTTGCGGTAATAGGTGTTCTTGGAAATATGCTTCCCTATATTGCAGCGGCTCAGGTGATCACTAAACTTCTGGCAGGGGTAACCGATCTGTCCGAGTATATGAGATGGTGCGTTATAGGAGCGTCGGGATTTGTTATAAAGTGTCTGTTCTATTCCGCGGGACTTGGCATCAGCCATAAAGCAACTTTCAATACACTTGCGGATATCAGAAAAGCTATGTTCGACAAACTTCCGAGAACGC